>DIYG01000141.1 GCA_002428935.1 Halieaceae bacterium UBA6060
GGCGGCCCCAACCACCGTGGCGCTGGAGTCGGACAACAGGGCCCGACGTAGGCGCGGTAGATGGCCCTGGGCGTTTAGCATGCCCGCCCGGTTAGCGACACCAACAAGGGTCCCCGCCGTATCGAAGACATCGACCAGCAACAGGGTGAGAATGACCGTCACCATGGACAAGTCCAGGGCAGCGGCGATATCCAGCTCCAGAAAGGTCGACATGCTCGGTGGCAGAGACACCACGCCCTTAAACTCCGCTGCCCCCGTGAGCCAACCCAAAACCGTGACCACCAGCATGCCAATAACGACCGCGCCGATAGTGCGTCGAGCGCTTAGGGCGGCGATGAGCACGAAACCAAAGAGCATGAAGATCGCCGGAGTTTCCGTGAGATCACCCAGCCCCACCATGGTGGCCTCATTGCTGACGATAACGCCACTGCCGGACAGAGCAATTATCCCCAGGAAGAAACCAATACCGGCGGATATGCCTAGCTTAAGGGATCGGGGAATAGCATTGATTAACCACTCCCGCACCGGTAACACCGACAGAAGAATAAAAATGAGACCGGACACAAACACCGCGCCCAAAGCGCTCTGCCAACTGTGACCCAAGCCGAGGACCACGCCATAGGTGAAAAACGCATTCTGACCCATGCCTGGCGCCTGAGCCACGGGGTAATTGGCATAGAGTCCCATCACCGCCGTACCGAGCGCAGCGGCCAGACAGGTGGCGACAAATACAGCCCCAAAGTCCATGCCGGCGGCGGATAGAATCCCGGGATTGACCACGGTGATGTAGGCCATGGCCAGGAAGGTGGTTACCCCGGCGATGAGCTCCTGACGAATACTGCTCTGGTGCTCACTGATCCCGAAAAAGCGGTCGATAGCGTCGCGCATAAATCAGTGCACCTGATCCAGGCGAGAGATGAAACTCGCTTTTTGTTCGTCACTGGCCCAGCTCACCTCGAAGGCGTTGCGGGTCAGGGTTTTTAGCTCTTCTTTGGTGAAGTCTGCGTCGTCCACCAGCGCCTGAAGATTCTCGTTCATGTAGGCGCGAAAGTACGCAGGGTCGTCGGAGTTGATCGTGGCCTTCATGCCTTTGTCGAGCATGGCGCGAATTTCCTTGCTCGTGAGGTCCTGAACAACAAAGCGATTCGAGACCGGGCATACGGTGAGACCGAGGCCCCGGCGCGCAATCTCGGTGCACAGCGCGTCATCTTCTAGTGCATTCACACCGTGGTCGATGCGATCCACTTCGATGAGATCCAGACATTCACGGATATGGCCCAGGATGTCCTTCTGGTTCACGTCGCAGTGCATGGTGAGCTTGAGTCCCAGCTGGCGGGCCTCGGCAAACACCGCCGCGAACTTGGCCGGTGGGTTGTCCTTCTCGTCGGAGTCCAGGCCGACGCCGATGATCTTATCCAGATGAGGTTTTGCCATCGCCAGATGTTCCGCCGCTGATTCAGCACTCATATCGCGGAGAAAACACATGATCAGATTGCTTTGCACACCGAGCTTCTCCGCCGCCTCAAGCTGAGCCCGCTGGATGCCGTTGATCACCGTGTCGAAGGCCACGCCGCGACTCGTGTGTGCCTGGGGATCAAAAAAGGGTTCCACATACACCACGTTTTGAGCCGCAGCACGCCGAAAGTAGTGTAGGGCCAGTTCATAGAAGTCGTTTTCCGTGCGCAACACATCCATGGCGGCATAGTAGATCTTCAGAAACGAGGGTAGATCGTGAAAGTCATAGGCGGCGACGACTTCGGCGGGCGTCTTGTATTCGAGTTCAATGTCGTTTCGCGCCGCCAGGCTGAAAATATGCTCGGGCTCGAGGGTGCCCTCAAGGTGAACATGCAGCTCCGCCTTGGGTAGCTGTTGGATAAAGTCGTGCATCTCTGACGGCATGGAAACTCCGGTAGTGAGTGATGGCAGTAGCTTTAAAACCTTGGCAAGGAGTATGCCATTGCCAGGGCGGCTTGGGCATCCGCAGCCTGGCTCGGTCAGACGTGTCTTCTAAGGGGTTGTTGGCCAAGGGGCTAATCCACCGGGTTGAGATTTAGCTTAAACACTGTTTTGGGTGTTGCTCCACCCTTTTTGGTTTGCCGCCAAAGGGCCATGCACCCCATCCTGGGCGGGGTCTCACAGCCTTTTCCGTAGGCCTTTGCCAGCATGAGCCGGAGGGTGGCCAGGGCCTCGGGTTCCTGCGCGAAGGGGGATTCCAGGTCTACGTGATTCGTGCGATAAACGACGCGCTGGTGGAGAAGCCTCAGAGCGCGCGCATAGTCTCCTTCGGTCAGGCTCTGGCGATACGCTTGATAGGCCCCGAAAGCGGCGAATGCTTCTTGCAAGGGCTTTTTCAGCGGTGTCAGGGTCAGGACTCCCAGGATCAACCCGCAGACGATGATGAAGATGCCGCCGACACGCCACCAGTAACTCGCAGCCCACGCAGCGGTGCGGTCTTGCCGCTGCTCGGAATCGACCGCGCTTATAGCTGCGGGGTCGAGGACAGAGAAATGATAGGCGGGAAGGCTTAAGACCTCGGCGCGCTGCGTGGAGGTGTTGAACCAGGGGTACGCCAGGGCCGGGAGCGTGTACTCCCCGGGTTCTTCCATGGTGACGATTAGACTTTCTTCACGGATACCCTGGAGCGCGCCTCGGTTGGTCTCATCATGAATTCTCGCCGGCGATTCATATAGAGAGAGCCCGGGAATCTCGGGAAGCGGTGACGCGGGCAGGAGCATGGCGGGAGCATCGGTGAGAAAGAAGCGCCTGTGGCGGGTAATCGCATCGCCGGGGCGATAGCTGTCAAGGCGCCCCTCCCAGGTTTCGTCAACCCGTAGCTTTTCCGTGGCGACCCACGATCCGTCGTCGGGCATGGAGGCGGGCGCCGTGATGGTCAAAGCCGGTATCCGCAGGCTCAGCTCGCCTTCGCGGCTACCGCCCTCGGGTCCGCTAACGGAGACAAACACTTGGATACGCGGTATTTCGAGCGGGCCCGCATCGCGGGGGTAAACACGAAACCGCCAGCGCTGCACCGTCCAGTTAGAGCCGTCGATTTGTTGGGTTTGGTTGTCGGCGAAGTTTGAGACGGGGCGCACGAGGGCATTCTTCAGGCGAAACTCGCGGACTCGCGTGCCTCGGGTAAACCACCGGGGGGTTGCGACTTCGACGGCGAGGACAAACGGCGCCCGTTGATACAGCGGGGGCGAGTTTTCGATCAGGATACGCGCGCGCAGCTCGCCGCTGCGAAGCAGATCGGTAACACTTTCCGCACCCGAGGCAGACCAGGCGATACCGCTGAAAGCAAGAAAAAGCAGTATCTCCCTCATGGGATGGACTCGCGGGCTTCAAGCTGCAAATAAAACTTCGTGGCGAGAAACTCTGCTGGATTTCGCTGTACCTGGCGCAGCCACATGGCGGTCAGTTCCGGATTTTGCATCAACTCTTCGGCGCTTAGGTGTTCGCGTTCAAGGAGAGAAACTCGCTCGTCCCCTTCGGACGAACGCGGGCCCTCGTCCTGCTCCGAACTCAGATCCCCCATCTCTCCTTGCTGGCTCTCGGACAGCTGTCGATTGGCGTCGATCAGCGCCTGGATTATCGGTAGGTTGATCTCCGGTGCCGGGTGCTCTGGGTATCTTCGCTGCAAATCTGTGTAAGCATCCCGGGCGGCCAGATACTCCCGGGCATGGGCCAGAGCATTGGCCCGGGCGAGAAGCGATTCCGAGTCCTGATACTGGGAGAAGTACTGCGCCGCGGGTAGAAAGTCCCCCGCGGCATACAGGCTGATGCCCCGCCATCGAGGGTCCTCAAAGCTTTCGGCGGCGCGACGATAGTTGCCCCGAGAAAAATAGATACGGCCCCGTTGATCCGGTGTCAGCCATAGATTCAAGAAGTCTTTGGGATGGCTCACTCCCCAAAGAAAAGCTAAGGCCAGAGCCACGCCGGCGATCCCAAGCCAGGATTTTGGTGACCAGGTGATTACCATCGCAGCACCCAGCCGCTGCGAAACCAGAGGGCAAACAAGGGAAGGATGAGCCACAAGAGATAGTAGCCGCCATCCTGCCAGGGGCGACTGCTATCGTCGCTGATTTGATAATGGCGATCGATGCGACGGAGGAGGTCTCTTACGTCTTCGTCGTCTGCAGTGACGGCAACATAATGTCCGTGGCTAGCGTCAGCGATGGCCTGCAACTGGGCTTCTTGTAGAGGCTGGGTCGTAGGTTTCAGACCGCGACGGGTCTCCTCCTCCAGCTCATCCTGGGTCTTACCCATGCCCCAGACCAATACCTGCAGAGGTAGCTCCGCCACGTCCTCAGAAAACGCCTTGGCTGCGTCATTGCTCGCTCCATCACCGACGATCAAAAGGGTGCCGCCGGTTTCACCGTCGACGAGTTCTGCGGCCAGGGGCAATACCTTTTCCGGTGCTTTACCACGCCGGGGCAGCATGTTTACTTCAAGCGCATCCAGATAATGGAGAAGTACCTTAGAGTCATTGCTCAAAGGCAGTACCGTGTGCGCGGTTCCGGCGTAGGCCACAAGGGCCGTGTAGGCATCACCGCGGGCCGCTGCCAGCTGTAACACCTTGTCTCTTGCCCGTTGCAATCGATAGGGTGCGAGATCCTTCTCGGCCATGGATTCCGACAGGTCCATGGCTATCACCAGCCTTGCGGAATCCTCGGCAAAGGGGGATGTTCCGCGGGTCCAACTCGGTCCCGCCAGGGCGATTACAACCAGAGGGCTGAGCAGCATGGACACCCAAAGGGGTGAAAAAAACTGCCGTTGGCTGCCTCGAACGATCATCGCAGGCAATAGGTGTTTTGCAATAACCGGTTGCCATTGCCGGGTGAGATCACGCCGTCGCCATTGTAAAAAGCTGAGCAGGCTGAAAGGCAGGAATAGCAATAGCCAGCCGGGCCGGAGGAAGTGGAGTTGGCTAAATAGCGTATCAAGCATGGCGTGGTCTACGTTGCTGCCAACCCAGAAGGGCGAAAAAGGGCAGGGCGACGAGGTAGAGCAGCGCAAACAACAGCAGGGGCAGATGGAACAGACTGCTTCGAGGGCGATAGGATAGGGAATCGTATTGTGCCGGCTCCAGGGCGTCGATGGCCTCATACGCGCCATTAAGGGCCTCTCGATCCAGGGCCTGAAAGCTCGTTCCGCCGCTGGCTTTCGACATCTCAGCCAGCGTTTCCAGGTCTAGGGCCTCTTCGCCGACGGTCTCCGGATCGCCCACGGCCACGGTGTAGATCGTCACACCTTCCGCGGCGGCGATGGACGCGGCATCGATAGGGGGTACCCGCGAGCCCGTATCGTTGCCGTCGGTGAGTACGATCAACACGCGATTTTTTGTTTTCGATGCCTGAAACAAGGCAATGGCCAAACCGACCGCATCGCCCAAAGCGGTGCTTTGTCCGGCCATCGCGACCTCGCTTTCGTCGAGGAGGGTGAGCCAGGTCTCTCGGTCGTCAGTGAAGGGCGCTTGCAGATAGGCCGCGCTGCCAAACACGATCAACCCGAGGCGATCGGAGTCTCTGCGCTGGGCAAACGTCGCCAGCACATCCTTGGCGGCTTGCAACCGGGTTGCCTGAGAACCATCCGCTGCCGTGAAGTCCTGGGCGGCCATGGAACCGGAAAGGTCCAGGGCCAGCATGAGATCTCGGGCAGATTTCTCGACGCTAATGGGCGGACCCACCCACTCGGGGCGAGCTGCGGCCAAGACCAGGAGTAACCAACCGAGGAGGCTCGCAACACTCTGGACTCGTCGACGGCGCAACACACTGGCTCCCAGTCGAGGCGTTTCTCCACTCAAAGTCACCAGACGTTGAAAGTAGGGTACCTGTAGGGAGTCTTGACTCTCCCGGTGGGCCGGTGTGAGCCAACGCACAAGAAGCGGGAGGGGTAGGAGGAGGAATACCCAGGGCAATGCGAATTCAAGACTGCCTGTCATGATGCTCCTCGATCCATCGTGCCAGGCTATTCACAAGGGCGTCGCTGTCCTGAGGCAGGTTGTCAGTTAGGGGCGCGTAGGCAAGTTCGTGTAGTCGCTGGGTGGGCAGGGGAGGAAGCTGCGGCGCGAGGCGATCCAGGGTTTCCTGCCATAGCGACCCCTGGTCGAGGACGGAGGCGCTCCGTCCCGTGGCCTGGAGTGCCGTGCCGCGCAGGAGCGGCGCCAGTTCTCGCAGGGCAGTGACGTCACCAGCTGCGAATTGTACGCGAAGCTTCTCCAACGCCGCCCGGGACTCGCGCCGATAGGCGTTGCGCCGGTATCGCCGATAGCGCTGCCAGCTTTTGTAAGCAAGAACACAAACGCTGGCCACCAGGAGCAGCCCCCAGCCGGGCGTCTCCGGACGCAGGGGGACGGGATCGGGAAGCTGAATCTCCATGATGCCCTGAATGGCATAGTTGCCCCAGCCTGGTCCGAAGAGGGGTGTCATCCGCTACTTCCCAGGGCGCGAAGCAATTGATTCAAGGGATCTTCCACCGTGTCGATGGGAATCAGAGGTAGGCCGAAACGACGCAGCATGTCATGCATGTGCGCTTCGTGTTTTCGAAAGCTGTCCCGGAACTGCGCTCGCAAGGCGTCTTGACGCCCTGCGACACTGATTTGCAATTCACCGTCAGAGACCACTAACTCATCGATGGCCGGTAGTTCGACTTCCGCGGGGTCGTAGGTATGCACCACAATGACGTCGTTGTGCTGGGATATGCGTTTTAGCAGTTCGTCGCTGCGATTGTTCCAGCCCAGACCGTCGCCGATATAGATCACCAGGGCATCCTGGGATAAGTACCGCGATAGGCGTTCAAGGGCCGTGTTGAGCTGTTGCTCATTGGATGGAGAGCCCGCCGCTAGAGCCGCCCCGGTTTTGGCCAACCGGGAGAGAAACTGGATCACCGCATCGCGGCTGCGCCGCGGTGGCAGGTTGAAACACTCCTTGTCATCAAACACCAGGGCGCCCAGCCGATCACCTGCGGCGACCACGCGCCAGGCGATGAGGGCCGCCACTTCCGCAGCAACAACGGATTTCATCGCCCTACGACTGCCGAAGAACATACTGATGCGCTGGTCGACGAGAAGCGTGACTCGCCGTTCCCGCTCTTCGTTGTAAACCCGAACATGAGGTTTACCCGTACGATTGGTGACTTTCCAATCCAGGCTGCGAATGTCATCGCCAGGACGGTAGTGACGCAACTCTTCAAAGTTCAGGCCACGTCCGCGAAGCCGCGATCCGTGGCGACCACTGAGCACACTGCCTACCGGTTGGCGAGGCAGAAAGGAAAATCCTCGGGCTCGAAACTCCTGCCGACGGAGATGGGAGAGACTGGCGGCAATGCGGTCGTCACTCACGACAATACCTCATACCTACCCCAGGGGGACTCAAATCGGTGCTCTCTAGGCTTCACGAGTTCAGGCGGCGGCGACCTGACGCAGCATCTCATCAATGACCGCATCGCTATCTATGGACTCCGCCAGGGCGTCGTAGCTGAGAATCAGACGGTGACGCAATACGCCATGGGCCACGGCTCGCACGTCCTCAGGATCGACATAGTCCCGGCCGTCTAGCCAGGCTCGTGCGCGGGCGCATTTGTCCAGAGCTATGCTCGCTCGAGGGCTGGAGCCCACGCGAATCCAATCCTTCAACCTCGATTCTTCGTAACGCTGCGGACGGCGACTGGCCATGACCAGGGCAACGATGTATTTGTCCACGTTTGGGCTGACGGTGAGCTCATTGACGGCGCTGCGCGCGGCAAGAACTATTTCCTGAGATAGGCGAGCTTCGCTCTTCGCCGCCGCAGACCCTTCCTCCCGGACGAGTCGAATGATCGCCTCTTCGGCATCGTCGTCGGGGTAGTCCACGGCTATCTTCATGAGGAAACGATCCATCTGCGCTTCCGGCAAAGGGTAGGTGCCTTCTTGCTCAATGGGGTTTTGCGTGGCGAGCACCATGAACAAGGTTGGCAAAGCGTAGCTTCTGCCAGCCACGGTAACGGTGCGCTCTTCCATGGCTTCCAGCAGCGCCGCCTGGACCTTTGCCGGTGCGCGGTTGATCTCGTCGGCGAGGACGATGTTGTTGAATACGGGGCCTTCCTGAAAGGTCAGGGTCTGCCTACCTTCTACTTCCTGATAAATCTCCGTGCCCGTGACATCCGAGGGCAGTAAGTCGGGGGTGAACTGAATACGACCCAGGGTGGCGTCGAGCACCCGGGCCAGAGTCTTTACGGAACGAGTCTTCGCGGTGCCGGGGAGCCCTTCCAGGAGGACGTTGCCATTTGTTAGGAGCGCAATAAGCAGGGTTCTTACCACGTGTTCCTGGCCTACGACGGCGGTATTCATCGCCTGCTCCAGGGTCTGGAAGGCTTCTCGTTGGTCGCTGCTCATGGGTGGATTTCCACACTCTATACAAGCGTGAGATTGTGCCAGCTATTTACGCCTCGGGCACAGGCAATCCCGCGCTTCCGGTTGTGGGACAATAGCCTCTTCGCTGTAGCCTATCCCGGGTATCATGCCGCCCGGAGTCAGGAGACACATCCAGTCGTTACCGTTTTGATCGTGGGGAGTAGATAAGGTGGGGCAAAAAATCAAAGTCGAGAAGCCGCTCGTCGTGCTGCATGGCGATGAAATGGCGCAGATAGCTTTTGAGCGAATCCTCGAACAGTTTGTCACGTCGCGACTGGATATACAGTTAGTGGAGGTCGATCTCTCAGCGGAAGAAAGGCTTACAAGCAATGGAAAGGTGGTCCTCGATGCCATTGAAGCGCTCAAAGAGCATGGCGTCGGTATCAAGAACGCGGGGATGACCGTCAATCGCAGTCAGCTTGACGACCTGTTAAGCAGGTACCCCCAGATTGTTGAAGCGGAGCTCGATAAGCTGGCGACGAAATCGCCCAACGGAGCCATTCGCAAAGGCATAGGCGGCAATATCACCCGCGAGGATATCGAGTTCAAAAACTTGCAGAGCGTTCGCCCGGACTGGGTGGGCCGCGATATCGAAGTCGATACCATGGACAGTGGTGGTCTCGATTTCAGCTACAGCGAACTGTCCGATGCCACGGGGGTTGCCAAGGTGATGTTTGTCGGCAGCAGTGGTGATCCCGTGGAACTGCATCGGCGCACCCTCAAGAAAGGTGACCCCTGGATGTTGGCCAGCAACTGCCTTGAAGAGGTAAAGGCCTGGGCGCATCGCTTTTTCCAGCGTGCTTTGGATGAAAAACGCGATATCTACCTGGGACTCAAGGATACGGTGGTGCCCGGCTACGACGGGGTCATGCGAGCTGCTATCGAGGAGATCTACGAACAGGATTATCGTGAACAGGTGGCTGCCGCCGGTCTTGCCTACCACTACGAGCTCATTGATGCCCAGGCGGCCCGCATCGTGTCTAACCCACCCGAGCGCGCCTTGTGGGGAGTCCCTGACAACGTCAGCGGCATGAAGCTCTACAAACTGGTGCAGCAGCTCAAGCACTACGGTCTGCCGGAGCGTAAGGCCCATGTCTCCATATCGCGTATGAGCGCGGGCGGTGGCGATCAGTACGGTAGTTACAACACGCCCGCTCCGGAAGCCGGCATTATCAAAGTGATTATGGACGGGGAGGAAAAGCACGCTCGCACCGTGAAGGCTAATGACCCCATTTTGTTCATGTCCAACGATCGCGATGCGATCAAGGATTGGGTCAAGCAGGTTTTTCGCGATGCATCGGTGAATAAGAAAGAGGTGTATTTCGGGCTCAAGCGCGAGTTTGTAAACTACGATGAAGTCTACAGCTCCATCATTCTCGAGATTCGCCAGGAGCTGGCGGCCCTGGATACACCACCCCCGTCGTTTATGATCATGCGCCCCTCGCGACAGCTAAGCAAAATGATCTGCGATCCTCCGCGCTGGGGTTTGTACCCCGCGCAAAACCTCGACGGGGATATTTTTTCCGATATCTCCGCGGCTCTGGGTGGCAGTCTCGCCACGGCGAGCTCCGTCATCATGAGCAAAGACGGCACCATGCTGTACGAAGCGCCCCACGGCACGGCCCATGATTTGTATCTACGTTACCTGGAAACCGATGGCAAGGAAGCGAATTTCAACTCGTCGGCGCTGATCTTTGCGGTGGCCAATGCCCTGGAGGAGCTGGCCCATCGCGAACACAACGAAACCCTTGGGGACTACGCGCGGAAACTGAAAGCAGCGCTTATTGAAACCGTTGCCCAGGGCACAATTACCGGTGACCTGAAAGGGAAAACCACGAATCCTGATACGGAGACTGTGGTGGATATGTATGGCTTTCTCGACGCGATTGAAAAGAATCTTGCGGCTTGAAGAATAGCCCGCAGCTTTCAGGCGGCTAGGTGAGTCGGAGTCGCTGCTTTAGAAACTTGGAAAGAGGAAGCTCAGAGAAAGCGCCTAAGAAGAAAGGCCCAGGACGAGAAGACCTCGAAAGACAAGGTCTGGACAGAAAAGGTTCGGAAAGACAAGACCCAGAAAGAAAAAGCCCGGCTGTGATGAGCCGGGCTTTTTTATTCTAACGGTTCCTTATACTTTTAGGCCCCGCGCCACAGGGTCTCCAGAGAGAGCCCTGCAGCGTGAACCCAGCGGCCCTCAGAACTTATAGGCAACCCGTGCCTGCCAGTTTTGGGGCAATTCCGGAAGCACGATCTGGCTGCCGAACAGGTTGGGGAAGTTCGAACGAAAGTAACGCTCGTCTGTCAGGTTTTTGCCATTGATCTGGAAGCTCCAGGAATCCGTTTCGTAGGTAATCCCAGCATTAAAGACAGTGAAGGATGGCAACTCAACGCTTCCTGAAAAACCAGAGGCTACTGCGTCAGCATCTATAACGCTGCCGCTAATGGCCAGCTTATCTGTGATGGCGTACGTGGCGGTGAGGGTATAAATGTTCTCTGGTACCCCGGCTTTCCTTCCGTCGTCTGACGTGGGGATGCCAATGATCTGCCCCCCAAACAGTAGTGTTGGATCAATTTGGGGGATGTCTTCGGCACCGTAAAAGCTAAACAGTCCGCCTTGCTCCTCGGCTTCAACGATGAACACCTCCATGTTTGTCCAACCAGCAGTCAACACAAGGTCTGGTGTGACCACCCACCGAAGTTCGGCTTCGATACCTTCTGTACGACTTGAAGAGTTTGTCACGATCGACTGTGAGTTGAAGTCCGTGCGCTCTTGCTCGTAGTAGTTTAGGGCGAAGTACAAAGCGTCATCTAGGAAACTGCCTTTGATGCCGACTTCCCACAGCTCAGACACATCGGTCCACTGACCATTCGCGATTGGCGTGGTTGGAATGTCGCCGACTTGACCGGCGATGATAGTTGCCTGTTCTGCGACAGTGACGTAAGGGATAAGCCCAATGGGAGTGGCCCAACTCACGCTCGCGGACCATGAGAACAAATCTTCAGAATCTGACGCGCTTTCAGGCACGCCATCCGGGTTAAGCAGCAGCTCTGTGGGTGTTTGGGCGTCGACTTCAACATAATCCTGCCGCAATCCCAGCGTAACGGTTAACCCGTTGTCCCATCCGAAATCACCGAGCAGGGCTAAGCCAAACTGGGTGTAGTCACCGGTCTGGTACTCGGAGTAGTCGTCATTAATTTGGGTTGAGAGCAAGCGAGTATCTAGAGAAGGGTCGCGTTCAGCGTTAGTTTGGCTAAGATCTCGTCTATCGAAATACTCGTTAATGAAGTCCTGGCCTCGCGTGTAATCTGTGTAGCGAATCGACGGTGAAAACTGCAAATCAGCAGTCATTGAGCCAATCTCTGTGCTGAACGCGAAGATCAATTTGTCTTCGATAGCTTCTACATCGCCGAACTGCGAGAAGCCGTAAGCGTTTTCATTAAGGTTTTCTATGTTCTCGTAAAACAGTTGGTTGGTTATGGTCCAGCCACTGTCGGTCACGTATTCCGCATCGAAATAAAGAGTTAACACCTGATTGTCGAGAGTGTCATTTGGATCCACCAATACGTTGCTCTCGTCGAGGGTTACGGTACCTGGGTTGACGAGGGCCATTTCAGGTATCAGTACCGTTTCGTCTACAAACTCAGGTCGAAATACGAATGCGGATAGGGCTCCTGAGGTCGCTCCGTACTCCTGGTGCGAGATTTTGCCGTCGCCGTCTGTATCGAGAGGGGTTGCTGTTCCAGTAATGTATGTACCGTTGTCGATAAGATCCTGTGTTAGTCGGTTCCAGCCTGCCACCTGGTTACCGTCATAGTCGTGATACATTCCGCCGAACTTCAATACGAGCTTCTCGTTGATGTCGACATCAAATGAAGCTTGCAAAATGGTCTGCTTTGTTTCTGTATTGTCGTAGAAACTCTCCGAGTCCTCGAACTCACCGTACAGGTAATACCCCATCCGATCCGACAATGGTCCACCGACTTCTGCGGTTGCGACATTGCGGTCCCAACTCCCAGTTTCGTAGGAAACTCCGCCGGTTGTTCCTTGGAGATACTCCCCGGTTTCGGCTCGTGACGATTTGGGATTGAAGTTAAGGTAGCCGCCAATTTTCGAGGGCCCCATGATTGGTGACGCTGGGCCGCGAATAACGTCAACGCGATCAGAGGCGCCAATGGGAGTGGGATAGTTGCCTGGATTGTCGATCCGTCTAATACCGCGGAAGTAAACCTCGCCAGGGGTACCGCGAACGTCAAGGGAGCCGGCGACACCGAAGAATGACTGGGTAAATGTTCCGGGAGCGAAGGCCACCAGTTCATCAATGTCCGTGATGTTAAAACGATCCATCTGCTCAAAACTGATTGTCGAAGCGGAACGGGGCGTCTCCAATAGCGATTTACCGAAGCCAAAGATTTCGACATCTTCCCCCGGCAAGCTGCGCAGCGAGCCGGTAACGACGACTTCCTCCATTTCCAAAGTTTCGCCTTCCTGGGCTTGCACCAAAGGCGTGCTGGCGATGATGGCTGCGATCGATGCAGCCAGAGGTAGTCGACGGGTGTTGAATGGCTTCATAAGCTCTCCTCGAATAAAAACATGGCCCCTTGGCGAATCGGCTGTGTCGGGGAGAGACCTATCAATAGGCATGATCGCCAATGCGTAGCGCCCATGCTTACCGTCCCCTCCACGCCGTTAGAGGCGCTTTGTCCTGAAGTAGTTGTGTACTGCTGCGGGTGGCAGTGCACAATTGATGCCAATCGTCTGCAGCTCCGATGCTGAGATAAAACGTTTAGTTATCAGGAGCTTGGCGAGATCGTTGGGTGCGTTTCTATCTCGCTTTACAACGGCCAGTGCAGTGCTGCTCGCCCACCGCAGGGATTGTGCACCGCGATGGTGCGTCTCCAGAGTGGAGAGAGCAATCGACGATTGCGGGGATTATTACCGTTCTGTGACGGTTTCGCGGCTGAGCTGGCGGATAAGCACTTCGTGCTGAGGAAACTCTTCAAGGAGCTGCGAGGTCATGCCCAAAGTCATATCGGCATAGTCGAAGCCGGGACTCACGGCTTCGCTTATCAGCCCGTAGCCATGGCTTCCACCGGACACCTTCGAAGCCTTCCATATTCCTCCCGGTACGGTCAGTTGCAGGCGCTGTCCACGGGTCGGGTCGGGGCCCATGACCACGGTTTCAAGAGTTCCGTCGGGATGGATGAGGAAATACTCGATGGGGTCGCCCAGGTGAAAATAGTGGACGATGTCGGAGGTATTGCGGTGAAAGTGGCCGATGGGGCCATCGGCTGTGAGCAGGTAGTAGATCGAAGTCATGCGGAAGCGGTCCCCGTTCGGGGTCGCAATCCGGGCTTGCTCCGTTGCTTCATAGGTTCGGCGAGAGAACCCTCCCTCGATATGACCTTCGAGTTCTAGTGCTTCGATCAACGCTTGGGCCGTCGGTGGGTTGGTTTCTTCGGCGCTCACGATAGACAAGGGTGTTCCTAAGAGCAGCGATACCAGGGCGACGATTGGTACCCGTGCACATGAGGAAAAAAGCCGCGCCAAAGGTGAAGGCGGATACCCATAGGTATCGGAAGTTGGAGCATTTGCCTCGGGGCGTGGGGGCATGGATTCATCCTTGCTAAAACTTGGGGGTGTAGTGTTCGTGCCAGTGCCGGGCTATATCGGCTCGACGGCAGACCCAGGCGTCATCGTGCTCAAGAACATAGTCGAGGAAGCGTTGCAAAGCGAGAAAACGCCCTGGTCGCCCAATCAAGCGACAGTGGAGGCCGATGTTGAGAAGCTTCGCCTGTTCGGCCCCCTCGGCGTACAGCACATCGAAAGCGTCGCGAAGGTAGTGGAAAAACTGCTCGCCACTGTTGAAGCCCTGGGCGCTGGCGAAGCGCATGTCGTTGGTGTCTAGCGTATAGGGGATGACCAGGTGGGGCCCCCGATGGCCGTCGATCCAATAGGGAAGATCGTCGGCGTAGGAGTCTGAGTCGTAGAGGAACCCGTCGTGCTCCAGGAGGAGATCTCGCGTGTTGGGGCTGTCTCGACCCGTATACCAGCCCAGAGGACGTTCCCCCGTCAGTTCCGTATGCCAATCGATGGCGCGCTGCATATGCTCGCGCTCAGCGTCTATGGGCATTTGTTGATAACTGATCCAACGTAGCCCGTGGCAGGCGATTTCCCAATCGGCGGCTTGCATGGCGGCAACCGCCTCGGGGTTTCGCGCCAGGGCCATGGTCACTCCGAAAACCGTTACCGGCACGGCTCTACTGGTGAACAAGCGGTGGAGACGCCAGAAGCCGGCGCGGCTGCCGTACTCGTACATGGACTCCATACTCATGTGCCGGTCTGGGAACGCACTGGCTACGATGATTTCTGAGAGGAAGGTTTCAGAGGAGGCATCCCCGTGGAGGACGTTGTTTTCTCCGCCTTCTTCGTAGTTGACCACGAACTGAACGGCAATGCGTTTGTCGCCCGGTAGTTTGAAGCGCGGGGGAGTGGCTCCGTAGCCGATCATGTCGCGGGGATAGGGCGGTGTGCTCGGCACAGGGATGGGCTCCGTGAAATCGCCTGACGCCTTAGCATGCATGGCGCAGAGGTTCACGGCAAGGCAGCGTGGGCCGTCTTCGGTGCGGCCTTCTGGTGCATGTCCGTATCGATTTGGTGCGCGGCGCTGGGTTCGTTGCAGAGAGCCTTTGGGTGAAGCTCCGCGGTGCTGCGGTGGCAACAGTTATAACTATCGACGTGATGGCACCGAACTTGCCTTGCTCCGGCGGCGGAGGTGGACGATGATGCCCATGCTGGCGAGCGGAGAGCCCAGGGAACTGTGACCTACTCTTGCCCGGCGCTCCCTCTGCTCATAGCCGTGGACAAGATGTTCTTGAGCTTCGCTCGCGGCACCCGTGCAACTGGTGACACGCCCAACGGCATGGGCGAGGTGAGGCGAAAGCCCCGGTGCGGACCCAGTTACAAACCCAGGTGCATACTCAGGCTTAAAACTAAGGACAGGACGACCGTGATTACAGCGACTTCATCTCCAGCGAGTCTATTGAGTGTTTCCTCGTCGAAGCGTCGGCGCCGCCACGCTCTCGGCCATGCTTCCTGGAGACGTCGGGCAGCAAGTCTGCGAATCCTAGGTATGTTGCCGGGTATTTCCCCGAGACTTTCCTCGGGGCTTTGGATAGTGGTTTGCGCGTTGCTGTTTCCCGCACCGCAGTCTGGCGCGGCGGTACCAGCAGCATCCAACAACCCCAACGAATGGTTTGAAGCGTTCAAGGCCGAAGCCACGGACGAAGAGCTTTATCAGTTTCTCTACGCCATGCCCAAGGGCGGCGATCTCCACAATCATCTCTCAGGTTCAATTATCAGCGAGTGGTTTTACGACCTGGCCCTTGCCCAGCAGGCGAACGGCTATCGCTACTTCACCCGTGTGCGCAGCAATAACTGTCGACCCTATGGGGAGAATGCTTTTTCGGACTCGCCCTATCTGATGATGTTCGTCAATATTCAGGAGAGCCGATACCGTGCTCTGGACGCCTGTGAGCAGGGAGAGTACCTACCGCTGGAAGAACTCGACGAGGTGCAAAAAGCGGGCTGGCTAGACAGCCTGCGACTGGATAAGCCCCACGAAGGGCGAGATGAGTTCTTTCAGACCCATTGGCAAAGAATGGGAGACCTGTACTTCAATCCCTATGTAGCCGCTGACGCCCTGGTGCTGAATATGCAGGAGTTTGGCTCCGAGGGACTTATGTATCTCGAGAGCATGATTGGTGTGAATGGCTTTATCACGCCCGAAGGTAAGGGTCTTACACCGGATGAGGTGGCGCAAATCTACCGAGCGCGTTTGCAAGATGATGACGCCCAGGCTACGGGGGTCTCCGTACGCCTGCAGGTGGCGATCCTGCGTTTTCATCCCGACGCGGAGGAGCATCTGAAGGCTCACTACGATTTTGTGTCTCGCAATAATGATCTCTTTGTGGCCGTGAACATGGTGGGCCGTGAGGACGATGACAAGGGCTATCCCCTGCGTTTTTTGCCGACCCTTCGCGAGTTGCGGCGCGAGTATCACAACGTGCGTTTATCCATTCATGCGGGTGAAGTAGACGAGCCCAACAGCCATGTGCGTGACACCTTATTGCTGGGAGCGGATCGCATCGGCCACGGAGTGAATCTCATCGGCGACCCCGAGACCATGCGGCTCATGCGTCACGGGCCTTACCTGGTGGAAATCAATTTGATTTCCAATTTGCTCCTCGACTATGTGGATGACTACGGTCAACACCCTTTCCCCGAGTACTTGCGCACGGGGATCCCCGTGGCCCTGTCCACGGATGATCGTGGCATGTGGGACAGCAACTTGACCGATGAATTCTTTGTCGCCGTGAAAGAGTTCAATTTGAGCTGGCAGGAACTGGTGCTGCTCAGTCGAAACTCTTTGCAATACTCCTTCGCCCCAGAGGCATTAAAGACACAGATGCTGCAGCGCCTGGATATTCGTCTTGAGGATTTTGCCCGCCAGTTGGCGACGCGACCTGCGGCGGTCCTGGCTGAGGACGCGCACAGCTACGGTTTTCTTTGTGATCACTATGAGCTCTGCAATTGGCCCTGAATCTATCTCCAAACCCCACGAGACACATCATGCTTCGACAGACAACAAGCCTTTGGTTCTTGCCCCTGGTCCTATTCCTTGCCGCCTGCGGTGCTGAACGACCACCAGCCGAAGATACGGCGACTGAAGCGAGTGCGCCCATCCCCGTTAAGGTTGTCGTCGTGACCATGTTTGAGATCGGAGAGGATACCGGTGACCAGGCGGCGGAGTTCCAACTGTGGAAGGAGCGTCGCAACTTGGACACGGTGTTTGAATTTCCCGCCCACCATGACCTTCACTTCGACTCGGAAAACGGTGTATTGGTGATGGTCACGGGCATCGGTACGGCGAAATCCACCGGGTCCGTAATGATGCTGGGGATGGATCCCCGCTTTGATCTTAGCAACGCGTACTGGTTGGTTGCCGGTATCGCGGGAGTCGATCCGGAGGATGCGTCCATTGGCAGCGCCGCCTGGGCGGAGTATCTGGTAGACGGAGATCTTTCCCACGAGATTGATCCCAGGGAAATGCCCGAAGACTGGAAGTACGGTTACATCGCCCGTCATACGCAGGAACCGTTTGACGAAAACAAACCGGAGCCCGCGGGGGAGATGTTCCGCACGAATCCCGAGCTGACCGAATGGGCCTACCAGCTTACAAAAGACATGGAACTGCCGGATTTCGAATCGCTAAACGAGACCCGCGCCCTCTACACGGAGCACCCCAATGCCCAGCGACCACCCTTTGTTCTAAAAGGTGATCACCTGGCAGCTATGACGTTCTGGCATGGTTCGATTCTCAACGCCTGGGCCAATGACTGGGTGGACTACTGGAGTGAAGGGGAAGGGGAGTTCGTGACCTCAGCCATGGAGGATACGGGCACTATGCAGGCTCTGACCTGGTTAACCAATGCCGGACGGGCAGATAGGGATCGGCTGATGGTATTGCGCACGGCAAGCAACTACACCATGCCTCCTCCGGGGGTAGATGCCGCAACGAACCTTCTGGCCGAGAACGAGGGGTATGCGGGCCTTGATGCTTCCCTGGAGTCCGCTTACGTGGTGGGTTCGCGGGTGGTGGATACGCTGGTAGCGAACTGGGACGTTTACCGTGACCGCACACCCATACCTGCGGATATCAAGGAATAGTTAGACGGAACTGTAGGTTTGATGGAGGGGGATCTCCTCGCTCTTTTTCTGTTACTCGCCTTCGCCGGAGTCCTTGCGGGATTGTTGGCGGGTCTCCTGGGAGTGGGCGGTGGCCTGATTATCGTTCCGGTTGTTCTTGAGGTACTGACCTGGAGCGGTGTGAATACGGCTTCGGCGATGCTTGTCGCCACGGGAACATCCCTTGCGGCGATTGTTCCCACGGCAATTTCATCGACCTACGCCCATCAACGGCGAGGGAATGTGGACCGCGCTGTGCTTTCCTTGTGGGCGGCACCAATGGCCATTGCTGTACTTTTCGGCGCCTGGTTGGCGCCTCGCTTGCCGGTAGAACCGTTGTTGGGCTTGTTCACGGTGTTTGCCCTGACCGTGGCATTGAAACGCCTATTGTGGTCGTCGGCGCCGGTTCTCAGAGACCAACTTCCAGCTCCGATGGTGCAGATGGGGCTGGCGGCGGGCATTGGCTTTATCTGTGTGCTTCTGGGTATCGGCGCGGGAACCCTGGGCGTGGCGGTGCTGACGGCTTTCGCGATGCCGGTCCATCGAGCGGTGGGTACCGCGGCAGCCTTGGGTTTGGTGATCGCAATACCCGGTGCCATCGTTGCGGCGCTGAATCCTGTACCTGCGGATGCGCCGAGCTTTACCCTGGGGCAGGTTAGTCTGCCCGCGCTCCTGGCGATTGTCCCGCTGGCGATAGTCTGTGCGCCTCTTGGGGTTCGCATCGGCGCTCGTCTGGCGCCGGAGCAGCTACAAAAAGTGTTTGCTGTCTTTCTGCTTGGGGTGGGACTGCGTATGCTGTCCCGCTTGTTTTAACTTCACGGGGAGCTCCTGGTCACATGTCTCGTTTAAGTCTTCTGGTCTCGTTCATGGCTAAAGCCTTGCTACTGGCGTTTGTCGCAGTTCTCTCCCTATCGGCGCGAGGGGAAGAGCCCCTGCCCGTCAAGGTCGTCGTCCTGAGCATGTTCGAAAACGGAGAACCCCTGGGGGATCGACCCGGCGAACTCCAGCTGTGGTTGGAGCGTAACCCGGGCCTTCGCGAACTGCCTTTCGCCCTTGGCGAGTACCCCCTGTACTACCGCGATGATGGATTGTTGATTGCTTGTCTGGGTGGCGGCATTCCCAACGCTACGGCTTCCGCTATGGCCATGGGCCTGGACCCCAGGTTTGACCTGCAGCGCGCCTATTGGTTGATCGCCGGTATCGCTGGCGGCGATCCTGAGGATTTGTCACTTGGTTCCGCGGCCTGGGCTTCCCATGTGGTAGACGGGGATCTCGTTTATGAAATTGATGCCCGAGAAATTCCCGAGGATTGGCCCTATGGCTTTATACCTTTGGGAGCGTCGAAACCGGCGGATGGTCCCCAGGATGTCTCCACGGGTTGGACCCTGGATACCATCAGCTTCGCACTCAATACTGATCTTGCCGAATGGGCCTATCAGCTCACTCGCACGACCGCCTTGCTTGATACCCCGGCCATGCAGGAGTTCCGCGCCCAGTTTGTCGATTATCCCGACGCGCGACGCCCGCCCTTTGTAACCCGTGGTGAGACCCTCTCGGCGAGCACCTATTGGCATGGCCGCTACTTGAATGACTGGGCCAACGATTGGCTTCGCGCCTATGCGGGCGAAGAGGCTAATTTCATGACGTCCAATATGGAGGACTCGGGAACTTTGACGGCGCTCCATCGCCTGGGCCGGCTGGGGAAGGTCGATCCGGAGCGGGTTCTTGTTTTGCGAACCGCCAGCAACTACACCTTTCCGCCGAAGGGACGTAGCGCCGCCTGGAGTACCACCGCAGACTACCCCGACGACGGTCTTGGCGCCCTGGAGAGTGCCCAGCGTGTAGGTCAGCCCGTGGTGGACGCACTGCTTGAGCATTGGGATCGGTACGAAGAAACGCTGCCGTCACCGGCACCGCGAATTCCGGTGATCTTCGATACGGATATGGCCATCGACGACTGGGCGGCCTTGTTGTTCCTGGCTCGTCACCCGGCGGTGGATCTGCGAGCGGTAACGGTCGCGGGCAGTGGCGAGGCCCACTGCGAGCCCGGGGTTCGCAACGCTCTGGCGATTCTCGACCTGGTCGATCCTCACAGCACGGTGCCAGTTTCCTGTGGAGATGCTTACCCACTGGATGGGTACTTTGTTTTCCCCGTACCCTGGCAGGAAGATATGGATCGGCTTTCCGGTGTGCCTATCACCCCCAGTTCTCGCGCTGGAGATGCGCGTCATGCGGTGGACTTGCTCCACGCCACGCTGACCGAGAGTGAAGCGCCCGTCACGGTTCTGGCAACGGGGCCGTTAACAAACATCGCCCAGCTCATTAGCAAGCACCCAGAGGCCGGGGCCGCCATGGATCGCCTGGTTATTATGGGAGGAGCCCTGGATACGCCGGGAAACATCATCGTGCCGGGGTTTACCGATGACAATCCCAACAAGCGGGCCGAATGGAATATCTATGTCGATCCTGTCGCCGCAGACCAAGTGCTGCGTTCGGAGCTGCCCATCGAACTTGTTGGTCTGGATGTGACCAACACCGTGAAGGTGACCCGTAGCTTTGCAAAGACCTTTAAGTCGCGGGTCGACAATCCCGCCGCCGCCTTCTGGGACAAGGTGCTGGATGCCAATGATTGGTTCATCGACTCCGGTGAGTATTACTTTTGGGATGTACTGGCCGCGTTGGTCGTTGTGGACCGAGATCAGTTTTGCCAGGGAGACTATTTAGCGCTGGCCTCTCGTTTTGAAGAAACCGAAAATCCCTGGTGGCCGACTTCTGATCGCAGCATGCCGTCGACGAACGCCGAAGGCTCGTCCCGACGTCACTTTGCGGCCGAAACTGCCGGGGTGATAGTCGAGCGAGAGGGGGCTGCAAATACCTTGTTCTGTCGTCAGTCCGATGCCGAGGCCGCGTTCGCCTTGTTCCTGGATACTCTGACCACTCCTGTACCTGTCGAGAAATAGGCCCATGAGCACGTCTACGAACAGTGGCGACCCCTATGGCCCCGTTACCCAGTGGCTCGCCAAGCTGCCGAAAGCTGAATTGCACCTCCATATTGATGGCAGCCTACGAGCACCTAGACTGCTTGAACTGGCGGCGAAACACACCGTGCCCTTACCCTACAAGACCGTTGAGGAAGTAGAGGCCGCCTACAACTTCCAGGATCTGCAGAGCTTTCTGGACCTCTACTATCTGGGCGCATCGGTGCTGCGCGACGCCGACGATTTCTACCTTCTCATGCAGGACTACCTTGCCGTATGCCGTCGGCAGGGGATTGTTCATTGCGAGATCATGGTGGAACCACAAACCTACGAGCCCCAGGGTGTCGCTCTGGCCACGGTTCTCGAGGGCTTTAGTCGAGCTATCCGCGAAGCCGAGGAAGGTTGGCAGCAGTCCGTAGGACTCATCCTTAGCTTTCTTCGTCACCTTCCCGAGGCGGATTGCCTGGCTACTCTTACAGCGGCAGACCCCTATCGAGAGCACTTCGTAGCCATCGGCCTGGCCAGTGCCGAGAAGGATTTTCCTCCGGCCAATTTCCAGAATCTCTATCGCGCTGCGAAAGAGCGGGGCTATGCCCTAACGGCTCACGCCGGCGAAGAGGGCCCTGCGGCCTTTATCCGCGACGCCCTTTCTTTGCTGAAGGTGCAGCGTATCGATCACGGCGTGCGCAGCGTAGAGGACGACGCTCTATTGACAGAGTTGGCCAGTTCGCGGGTTCCCTTGACGGTTTGTCCTTTGTCTAACGTACGACTCTGTGTCTATGAACACATGGCCGAGCACCGAATTCTGGAGCTTCTCGATCGCGGCTTGTGTGTCATGGTGAACTCCGATGATCCGGCCTATTTTGGCGGCGATCTGTTGGAAAACTTTGCGGCAATGGAACGGGATCTCGGTATGACGCGAGACCAGGGGCTGCAACTGGTGCGAAACAGCTTTGAGGCAGCTTTTGTCGCCGATGAGAAGCGCCGCGATTTTCTCGCGCAACTGGAAAAGCATCTTGACGACCATCCCG
The DNA here is from genome assembly GCA_002428935.1 of Halieaceae bacterium UBA6060. GTDB lineage: Bacteria > Pseudomonadota > Gammaproteobacteria > Pseudomonadales > Halieaceae > Congregibacter. The sequence continues at coordinate 22,138 of DIYG01000141.1, forward strand.
GATAAAGCGGAAGCCGCCGAGGGTTCAACACCTTCCCCGCGGGTTGCGGTGCTTCTGGCAGGTTTGCTGGTTTGTTGCACCGTGTTGGGTCTGGCTGGTACGGATCTGGTGTTACCGGCGGTGCCCACCCTTCCCGAGGCCCTTGGGGGCTCTGTATCCCAAGCTCAGTTGGTTCTTGCGACCTTTGCCGCGGGCACCGGCGTTGGATTGCTCCTTTTCGGCGAGTTGGGTGCTCGCTTTGAGCATAGACACATGCTCAGCGTCGCGTTGCTGGCCTACGGCCTGTTGTCGGCGAGCGCTGCCTTGGCCGACTCCCTGTTTTTACTGATTGCTCTGCGTTTTCTTCAGGGTGTAGCGGCGGCCTGCGCGGCGGTGGTCACCCCGGGTATCGTGCGAGCTCTGTTCGATGAGCAGGGGGCTCTGCGCGCCCTGGGCGTGCTCGGCAGCCTTGAATCTCTGGCGCCGGCTATTGCGCCGGTCATCGGTGTTTGGTTGCTGCACGCTTATGGTTGGAGTGCATCCTTCTGGGTCACGGCGCTCCTCGCGGTGTTGCTTGCCGTTCTGGTGGTGGCCGTTGGCAGACTCATTCCTCAGGTTCGCGGTAATCCCTCCCGTCTGGGTTATTTGTTGCTCCTGGGAAACCCGACTTTTCAGCGCTATGCCTTAAGCCAGGGTTTTAGTCTTGGCTCGCTGTTGGTGTTTGTTTTCGCCATGCCCACAGTGTATGTGGTCGCCTTTGGAGGCGAGATTCGCGATTTCATCGTGATGCAGATAATGGGTATATCCACCTATATCTTGGCGGCGAACCTCTCCAGTGTCCTTGTAAAACGTTGGGGCGCGGAGCGTGTGATTTTTTGGGGCAGTGTACTGGCCCTCTTTGGCAGCGTGGCGACCCTTGCCTATGCGCTTGCCGGTGGCCGAGAGCCCTGGGTGATCTGGTGTTTGTTTCTCCCTTTCAATATGGGCTTTGGCTTTCGCGGGCCACCGAGCTTTTATCTGGGGCTACAGGCTTCCCAGGGAGACGATGCAAGGGCCTCGGCCCTTATCATTCTCTATGTCATGTTGGTTACCGCGGGGGCGACCGCCCTTTTGGCGCCGGTGGTGGCCCAGGGCCTGGCCCCGGCGGCGCTGGTGGCGAGTATCCTCGGTGCCGTATCTATCGCACTCCTTTGGATGTTTCCCCCTCTTAATCCGTAAGGGGAGACCAACGAAGAGCGGTTAATGCCAAACTCATAACACGACGCTTCAAGAAAAACCGCTTTTTGGCAAGACGCTTTTACGCAAGAGGCTTTTACGCAAAAAAAGTTTCTACGCAAAAAGCTTTCAGGGAAGCTTATTCAGAGCCCAGTCGTAGTCCAGAAAATCCACGGTTAGGGTGCCGGCGCGAAGCTGCGCTTCGGCATCAGGGCCGAGCTTAAGCGCATCCGCGTAAAGAGCCAGAAACTCCTCTAGGGTATCGGCATTACGCCAGCCTTGCTCAAAGTCGCCCCGATACCAATCAAAGATTGACGAGATCTGCAGGCCATCTTTCGTAACGCGATTTCGGCTCTCGTCTGCGAGAAAGGAGTGAGTCTGCTCCTCCAGCTGGGCATCAAGGCGCTCGGCGACAAAGGCTTCCTGTCGCAAGGCCGGGCAGCCGATGCTGGCGCAGTTTACGGCGAAATGGATCCGGGGTTCGTCGAAACGACCGGGATCCCTGATGGTGCCGTGTTCAATGTCATCGAGGCTCATCTCGGTCCCGAACAGGGTGACGATGTCTTTTTTCCAGGGGGTGAACAGAAAGTTGCCGAGGTCGCGAATGGATTCAATGTCCGGCCAGGCGGAGAGAATGAGCTTTACGGTCCAGGCGTTGTAAGCGTTGATTAGAAACGCCAGTTGCTCCGCAGACTCCCAACGCTGAAAGTCTGCTTTGTCGACGCTGGCCAGGCTGGCGAGATAACTATCCAGCGCTGCTTCCCGATCGCTGAAGCAATCGTAGTCGGCTGCGGTGCTGTTCCCATCGTTAACGGGAACTACGCAGCGCTCGAGCAAAGCGCTCCAAGCGCTGTGCTGATGGTCCTCGTAAGCTGGAGCGGTGCTCTGGGCCATGGCCCGTTGGCAACCCAGGCTAAAGCTTGCGATGGTCAGGATGCAGCCAAACCAGGCCAGGGCGATGCGCTTTAGGGCAGGGCGCTGACGCCCCTGACGCAGGTAAATGGCACTGCAGGTTTTCTGCAGTGATATCCGGGTATCCATGATCCGTCTCGATATTTGTGACACCCCTATGAGTGGCGAGAATCCGGATAGTTCAATGGGGATACGCTCTAAGCTTATTCCACCGGGTGGGTGTAGGCGTATTGGAGATAGGTAATGCCGGGTGCCAGGGTCAGTCGCCACGCCAGCTCGACCTCGCGGTTGAAACCGGGGTCAAGTTCGGCAACGGTTTGCAAAAGGCTGTCCAGCCAGAGCTCGTAAAGCTTGGGGGGAATGTTATGTGCTTTGGGACCGTGGACCCTAGCGAGGACTTCCATTTGCGGCGAGGCTTGTTTGTGTCGTGCAAAGTCCAGTAGGGAAGTGAACGAGTCGTGAAGCATGGTTTTCTGTCGACTCATATCCGTATTGGCAAACCGTTCGGCGATTTCCGAGGAACTGGCCAGGAACAGGTCGTAGAATCGCTCCACGAACTTTGGATTGTAGGCACCCTGACCCAGAATCCGGATGTAGCTTTCAGCAAATACTTTGTCGTATGGGTCCATGATGACTCTCCGTGACGTCATGGCTGCACAGCGGTGCGGGTTTACCGTCTTATCCCCGGCCTGGTTTCGATCCTGACCGGGGTCGCCGAGCTAGCGGTAACTGAGACAGTCTCTACCTAAGACTATCGATGAATTGCGGGCGCACGGATCACTGTGCCATCTTGAAACGGTGTTCGCGGCGGGTCAACGAGGGAGAGCTATGGATGTACCGCTTATTGATTGCGATCAAAACAAACGTTCGGATGGGGATATTGCCGCCGAGATTGATGATGCCCTAAGCAACATCGGATTTATGGCGTTGACGCATCTGGGTTTAGAGCGCGCGGCGGTTGATAATGCCTTCGCCATCTCCAAAGACTTCTTTTCCCTGGACGCCGAGGTGAAGCAGCGCTGCGCTTACGGTGCTGCGGCGGAGAATTTCGGCTATCAGGGAATGCTTGAGGAAAGTCTCGATCCCCGGACACCGGCGGATCTTAAAGAGACCTTCACCATGCGAAACATTCTCGGCGGGGCCATTGATAGAGAACGTTGGCCGAGTGAGGCATTCGCGCGAAGCGTAGCTGCTTTCTACAGACAAGCGCTGATGGCTTCGGAGCGCTTACAACGACTGCTCTCCCTTGCCCTTGGGGTTTCCGAAGAGTACTTCGTGCAGCGTCACACGGGGGAGAACATCACCCTGCGACTGCTCCACTATCCGCCGGTCATGGCAGACCGTGTGGCTGCGGAGCAAATGGGGGCAGGCGCTCATACGGACTACGGGATGCTCACCTTGCTCCTTCAGGACGATGTGGGAGGTCTCCAGGTGCAATCGGAGGATGGGGCCTGGCACGACGTGGCACCGCGGCCCGACGCCATAGTGATTAATTCGGGGGATCTTCTGGAACGCTGGAGTAACGGGCGTTATCGCTCGACCTGTCATAGGGTGCTCCCACGCTCTTCAACGCGGGATCGGTACTCCATTGCTTTATTTGTCGATCCTGATAGCGATGTACAGGTCGAGGCCCTCGCTTCCTGCGTGAGCCAAGGTAATCCCGCCCGTTGGCCACCCACTACCGCCGGGGTTCATCTCCAAGAAAAAATTGAGGCTACGCACCTTGCCAGTTGAAACAAAGCGGGCGAGCGCGCTCAAAGGCATGCTTGCACACCCGGGCTTATTGCTTGTGGGGGCCGCGGCGTTTTCCATGTCGACCTTGTTCAGCGCCTTGAAGCCGGTGCTCCTCGCCCGACTGTTGGAGGAAACCTCCTGGAGCGAAGGCTTTGTGGGACTGGTGGTTGCGATGCCCTTTATCGGCATCGCTGTGGCGTCGCTGCTGTACTATTTTCGTCCCCCGCGGGCGGCGTTGCGTCACCTGGCCATGGCCTACGGTCTGCTTCTGGTGCTTGCGGAATTGCTGAGCGCCAAGGTTTTTCATCACGCTAGTTGGCTTTTACCGCTGCAGTTTGTCGCTGGCTTTGCCGTCGGTGCCCTCATGGCGGGGACCTCCAGGCTGGTAGCCGTGAGTGCCTGCCCCGACGAGAGTTTCGGTTTCATTGATATGCTCGCCGTGACGATGATGTCCGTGATGGTCGCTGCCGTGGGTGCCGCTGTCGCCGCGTCGGGAGTTCGCGGTGGCTACCTCCTCGCGGCGGGGCTTTGTGCGGCCTACGCCCTGTTGATTGCCTTGTTCAAAGAGCCTAAGAGTCTGCTGGTACACCACGACCACGCCATGCCTTTACCGCAGGTGGGTTTGCGTCCCATAGCTGTTATCTCCATGGGTGTTTTGTTCGTCACCTGCAGCGGGGTTGGCTTTGCGTTTATGTTCACCCTGGCGGCGGATCTGGGCCTGGGCTACGACGTGGCGGGGGAGCGGATCGGTCTGCTGTTGCTGTTCTCAGCCTTGGCCTGCCAGGTGGGTGGTTGGGCCAGCGGTCGATTCGGTCCGCGCTATCCGCTCCTTGGCGCGTTTACCGCTTGCGCAGGCGGTTGGTGGCTCGCGGTCCACGCCAATAGTCTAGGGATGTTTTTTCTTGGTTTGATTCCCGCCGTTTGTGCGCTTCAGTTCACCTTTCCCATACTTCTGGCATTGGCTGGCTCCCTTGATGAGCACGGCCACTGGGCGGGCATAGGGGCACCGCTCGTCACCAGCGGCTTTGCCTGGGCCGCAGTGTTAGCGGGTGTGGTGGTACAGAACTTTAGCGTGGAGGCTCTGGGAACGACCAGTGCTTTGGGTATGTTCCTTTGCGTTCTCCTGCTCTGGCCCGCGACGGCGGCGCCAGCGGTGGGCCCAATAGCTAACGCGCCTGTCTAGTTCCCTAGGGAGTTGCCATGGCGGATTCCAGATGGAGGGCCATGGCAGCGAGTCGATCATCCTTCCAGCGTTCACCGATCAGGGAGATACCCAGAGGTAAGCCTGCGACGGACGCCAGGGGCAGAGTGATATGGGGATTGCCGGCCACGGCGGCGGGTCCCGCGAGGCTAGGACCGAAGAACGCGTCGCCGTTTACCCCGTCGATCATCCACGCCGGTCCCGTTGTAATTCCAAGCAGAGCGTCCAACTGGTGCGTCTCAAACAGCTTGTCCAGACCTTGCTCACCCATGGCCGTTTGCGTTGCGGCGCGCTTCTGTCGGTACTCGGCTTCCGTGTCTTTTAAGCTCTGGGCCTTGAGAAAAATCGATTGATCGAAGAGGGCGAGTTCGGTTTCGGCGTTGGCCCTATTAAAAGCGATAAGGGCATCCAGCGTGAGTGTGTTGAACTCGTTCGGTAAGTTCGCAAGATAGGCGTTCAGGTCGCGGCGAAACTCCCACAGCAAAACGTCATAGCTGTCCTGACGATAATTCTCATAGCGCTCGATACGTAGATCGCTAACCAGTTCAACGCCCGCGTCACGCAAGACTTCCAAGACCTTGTCCAGTTCCGCGTCTCGGCGAGGATCGAAGCCCAGGCTGTCGGCGGCAACACCGATACGAAGTCCGGCCAGGGAGTCCAGGGCATCGAGGGACATCAGTCCCTTTCGCAACGCCGCTGCCTTGTCGAGTTCCGGATTGGCGATAACGGCCAGGGTTCGCGCCGCCAGACGGACATTTTTGGCGATGGGACCGGCGGTATCCTGGGTGAGGGCGAGGGGTACGATGCCTTCGCCGCTGACTAGTCCGTGCGTCGGTTTGAAGCCCACCACGCCGTTAACGGCCGCCGGACAGACGATAGAGCCGGAGGTCTCCGTACCGATGGCAATGTCCACATAACCCACTGCAACGGCCACGGCGGACCCTGAGCTGGATCCACAGGGGCTGCGGGCCGTATCAACAGCATTGTGGGTTTGACCACCGACCCCGCTCCAGCCGGAACTGGAAAACTCGGAACGGAAATTGGCCCACTCGGACAAATTTGCTTTGCCCAGAATCACCGCTCCCGCATGACGAAGTTGCGCGACCAGAGGAGCATCCCGACCGGTCTCGTTGGCGGCGAGGGCCAGGGAGCCGGCGGTGGTCGGAAGTCCTCGCGACTCGATATTGTCTTTCAGAAGTATGGGCTCACCAAAGAGCGGTCCGCGAGCTTTGCGCTGAAGGTCCAGGGATCGAGCCGTTGGGCTGGCTTCGGGATCAACCGCGATTACCGCTCCGTATTTATGGTCCAAGGCGCTAATCCTGCGCAGAGCGGATTCCGTACGTGCCTGAGCCTCGCCGGCGGGAAGTTGTGCAGTGACGCTCAAGCTCATTGTCAACAGGAGGGGTGTGATCACCGAAAGGGACCAAAAGCGTAGCCGCGTCGCGCTGGGCATGGGGGATTCCTTTGTGGTTCTGTTGTATGTCATGTGAGTCGTCAGGGCCGATAGGATGGTGGTACTACGCCACCAGGGCTCCCGTCTTGGCTCCGAAACCGACCACGGTATTCAACTCAAAATCATCCCGTGGACTGGCCCCCGCACAAACGGCGGGTCACAGGGGCAGGGGAATGAAAACGGATGTTGCCGTATGGACGGCTTTCGTAACTCGTCGATTGTCGGCGTCTCCAGCTATCCGGGCCATCATATCTTGAAGAGCAATGAGCTTGCCAAACAGTCGCTCAAAGCTGAGGTTATCTACCACACCCTGATATTCGTGGGTGATGAGAAACGGCGTTCCATCGGCCTGACGGTTGTTTTTCAGACGCCAAAGGAGAATTTCCGTATTGCGAGCGCTGGTCTCGAGGACCGCGGGGTCTAGCGTGTCAAACATGAACGCTTCATCCTCGTAGCCATAGGCTCGCCGCAACATGCCACCGAGACCCACAGCCAGGGCGAAGACCCTATCCCCTTCAAAGCGGGGATCGAACACCAGCTCTAGGGCTTCTATTTCCTGGCGGCCCTGCAACTCGCGGAAACTCAGCGCACCCGGGCGAGCCTGGATCTGCACCAGGCGATCTTCGACGGTGGTCCCGTAGCCATGTCGCAGCTGATCCGGGTTGCGCCGGTAGAGTTTGGTTAGCAGCTCGCGAACAAGGCTACGAGTTTCCGCGATGAACTCATCCGTAACCAGATTAATATCAGACTTGGCCAGGTTCTTGAGTTCATAGTTGCTACAGCCCCCGATGGTCAACAGCAGCCAAAGGATCGATAGCAGTCCCAGCACACGGTGACGTGGCACCGGGGAATGCTCAGCGAGCTTCGCGCGTTCTTTGTGCCATCTTTGCCAGGGCATCGAAGGTGGCATTGGGGTCTTCGCGCTTGAGTTGTAGAAGACCCATCTCCGGGCCGCTGCCCACAGCGATCTCCGGTAATCCGTTCTCAAACCCATCGATGATCACCTCGGCGCAGGCTGTTACATCCATGCCGCTTTCAATGTCATCGTCTTCCTTCCCCGTGGGTTGGCCGTCGGGTCCCAGGGCATTACGGGCCACGTTCGTGCGGATAAAGCCCGGAGTTATGGTTGTAACCTGTAGGCCGTCTGCAGCGACTTCCGTACGCAGGCTGTCGAAGAAGCCCATGACCGCATGTTTTGCTGCACAGTACCCCGTGCGCATGGGGACGCCTATCTTTCCGGCGACGCTGGAAGTAACCGCAAGGTGCCCTTCACCCCGGGCGATCATCGCCGGCAGCACGGCCTGGGTCAGCGCTATCTGTCCGAGTACATTGATATCCATCATCTGTCGGTACAGAGAGAAGTCCGTGTCGACGCAGAGGGAGCGCTGCGAAACCCCCGCGTTGTTGATCAAAAGATCAATGGACTCGAAATGTTGCAATACGCTGGCGACCCGGGAAGCCATGGCATCGTAGTCGGTGACATCGAGAGGCAGCACTAGCGCGTCGGGACAACCCGCCGTGCGACAACGCTCAGCGACGTCCTCAAGAGCATCCTGGTTTCGAGCCGAGAGCACTAAACGTCCGCCGCGAGCGGCGATGAGCAGGGCAAGTGCTTCGCCGATACCCGATGAGGCACCGGTAATCCACACGACTTTGTTCTCGAAACTGAATCCCGAATACATGTTTATACGTCCTCCCGTGAGTTCGGCGGTAGCATAACGGAAAGGCGGTGGTCTTGCCGTGGACGACGCTCCCTTCGGGGAGTACCTTAGATCGCGGACCTGGATTTAAAACCCGTACCCAAAGCTAGAAGGACAAATACAGCATGGCCACGCCGAGCACGATCCGCGATTGTATGCGCCGAAATCCCCTGACCATCAATGAGAATGCCAATCTCGCTCAGGCTATCGAAACCCTGGTGGAGTACAAGCTTACGGGCGTAACCGTGGTCGACGATGAGGGACATCCCACGGGAGTCCTGTCGGAGATCGATTGTTTGCAATCGGTGCTCAATGCCATCTACAACGACGGTGATCCGGAGCACGCCCTGGTGCGAGATGCGATGACGCCGGAGATCGTGAGCTGCGCACCGGCGGACAGTATTGTCGAGGTGGCGGCCGATATGCTGGCTACGAGGCAGCGTCGTCGCCCAGTCATAGAAGATGGCCGTCTTGTGGGACAGGTAAGCTCGAGCAACGTGTTATGGGCCCTGATGGAGCACTCTCGACGGCGCGTCCACGGCAAAAGCTAAATCGGTAAACGTAGGCTCCTCGTTCTCGATGAGAAGCTGGCCTGAGGGCTGGCCTGTAAAAAATCTGACTTTTTTGGAATAAGCTGAGTTCTGGCCCGTCAGACTATACAGAGGTGGAGTGAAACACCCTCGGGACGGTACCGTACGGTTGTATTGGGTGCGTCGAGAGAAGGAGCAGAGAGCCTTAAGTCATAAGGCCATCGGCCCGTCAGCATTGAGCTTATGAGCCCTGACGGTCGCTAAAGCCCTTCCAAGTAGTTCTGATCAGGCTGCGACGCGGCCGTCGGTGCCGTCCCTTTCAATTTCTTGATTTTCCCATTCCTTTGACCCCGCTAACGAAGCTTTCCCGGCTTAGGTATTCCATTAGCTGGTGCTTCTCTAGCGAGTGCCGAATGCGGCTGCGCACCCCTGGTTCAGTCCCAGCGGGGCAAACGCTCTCGCTGCAGAGCACTAAGCTTTCCGATCTCCAAAACTCAAGACCAGGCGCGCGAAGAGCAGGGGTGCAAGAATGGCCACAATTTGTCGGAGCAGCTGCACACTTACGATAGGTGGTGCGGTAGGTTGAGGAGGGGGTAATAGCGTGCCAGGGCACATTGGCTAGGCTATGCGCGCCTGTGCAGGTTCGAGCTGCGTCAGCTACGGGGACTATTACGAGGCGCTATCGTGGATTCTCTGTGGTTTTACTGAGGGCTACGGGTTAGATGATAAGGGTGTCTAACGCTGCCATCCGTCGCTGATGAGCTGAATTTCTTCGTCCAGGCCCAGGGCAATATCAGCCGCATGACGGCTAATGAAAACGGCCACCGGCTCCGCGTCGCTGGCGCCCGCCGGGATGTAGGCGTCCGTTGGCTCCAGATAGGATTCAAGGCCGGCCGCTTGCGTAACCCAACGATTATCTTCGCGACAGGCCACTGCTCGCCAGTCCGCATCGCCGCCGCGAAGGAGGTACTCGCGACACCAGCGACCGTCTTCATGGGGAAATGTCAGCACCGACTGCAGTTCTCGTCCGTCACTGAGCGCAAGCCAATCTCCCCCGGAGGTTTCCTGCTCCAGGGCTGCGGAGACCAGTCTATCGTTACCTGGTAGAGCCGGTGTGGCGTCAAAGCTGGTGTTCATGACCAGACCCACGGCTACCGCTGCGACCAGGGAGGCCGCGATAGCCACGGGCCAGTTGGCGCGTGGCCTTGCGCTGGCGATCACCCCAGCGCCAGGGAAGGGCAGCACGTTGGAACTGTTTCCGCTGAGCTCTTCTTTTGCGGGAGTGGATACACCATCCGATTCGAGGAGGAGGCGCGTTGCCTCGGGAATGGTGGCTCTCTCGGTCAAGCTATCGCGGAGCTGTTGATTAAGTTCCTGGAGACGAACGAGGGTTCGCTGCAACTCCTGCTCCGAATGCAGGCGCGTTTCCAGTTTTCGCGAATCCGCCGCGGGGAGTTCACCGTCGAGATAGCGGGACAGTAACTCTAGATCTTGGTTTTCGGCGGGCGATGTCATTATGTAGGTATCCTGTTCATTCGTTATCTGCTCGAGCGATACACCAGCTCAGGCCTAATCAAGGACCGGTAGCAACTGCTTCCGCGCCCGGGCGATACGACTCATGATCGTACCGATGGGAACCTGCAGAATCTCTGCAGCTTCCGCATAGCTTTTGCCCTCTACCGCAACCAGGGTTAACGCCATGCGTTGCTCCTCGGGCAAACGTCCGAGGGCGGCCGTGACGGCTTGAAGGCTACGTTCTCCTTCAGATTGCACTTCCGCCGAGGGCGACAGCTCTACCGCTTCTCCCGCCTGGATCACCGACGACACGTGACGAACGCGCACTTCTCGGGATCGCAACTCATCTATCCACATGTTCTTACACACTCGGTATGCCCAACGAGCCGTGTGGGCGTCCCGCGGAATACCACGCTCAAGCAGCCGCTCCACAGTGCCCTGCAGCAGATCATCTGCGTCGGCGTCAGACCCCGCCAGCGAAAGGCAGAAACGCTTGAGTCCCTGCAATTCGCCCATGAGTTCCTTTCGCTGACGATCACTCAGTTTTGGGTAGCTCGGCGTTGTCATTTATTCCCTGCTACACTCCATAACGATTCGGACAGGCACTTATTCCCGATAATATGCGTCGGGAATAGGGGAGACGGTTCGACCGTCATTATAGGCAAGGAAGCGGGCTTCGCGGCGGTTTCCCTGCGGCAAATCCTACGGGTGCCCTTGATGACGCCTAGGAAGGCGGTAACACAATGATATTTAAAGATTTATTTGAGTCTCCAGGAGCCGGTAGCCAGAGCCAGGAAAGGCTGTGCGCTTCCGTTTCGGCTTTGGTCTCGGCCCACGACGGGGCTCCCCCAGGGCATGACCGCAGCTTCACGGGTGCCGTTTCGGCTTTTCTGATGCTTCTCCTCCTTCTCGGCATGCTGGTCTCCCAGAACGCCCAGGCGCAGTTACCTGTGGGCGGCTTTTTGGGTCCCGACCCCCTGGAAGAAGAAGTAGAGGAAATGATTCAGGAGCAGTTGGAAGACGAGTTTATCGACGTGGTCGAGGAAAGCCTCGAAGCGCAGGTCGAGCAAGTCACGCAACTGAACATCCAAGAAAACATCGAAGAGAATATCGAAGAGGCCGTCGAACAGAACGTCGACGAAGTCGTTGAGAGCAGCGTCGAAGACTCTGTTGCCAGCACGATTGAAGAGCAAATTGAGGGCGAGTTGGACAACGCTCTGGTGCAAGCCGTTGAAGAAGACGTCGAGGCCCAGGTCGAAGACGCCATCGCGAGCACCCTGGAAGATTCGGTAGAAGATGGGATCGAGGAAGCTGTTGAGGCGGGTGTAGAAGAGTCTATCGAGGCGTCTGTGGAAGATGCGGTAGCCGCTACCGTGGAAGAGGGTATCGAAGGCAGCATCGAAAACTCCGTGGAAAGCTCTGTAGAGAGCTCCGTAGAGGATTACGTTGAGAGCTCTGTGGAAAGCACCGTGGAGCAACAAATCGAAGACACCGTGGAAACCGCTGTGGTTGCGTCCGTGGAGGACTCCGTCGAAGCATCGGTGGAAGCGAGCCTCGAAGACGTGGTCGAAACCACGGTGACAGAAGCCGTTGAAGATTCCGTCGAATCGGCTGTCGAGGAGAGCGTGGCCCAGGCCGTGAGCGAGTCCGTTGAGGCCAGCGTTGAAGCCAGCGTTGCGGATGAAGTTGAACTGCGTATCAGCGATGTCATCGAAGAGCGCATTGACAACGAGATCCTCGACAACCTCGAAAGCGATCTCGAGGTGGACGAGGGTCGTATCCTCAAAGAACAGTGGCTGGTGATGGCAGAGCCCCTGGTCTTTGATGAACTGACGTCCAAGGGATACCTTTTTGACACCGTGACGGAGCTGCCAGGCTTGGGTCTGCGTCTTGCAGAAGTAGCGGCACCGTCCACCTTCGACATTACTGATATGCGCGATGGGGTGCTGGATGTCGTGGGGAAGGATCGCGCGGAAGTGGACCTCAACCACATCTATACCGCCAGTGCTCCGGTGCAGACCGCAGGTGAAGGGGTGAATCCGCGTACGGCGATTGCGTTGCCGTCGGACCTCGAAGACCTTGAGTTGCGGGTTGGCATGATCGACAGCGGCGTGGACACGGCTCACCCTGCGCTGGCCGACACGCACATTGAGACGCGATCCTTCGCAGCGCCGGGGGCAGAAACACCGGAGTTCCACGGCACGGCGATTGCGTCGATCATTGCGGCCAATTCCTCAGAGTACAAAGGCCTGGCCCCGAGCGCGCAGCTGTATGCCGCTTCTGTGTTTGAGCTGGACGACAAACGCGGTGAAATCGCCAGCACCGTGAGCCTTATAAGGGCCTTGGACTGGTTGATTTCCTCGGATGTGGAAGTGGTCAACATTAGCCTCGCGGGCCCACCAAACCGCTTGCTAGAGCGGGCTCTGGATCGAGCCTCAAAGCAAGATATCGTTGTCATGGCGGCGGCCGGAAACGGTGGTCCCGTGGCCCGGCCCATGTACCCAGCGGCCTACGACAGCGTGGTTGCGGTCACGGCTGTCGATTCCACCCAGCAAGTCTTCCGCCTGGCCAACCGCGGCGACTACCTGGCCCTGGCGGCCCCGGGTGTTGATCTGCGCCATGCACAACCCGGCGGAGGTTACGTGGCTTCTTCAGGGACTTCGTTTGCCGTGCCTTTCGCCGTTACGGCGGCGGCTCGCATTGGTCGGCTTCAACCCGAGGTGGATGTAATCGCGATGCTCCTGGAGAGCGCTACCGATCTCGGCCCCCCGGGACGCGACAAAATCTATGGCTACGGTCTCCTGACCCTCAACGGCCCCTAAGCTCGCAGCAGAGCTTTACCAGGCGAATTGGAGACGCGTTCCGACGATGGTCTGAGTGAAATCGGCTCTAGGCAGATTGGACACGTAGTCGCCGTAGCTGTAATACAACTGCCAGGTCCAGCGGTCCTTCACCGGTAGCTCAAAGTCGAATTTCCAACGTAATCGATCGTCGCGGCGAGGCTCATCAATGGTGGGCTCCGGTGATTTGTAGTCACGTTCTTCGTAGCGCATGGCGAGCTCAGCTTTGGCCTGGCGACCGAACATGGCGAAGCGGCGGATATAGCGCAGCTTGATGCCATGGGCGCTGAAATCCAACTCTGGAGCAATGGCGTCCTCGTCTCGATAGCGATATCCCACGTTGAAGTAACTACGCAGCCCCCTATGAAAGTAGTAGGCGTCGATCTCGCCCGTATGCGTATCCGCGTTGCGCTCTGGCCGATTGTCGATGGTCCGCTCCGTATACACGTAGGCAGCACGTGTGAACCATTTCTGAGCCAAGAAGCGCGATATGGATGGAGAGACCCGGACATAGCTTAGGAAGCCGTCGCCATCGAGTTGAGAGTCGATGTAATGGGCGGAAAGGCCCGCGCTGCCTTTGCCGAATTTAGTAGAAAGATCTGCGCCGACAATTTGCGTCAGACGGTCGACGCGATCGAATTCCTGATAGTCACTTTGGCTGATGTCGTAGTTGACGGAGAGTTGTGTGTGCTCCGTAAATTTGTGACGCATGCCCAGTTCGAAGTCCAGGACTCGGGCGTAGTCGCTCTCACCGCTGGATAGATCGACCTCGTCAACGGATACGTTTGTGTCGTATTCAACGCCTGCACCTACCTGAGCACTCCAGCGCGTCCGCGCCGGAGTTTCCGTACCGTCCTGTGCACAAGAATAGTGCGCACCCGCGAACAGCAACTGGCAGACCAGCAGAGTACCAAGGCATCTGGGAGTTGCTGAAAACAAGGGAAAGCTCAGGAAAAAACTGAGGACGCAGCGTAAACAAACCGCTTCCGGGTCACAAGGAAAAGTGAGTTTTGAGTTGGGTCTGGTACACTCCGCGCCCGAAGAAAAGCCCTGTGAGCAGGAGATAGCCCGTGAGCGACGACCAAACCCAGCAGCATGATGACTGCATGCAGCGTTTCATTGATCTGGCGAATGCCATGAAAGACGAAGGGGTGCCCGTGAATGTGGTGTCCTGGGCTTTGATGACCGCATCGGGAACCTACGCAACCTATTCGGTTGTTGGTAATGACGGCGGGCTGAATCCCTCGGGTGTCGATAAGGTGGTCGATGCCTACAAGCAAAACCTGACCAACATTCAGGCGCTACGCAAGAGCGCCCAGGACGCGGCGGGTAACTCATCCTCGTAGAGGCTAGGCACGTTCAAGACCCATGGGGCTCTCAGGTTTGTGTCCCGCAAAAGCATTTATTTGCGGCAGGAAATGCTGCGGGCGAAGCAACTGAGAGAGCTTTTCGGCGGATACGGCGGCGCTAAAAATAAAACCTTGGATAACGTCGACGGACTGTTCCCGGAAAAACATCAGTTCGTCGATCTGCTCCACGCCTTCCACAACAATATCCAGGCTGAGACTCTTGGCCATAGCGATAATGGCGCGCACAAGCTCCGGACCTCGAGCACCATCGCTCAAACCCAGCACGAAGGAGCGATCGACCTTGAGTTCATCGAGGGGGAAGCGGGATAGATAGCTCAGGGATGAATATCCCGTGCCAAAGTCATCGATGGACAGGCGAACGCCAATCTCCTTGAGGCGTTGCACCAACTCAACGGTTGCATCTTCATCGTTCATCATGATGCTTTCCGTGAGTTCCAGCTCCAGAGATCCCGGCGGTAGTTTGGTCCGCCCCAGGGCGTTCTCAACGGCTTCGACGAAGCCGGGATGGAACTGTAAGGCGGATACGTTTACCGAAACCTTGGGAAGTGCAATTCCTTGTTCACGAAGACGCAGTAGGTCTGAACAGGCGGTATTTAGAACCCAGTTGCCAACCTCGTCGATCATCCCCAATTCTTCCGCCATGGGAATCCAGGTAAACGGTGGTATCAGCCCTTTGGCAGGATGCTGCCAGCGTACGAGAGCTTCGGCGCCTACGACTTCGCCGCTGCGACCGTGGACCTGGGGTTGATAGTGCAGGACCAATTCGTTGCGCTCCACCGCTCGTCGTAGATCGGTCTCCAGCTTGAGGCGTTCGCGATGCGCCGCTTCCATGGTCTCTTCAAAGACCAGAGAGCGGTTGCGGCCTTTCTTCTTGGCGTGAATCATCGCCGTATCCGCTGCCCGCAAAAGACCTTCGACGTCGCTCGCGTGCTGGGGGGCGATGGCAATGCCGATGCTTGAGGTGACAATGACTTCCTGGCGTTCGATTTGGTAGGGCCGGGCGATGGCGGCAGCGAGACGTTCAGCGACGGTTTGCGCAGCACTCACATCCTCTATGTTGTTCAGAACCACCGTGAATTCGTCTCCCCCCATCCGCGATAGATCCATAACCGATCCGGGATCTTCTGAGGGCTGTCGGTGCAGCACGTCACTGTCGCGGACGCCCGCCGTAAGGCGCTCACCAATCTCCTTGAGAAGCTGGTCCCCCGCACTGGCACCGAGCGAGTCGTTGATGCGCTTGAAATTGTCGATATCGATAAGGAGGAGACCAACCTTCTGTTTGGAGCGTATCGCCAGACGCAGGAGCAAGGTCAACTGCTCGGTGAACAAGCGTCGGTTAGGAAGCGAGGTTAAGCTGTCGAAGTAGGCCAGGTGACGGAGCTTGTCGCGGGTGACGGACACCGCCTGGGTCGCCTTGTGCAGTTCCTGTTTGTGTTGGCTCAGTTGCTCCGTACGCTCACTGACCTTGAGATTGAGGATCTTGCGATCCGTATCCATCTGTTGGGTGTACTGGTGGAGCCCCGTGATGATGCCGTTGAAAACCTCCGCGATATCGCGAACCTCGCCGCTACCACGAAGGGGCAATGTTTCCGTTTGTTTGCCCGCCGCAATATCGTCGGCGACGCGAGCGAGTTCACCCAGAGGTGCGGTGATCCTGCGGGTGGTTAGTCGGGCCAGAAACCAGAAGACAAACACGATAAGCAGGGCCAGTCCTGCCGAAAGCGCTATCGTGGGCAGAGTTTGGCTCCACAGCACGGTGGTGCTCAGGGCAACTTCGACGTAGCCGATTATATGGAGGCTGCTGATATCGCCCGGGTTTGCCAGGGCAGCGATAAAGTCCCCGCGACGCAGTCCCAGGGTCGAAGGGTTCACCACCGAGGATACGGGGATAGTCAGGGAGATGGTTTTCTCGCCCAGGGTTAACTGGCTCAGTAGCGAGAGGTGTTTTGGCACGGCGCTACCACGCCGCGTGACCTGCCCCTTTTCCATGGGGGTAAGGTTTTCTCGCAACGTGGCGAAGCTGGGAGGGGCCTCGCTCATGGCCCAGGGTTGTCGCTCTTCGCCGATGATGACGCCCTGATTATCAAACAGCACCACCCGTTTGATGGCGGGGGAGAGGTCGCTAGTCTGGATCAGGGTGCGCTGAATATCCCCCGGTGCTCGAAAATACAGGGTCATCTGCAGATCGGGTTGGCGACCTATGAGGCTCGAGGTCTCCAGAACTATGGCATCGCGCTGATAGGC
The DNA here is from genome assembly GCA_002428935.1 of Halieaceae bacterium UBA6060. Lineage (GTDB taxonomy): Bacteria > Pseudomonadota > Gammaproteobacteria > Pseudomonadales > Halieaceae > Congregibacter. The sequence goes on from DIYG01000141.1 coordinate 38,831, forward strand.
ATAGTCACGCTGCCCGACAAATAGGGTCAGAATGATCCCAGCTAGAATCGCCAGCGTGGCGATGAGTAGGTTGAGCTTACTCGCGATGTTCATGGACAGCTGCGGGTCAAGCCGCCACTGGATCAGTGTCGTTCATCAGGAACCCCAATTTCCGGGACAGTTTCTTAGGGCGATCGCGGCTTTTGGATCAGTGTCTCTGTACTTCAAGCCTGCGTGGATCGTCTTGTTCAACACATTACCTCGCGGTCCCTGCGCGACTGGGTAATGACTACAAGAACGCTATCACGCATTTGCCGTACTTGCCAGCAAGGACGGCGCTGGCTCCGACAACTGACGGGCCCCGATCGATGCAAAGGGGGGAGGTCTTGGCGAGTGGCGTATGGCTTACGGACTACGGGCTTAGCGACCTACACTTGTGTAGCGCAGCCCCGCCTGTTGCATTAACGGACGTTCATAGACGTTGCGCAGGTCGACAAAAACATCGCCCCGCATAGCCTTGGCAAGGGCTTGAAGGTCCAGGCCACGATACTGATTCCACTCCGTCATGAGGACGACGGCGTCTGCGTCGGTAACCGCTTCCGTAATGCTGTCGCAATACTGGATGCCCTCGGGAAGTAAGGGGCGTGCCTCGGCCATTCCCTGGGGGTCGTGGGCCGCAATCTCTGCGCCACGATCAACCAGCGCGGGAAGGATTGCCAGTGCCGGTGCATCGCGCATGTCATCGGTCTCGGGCTTGAAGGTAAGCCCCAGCACGGCGATTCGTTTGTCCGCTTCGGAGCCTCCAAGGGCCTCGCGAATTTTGGCAACCATGCGGGCTTTCTGTGAGGCGTTGACTTCGACAACCGCTTCGACGATGCGACTGCTAACGCCGTGTTCTTGGGCGATGCGATTCAGGGCCAGGGTATCCTTGGGGAAGCAAGAGCCCCCGTAGCCGGGTCCGGCGTGAAGAAACTTATTGCCAATGCGTTTATCCATGCCCATACCCTTGGCCACGGCATTAACGTCGGCGCCGGTTTTCTCGCAAAGCTGGCTCATCTCATTGATGAAGCTGATCTTCGTGGCGAGAAAGGCATTTGCGGCATATTTTATGAGTTCCGCGCTTTCCAGATCGGTGACTAAAATTGGCGCCTCAATGAGATTAAGGGGGCGATAGAGCTCCCGAAGAAGCGCCTCCGCCCGCTCAGACTCAACCCCCAGAACTACCCGGTCGGGGCGCATGAAATCTCCGATGGCTGAACCCTCTCGCAGAAACTCCGGGTTCGAGGCGACGTCGAAGTCAGCATCGGGGTTAGTCTTTTGCAGCACTCTTTGTACTTCCCGGGCTGTCCCCACGGGTACCGTCGACTTGTCGACGATGACGGTGTAGCCCACCAGATTTGCGGCAATTTCCTCGGCCGCAGCGTAGACGTACTTGAGATCCGCGTGGCCATCGCCCCTTCGTGTTGGTGTGCCCACGGCTATAAAGACCAAATCTGCGTTGGCGACGGCGGTCCCGAGATCGGTGCTAAAGGAGAGCCTGCCCGCCGCGGCGTTGCGCGCTACCAGATCTTCAAGGCCAGGTTCATAGATGGGGATGCGACCCTGACGTAAGGCGTCGACACGTTCCGTTTGCTTGTCGACGCAGGTTACCCGGGCGCCGAATTCGGCAAAGCAGGCCCCGGAAACGAGCCCTACATAGCCAGCACCGATCATGACCACGTTCATTACAGTGTTCTTCCGTTAGCTAGTTCGAAGAGAGAAGCGATCCCGGGGGCGCTTCGGGACTGGTGAGTGTGCCGTTAAACCTTGAAATAGTCGCGGTACCAGCGCACAAATTGGCCGATACCCGTTTCGATGGCTGTGCCTGGCCGATAGTCGACATAGTCTGACAGGGCGTCGATATTGGCGTAGGTAGCGGGAACGTCGCCGGCCTGGAGGGGCAAGTACTCCTTCTCGGCTTCCATACCCAGAGCGCTCTCTATGGCCTCGATAAAACCCATCAGGGGCACAGGCTGGTTGTTGCCGATATTAAAGAGACGGTAGGGCGCGCTGCTGCTGCCCGGGTCCGGTGTGGCGGGATTCCAGGTGTCGTTCCTCGTCGCCGGTTTCTCCACAAGACGAACAATGCCCTCAACGATGTCGTCGATGAAGGTGAAGTCTCGCTGCATGCGTCCCTCGTTGAAAACCTTGATCGGTTTTCCCTCAAGGATGGCTTTGGTGAATAGAAACAAAGCCATGTCGGGCCGTCCCCAGGGGCCGTAAACCGTAAAGAAGCGCAAGCCTGTGGTAGGCAATTCATAGAGGTGAGAGTAGGTGTGCGCCATCAACTCATTGGTTTTCTTGGTGGCGGCATAAAGCGACACGGGGTGGTCTACGTTGTCGTGAACGGAGAAGGGCATCTGCGTGTTCATGCCGTACACGGAGCTACTTGAAGCGTAGATCAATTGCGGGGTTTTAGCATGACGACAGCACTCCAGGATATTCATGAATCCATTTACATTGCTGCTGATATAAGCGCGGGGGTTTTCCAGGGAATAGCGCACCCCAGCTTGCGCTGCCAAATTGATGACGCAGGAAAAAGTATGGGTTTGAAACAAGGCTTCCATACCACGGTCGTCTTCCAGCGAGAGTTCACTGAAGGAAAAGGAGGCTTCGGGCTGTAGCTGTGCAAGGCGATCTCGTTTCAGCTGTACCGAATAGTAGTCGTTGAGATTGTCCAAACCGACGACCTCATAACCCAGCTTTAGGAGGCGTCGGCTCAAGTGAAATCCGATAAAGCCGGCCGCGCCGGTGACAAGAATAGACATCGGAGGATGATCCTGGGACGTGAGTCACAATGGTATCAAACCCAAGGGTTGAAAGGCTTGCGGTCCGCGCCGAGACTGCTAGCGTGAGAGTTTTGCCGAGGGGCGAGCAATGGCGGAGAAGCGCAGGGTCCTGCTGACGGGCGGCACGGGGTACATCGGATCCCACAGTGCCGTGTCGTTTGTGGAGGCGGGCTATGACGTGGCGTTGTTGGACAACTTCAGCAATAGCTCACCGCGAGTGCTCGACCGCCTGGAGCAAATCCTTGGGCAGCGCCTCAAGGTCTATGAAGTTGATGTCTGTGACGAACCTCGCCTGCGAGAAGCGCTAGCGAGCTTCTCACCGCAGGCGGTGGTGCATTTTGCTGGCCTGAAAGCCGTGGGCGAGTCCGTTAAAGAGCCGCAGCGCTACTACGAAAACAACGTCGCCGGCACCCTTAGTTTGTTACGAGCTATGGCGGCGGAAAAGGTGCAGGATCTGGTGTTCAGTTCTTCCGCTACCGTGTACGGCGACCCCGCATCCGTCCCTATCACCGAGGCTTTCCCGCGCAGCGCGACCAATCCCTATGGGCGCAGCAAGCTCATGGTCGAAGACATGCTCATGGACCTGTGCGTGTCTGACCCCGGTTGGAATATCGCGCTGCTGCGATACTTCAACCCTGTAGGTGCACATAACAGCGGTCTAATTGGGGAAGACCCGACGGGGATACCCAATAATCTGATGCCTTTTGTTACCCAGGTTGCGGTTGGGCGGCGAGCGAAACTCAGTGTGTTTGGTGGGGACTATCCGACCCATGACGGCACGGGTGTGCGCGATTATATTCACGTCACCGATCTGGCTGAAGGTCACGTTAGCGCCTTGGCCTCCCTAGATCGAACGCCAGACGGCGCGCCTCTGGTTGTTAACCTCGGAACCGGTAAGGGCTATAGCGTCCTTGAGACCCTGCGCGCTTTCGAGAAGGCGAGTGGATGTTCCGTACCCTTTGAAATCGCCCCCAGGCGTCCGGGAGATGTTGCCGAGTGTTATGCAGATCCTTCACGGGCGCGGGATCTCATCGGGTGGGAGGCTAAGCTGGGATTGGATCGCATGTGTGAAGACGCCTGGCGATGGCAGGCGAACAATCCCGATGGATACACTTCCTGAAATTTGTCGCTGCTCGCGTCGAAGCTCTAAGGTCGCGCCACCTTCTGGTATTTAAACTCGCTAATCTTCTCGCGCTCGCCAAGGCGTGGCCCGAGGGTCATTCCCCCCTGGACTAAAGTCTAAGCGGGGAAGTTCCTTTCATTGACCCCGATCATGGCAATCAAAACCTGTAAGCACTGAAATACCCGGTTGTAGAAAAACCAAAACGGGGAGGGGACCCTATGACTGAGGTGAAGAGCGGTACGGAGATGACTGGCGGTGCTGAGGTCGACACTGGTGCGGGTACAGCGGTTGCAGGCGCAAACGGTGCGGCGGTCAAACTAGCGACTGCGACCGGCGCCGAACGCAGACACGAATTGGCCAAGATGCGACAGGATCCGAATGCGATTCGGGAACTGTTTATCAGTGGTGACTATCCGTATCACACGAAGATCAAACGCCGGGAGTACGAGCAAAAGAAGCAGGCCCTCCAGGTAGAACTGCTAAAGGTTCAGCAGTGGGTCAAGGACACGGGGCAGAAAATTGTCATTCTTTTCGAGGGGCGCGATGCCGCGGGGAAGGGTGGCACCATCAAGCGCTTCATGGAGCATCTGAACCCTCGTGGTGCGCGCGTAGTCGCTCTCGAGAAGCCTACGGACCTTGAGCGTGGTCAGTGGTACTTCCAGCGCTATGTTTCCCATCTGCCCACGGAAGGGGAGATCGTTCTCTTTGACCGTTCCTGGTACAACCGCGCCGGTGTAGAGCGCGTTATGGAGTTTTGCTCTCCGGAAGAGTATCTGGAATTCATGCGTCAAACACCGGACCTGGAAAGGATGCTGGTGCGTTCCGGTATCAAGTTATTCAAATACTGGTTCTCCGTGACGCAAAAGGAACAGCACGTTCGCTTCGATCGACGGAAAGACGATCCCCTGAAGCAGTGGAAGTTATCGCCGATCGATCGCGCTTCTCTGGACAAGTGGGATGACTACACGGAAGCGAAGGAGGCCATGTTTTTCTATACGGACACGGCCGACGCGCCGTGGACCGTCATCAAGTCTTCGGACAAAAAGCGCGCTCGCCTTGCCTGCATGCAGCACTTCCTTCATGGTCTGGACTACCCAGAAAAGGATACCCATCTTGTACGGCGGCCGGATCCCTTGCTGGTAGGTCACAGCCAACACGTGATCGGTAGGTCTCGGCACGTTTTTGGACCCTCTTTGGGCGAGTGGTAAGCGGGCCTTCCCTCCAGCGTTGAGACTGCAATTAGGCGGTCTCAGCGCTATGCCGATACCAGGCAATACCCTCAGCATTTAGCTGCGCATCCATCTTCAGCTTTGCTGCAATCGTCGCAGCTTCTTCATCGCTGACAAACGAACAGAGTTCGCCACGGGTTATCTCAAGCACGGCATTGCTAATGTCTTTTCCTTGGAGATCCGGATCACCGGCGAGAACTGCGTAGGCGGCCAATTGCCGTTTAAGCTGTTCAGTCTGCCTGGGATCGAAGGTCAGTTCCCCAAAGTGGGTCAGGTAGAAACGCTTGGGTCCACGCGCGGCTAATCGTTCCACGGAGCTTGTATAGAGCGCTGGGTCAAACTGCGTTGGAGTTGTGGCGGGCATAAGGAAACTACCGGACGGAAAGCGCTGACTTGGATAGCTGATGCCAAACATGTCACCGCTAAACCAACCCTCGGTGGTTTCATCAAACAGGCACAGGTGATGATCGGCGTGACCGCGGGTATGGGCCACAGTGAGTTGGCGAGATCCCAAGCGCAGTTGTTCGCCGTCATTGAGGGTCCTGACTCGATTTGCGGCTACGGGAACGATGTCTCCATAGAGGGCTGCAAATGCCTGTTCGCCGTAGACCTGTACTGCGCTGGCGACGAGCTTCTGCGGATTGATCATGTGCCGGGCGCCGCGAGGGTGGATGAGAAGCTCTGCGTTCGGGCTTAACTCTATAAGAGTGCCTGCCGCGCCCGCGTGATCCAGGTGGACATGGGTGGGAATGATGTAACGAAGTTGAGTCCTCTCGATGCCCAAAGTTTTGAGCACGGCGAGGATGTTTGGCACGCTGTTGTTTGTCCCCGTTTCTATCAGCGCCCAGTCCTCACCGGAGCCCAATAAGTAACAACAGGCGATATCCGGCGCTGTATATAGCGCATCGATGCAATACAGCTGATCTGAAACCTGTTTGAAAATTGCTTTATCCATGGACGGATGGTAGCGCAGAGGTAGTGCGAACGGCAGAACGAGGAGTGCTTGCTGCCTGGTGATCGCAAGCGCAGGTCGATGAGCTTAATGAGCCTAGCCACATCACTCGCAAACAACCCGGTTTACCTTGGGAGGAAAGAGTCGGAAGGTCCTTGTTCTAAGCTTGTGGGTGAGGAGTCAAGCTCCACAAAGAATCTAGATAATTCGTTTAAGTAATTGAAAATAAATAAAATAACCGGTTTCTCGTACCTCTGAAAATCTGGGTCATTGCAGCGCCCGGGTGAGGCCAAAGGTCTGTTTGTCGAATCAGGAGACCGCCGAAGATAGCTGGGTCAAGAACAGGGTCAGAAGAAGAACAGGGTCATATCAGAGAAGATAGTGGTACCGGAGGCCGGACTCGAACCGGCACGCTTTTAAGGGCATCGGATTTTGAATCCGACGTGTCTACCAATTTCACCACTCCGGCACGGAGGGGGAATGTCCAACAGTGCGGTCGGTCATTCGCGAGGCGCGCGAGTATACCAACGGTCTGTTCCAGGCCGCCATAGCGAAATGACGATTTACCTGAGACGGGGGCTTAGCTGACTGTTGACGAGCGGCGACTTTCGGTACACTCCGGCCCGCGAAGACACCGCAGACCTGAGTATCCGCCGGCGATTGCCGGAAGTTAACCCGAGCCGCGAATGCAGCACGCAGAGAAAGGACCAGCAACATGACCATGAAGCTCATCAAGAAAACCGCCGAGTACAGCATCTTCCAACGGGGAGATGATCGCTATGCGGTAAAAGATGCGGCGAAGCAGGCGGTAAACGGCGAAGAGAAGGTGAAGATTCTTCTCGCCGAAGGTTTGATCAAGGTCACGGAGCCCTCTGCGCCGGCGGAGCCTGAGCCCGAAGTCGCCGAAGACGCGGCGGAAGATACCGCCACCGACGCAGCGGAAGACGCCGACGCCGAAGAATCTGAAGCCGAAAGCGACGACGCCTGAGGGCGGTTGCTGTTCAAGTTAAGGCGCGCCTCAACCTCGGGTTCAGGCGTGCCGTTACAGCGCGCTGGGGCACTCGACCCAAAAGCCATATTCCATGCATCGATCGGAGTTCTCCTACGAACTGCCTGAAGAGCTGATTGCCCAGGAGCCGTTGGCAGAGCGATCTGCCAGCCGTTTGTTGCAACTGGACGGCGCTTCGACGCAAATCAGCCACGGCCTGTTTACGGTTTTACCGGATCTGCTCGGCGCCGACGACCTCCTCGTATTCAACGATACCCGGGTGTTGCCGGCGAGACTCTTTGGCGTGAAAGAGACCGGCGGTCGTGTCGAAATTCTCATCGAGCGTCTCACCGGTGAGTTCACGGCCATGGCCCATATTCGCGCTAGCAAGACACCGAAAGCCGGTGGACGAATCGCCGTTACAAATCATCCCCAGGGGGAGCCCGGGGATTGCAGTCTGGTGGTGGAGCGCAAAACCGAGGATCTGTACGCCATTCGAAGTGAGGAGCCTCTCGGGCCGCTTTTAGCCCGGATCGGGCATATGCCGTTGCCGCCTTATATCGCCCGAGGCGATAAGCCCGAAGATCGCGAGCGCTACCAGACGGTGTACGCAAGCAAAGACGGTGCCGTTGCGGCGCCCACTGCCGGTCTACATTTCGACGAGGCGTTGCTGAACGCTCTGGATGAAAAAGGCGTGCGGCGGTGCTTTGTCACCCTCCATGTGGGTGCTGGAACTTTTCAGCCCGTTAGAACCGAGGATATTCGCGATCATGCAATGCACGCGGAGTATCTGGAAGTCGATGAGTCTGTGTGTGCGGCGGTAGCTGAAACTCGTCAACGAGGAGGGCGGGTCGTTGCGGTGGGTACCACTGCCGTGCGAAGTTTGGAGACCGCGGCGGCCGACGGAGTCTTGAAGCCCTATGTGGGCGATACGCAGCTTTTTATCTACCCCGGTTATGCCTTTCAGTGCGTGGATGCAATGATCACCAACTTCCATTTGCCAGAATCGACGCTCCTTATGCTCGTCAGCGCGTTCAGCGGGCGGGAGGCAGTATTAGCCGCTTACAAAGAAGCGGTAGCCCAGCGGTATCGTTTTTTTAGCTACGGCGATGCCATGTTTCTTACCCCTGGTCCCGGGGCTAGAAGCTGATGCGTTTCGAGCGCTTGGCCACGGACGGAGACGCGCGACGGGGTCGGCTGAACTTCGCTCGCGGTGTCGTTGAGACGCCGGCCTTTATGCCCGTGGGTACCTACGGCACGGTCAAGGGCATGCTCCCGCGGGATGTGGCTGCTATCGGCGCGCAGATCATTCTCGGCAATACCTTTCATCTCTGGCTGCGACCAGGCACGGAGGTCGTGGCGGCCCATGGCGATCTCCATGACTTTATGCAATGGCCGGGTCCGATTCTAACGGACTCCGGTGGTTTCCAGGTGTTCAGTCTGGGCGCCATGCGCAAGATTACCGAGGAGGGCGTGTCTTTTCAGTCGCCCGTGGATGGCGCCAAGGTATTTCTCGACCCGGAAACCTCCATGGCGATCCAGCGTGCCCTGGGTAGCGATATCGTCATGATTTTTGACGAGTGCACGCCTTATCCCGCCACCTATGAGGAAGCCGAGCGTTCGATGGAATTGTCCCTGCGCTGGGCGCAGCGCAGTCGCGATGCCCATGGTGATAATCCCGCTGCTCTGTTTGGCATTATCCAGGGTGGGATGTACGAGGATTTACGTCGTCGTAGTCTTGAGGGACTCAGGCAAATCGATTTTGACGGTTACGCCATTGGTGGCTTGTCTGTCGGCGAACCCAAGGAGGAGATGTTCTCGGTCCTGGATGGTCTTCGAGAGCATCTGCCGAAAGATCACCCGCGGTATCTTATGGGAGTTGGTACCCCCGCAGATCTTCTCGAGGGGGTGCGTCGCGGCGTAGACATGTTTGACTGCGTGATGCCGACACGAAACGCCCGAAATGGCCACCTGTTTACGTCCCAGGGGATCATCAAGATACGCAATGCGGTGCATCGCCACAGCACGAAGCCCGTGGACGAGTCCTGTGATTGCTATACCTGCGCAAATTTCAGTCGCGCTTATCTTCATCACTTGGATAAATGTAACGAGATTCTCGGTTCTCAGCTCAACACGATTCACAATCTGCGTTTCTACCAAAACCACATGCAGGGTATTCGCAACGCTATCGAAGCCGGAGAATTAGATGCTTTCGCCGCGGAGTTCTACGGCGCCCAGGGCGGGAAGAAATGAATATCCTCTGTGTCGCTTATGCTGGGTGCATCCCTTGGTGGCTTAGTTTGCGCTGATAGCTTACCTGGGCCGACTGAACTGAATCGTAGCTCTGGCGTACCAACTTCAAACACGAGAATTCGACTATGTTGTATCAGCTTGGCGAGGAAAGCCCACGGCTCATGGGTGAGGGCCATTTCATCGCGCCCAACGCGGCGGTTATCGGACGGGTTACGCTGGCGGCGAACAGCAGTGTCTGGTTTTCCTGCGTACTGCGCGGCGATACGGACCCCATTGAGGTCGGCGAGGGCAGCAATATTCAGGACGGTACGGTGATTCACGCGGATCCGGGGTTTCCCACCACGGTGGGCCGCAATGTCACCGTGGGTCACAACGCTATGCTTCACGGCTGTGTCATCGGGGATGGCTCTTTAGTTGGCATCAATGCCGTGGTGCTTAACGGCGCGGTGATTGGCAAGGGTTGTCTCATCGGAGCCAACGCCCTGGTAACGGAGGGTACGCAGATTCCCGATGGCTCACTGGTCCTGGGTTCTCCGGCGTCGGTCCGGAAAACCTTATCAGCGGAGCAGCAATTGGCCCTGGCGCACAACGCGGATCATTACGTTGGGAATGCCGCGCGCTACGTCCGCGATCTTGAGAAACTGTCATGAGCGGCGCTCATCCCGTTGCCCCTTATGGATTTTCGGCAAGCTCCTCTATCGAAATCCCAGCTTTAGAGCAGGTCTAGCTGATGAGTGACGTGACAAGCATTGACCCCAAAGCCTCACAAGGCTCATCGGAGCCTGAGTCTCCGTGCATATCGGTTTGTGCTCTCGACGAGAATGATATCTGTATGGGTTGCTATCGCAGCGCCACGGAAATTACCGATTGGTTTATGGCGACGTCGCAACAGAAACAGGAAATCCTTGTTCGCGCCGCGGCTCGGCGCGATGCCGATAACCCTATTCGTCTGTTGTAGAGAGGCCAGGGTTAAGGCTTCGCCCCCGCACTGCCCGAACAACATTGCCTTCGATCTCGAGGATCTCCAGACCGTACTGATTGATTCTTATTCCCGCGTTCCCGTCGGGGAAGGACTCCAGGTGCTCTAGGACAAGGCCGGAGACAGTTTTCGGTCCGTCGGTGGGAAGTTCCCAGGCCAGTGCCTTATTGACGTCTCGGACGCTGGCGCTGCCCTCGATAACAAAGCTGCCGTCCCGTTGGGGAAAGATCTCGTCACTCGTATCACTGAGATTCGATGTGAACTCGCCGACGATTTCCTCGAGGATATCGGCAACGGCGATCAAGCCGATGACATCCCCATACTCGTCTACAACCAGGGCCAGGCGGAGCTTCTTTTGCTGAAAGTTGCGCAGCTGCGTGTGTAAGGGGGTGCTTTCGGGAATGTAGTAGGCCTTTTCCAGCGCCTCGCGCAAGGCATCGCGGCGCAAACCTCCACCCTCGATAATGCCGCCGGCGTTTCGCAGGTGTAAAACGCCCTCGATGTTGTTGCTGTCTTCCCGCCACACGGGTAGCAACGTGTGATTGCTTTGTTGGATACGGTTGATGATGACCTCGTCGTCGTCTGCGAGGTCGATGCCGTAAAACTCGTTTCGCGGCACCATGATGTCATCAACGGTGACGCTTTCCAGATCGAGGATGTTGACCAGCATGCCGCGGTGCCGCTGGGGAATCATGGCGCCTGGGTCCGAGACAATGCTGCGTAATTCTTCCCGGGATACCTGATCGTCATTGCCTTCCAGGGGATTGACCCCGAGCAGGCGCAAGAGGCCATTGGTGATCCAGTTGGTAGCCGCCACCAGCGGTATAAGCAAGCGCATCAGGGGCAGGAGCACAAAGCTTGCGGGAAAAGCGATCCGCTCCGGGTGTAGGGCCGCGATGGTCTTGGGAGTGACCTCGGCAAAGATCAGTATGACCAGGGTGAGAAGGAAGGTCGCCACCACGATGCCCGCATCGCCATAGAGTCGGATGGCTATCACTGTGGCAATCGCCGATGCGGCGATGTTCACCAGATTGTTGCCGATAAGAATCAGGCCGATCAGGCGATCCGGGCGATCCAGCAGGACACTGGCACGCACGGCACCCTTGTGATTTTGCTTGCGCAAGTGCTTCAGGCGATAGCGGTTGAGCGACATCATGCTGGTTTCGGAACTGGAGAAGAAACCGGACATGAGAATCAGGGCCGCCAATACGGCAAACAGCAATCCCAGCGGGGCGTTGTCCAAGTCAGCCGCGCTCCAAGACCAATTCCAGCACCAGCTTTGAGCCGAGGAAGGCCAACATCAGCACCGTGAATCCTCCCACCGTGAGGCGCACGGCGGTTTGACTCCGCCAGCCAAGACGGTGATGTCCCCAGAGCAACAGGCTGAACAACAGCCAGGCAACGATGCTCAGGACCGTTTTGTGTACCAGGTGCTGGGCAAAAATATCGTCCATAAACACGAATCCGCTGGCAATGGACAACGTTAGGGCGATAACGCCCACCCAGATCAGCTCAAAGAGCATGCTTTCCATCATCTGCAGCGGTGGTAGGGCCGCGAGAAGGCCGCCAATCTGGTGTTTACGCAATTGCGCATCCTGGGCCGCGAGGAGCGTCGCCTGAATTGCGGCGAGAGTTAGAAGCGAGTAGGCGACCACGGAGCTTCCCACATGAGCCGCCACGCCCAGGGGCAATTGTTGCGCCGCGGCGGTATCTGGACCAAGGGTGGCAATAAGAACCGCGATCGCCGACAGGGGAAACAGCGCGATGAGTAGGTTTTCCAGGGGGCGCCAGGCCAGGGCAATCATGCAGGCGACGTTCACCGCCAGGAAGATCAGCGATAGCAAAGGAAAAAAACCAAAGTTGAGGCCACTGCTGCCAAGTACGCTATCGCCCGTTAAGGCTAGATGACAGGCCAGAGCGAAGCAGGTGATGATGAGAACGCTGCGGTTGAGCCCCGGGTTCTTCTGCAGTGCATTCGCCAACTGGACCCCAGCCGCGGCGAGATAGAGCAGAGCCGCAATAACAGCAATAAAGGCGATGGACATGAGTTTGGGGGCCGGCCGCGCCGCGCGTATACTTGCGCTCCCTTGTACCGACTTAATCCCTCGTAATCAATAGCGCGACCGATTCGTCGCGCGCCCCGTTTAAGGCTGATTTGCGCATGTTCCAGAATCTTTCCGAGCGTCTGACCCAAAGCCTACGTGCGGTCACCGGTAAGGCCCGTCTCTCCGAAGAGAATATCCAGGGCACGCTCCGGGAAGTACGCATGGCTCTTTTGGAGGCCGACGTCGCTCTGCCGGTGGTCAAACAGTTTGTCGAGGCGGTGAAACAAAGGGCTCTGGGACAGGAGGTTATGAGCAGCCTGAGCCCCGGGCAGGCTTTCCTCAAGATTGTTCAGGGTGAGTTGGAAACGGTGATGGGGGCGGCCAACGAAGCCCTGGATCTGGCAACGCAACCGCCGGCGATAGTCCTCCTCGCGGGTTTGCAGGGCGCGGGGAAAACCACGTCGGCGGTGAAGCTGGCCCGGCTCCTTAAAGAGCGAGACAAGAAAAAGGTCACGGTGGTCAGTGCCGACGTCTATCGGCCCGCCGCCATAAAGCAGTTGGAAACCCTCGCCGGGGAGGTTGGTGTCGATTTCTTCCCCTCGTCGACGGAGCAAAAGCCCGTGGACATCGCCAAAGCGGCTCGGGAACATGCGCGAATTCAGTTTAGCGATGTGCTGATCATCGACACGGCAGGTCGCCTGGCGGTAGATGAAGCCATGATGGCGGAAATCGCCGAGCTTGAAGCCGCCGTAAGCCCGGCGGAGACCCTCTTCGTGGTAGATGCCATGACCGGCCAGGACGCGGCGAACACTGCCAAGGTCTTTGGCGATGCCCTGCCGCTGACGGGTGTCATTCTGACCAAGGTAGACGCCGATACCCGCGGTGGGGCGGCCTTGTCGGTACGGCAGATCACCGGCAAGCCCATCAAGTTTCTGGGGGTCGGAGAAAAGACCGAAGCGCTCGATCCATTCCATCCGGATCGTTTGGCATCGCGGATTCTCGGCATGGGAGACGTACTATCCCTGATCGAAGAAGCGGAGCAAAAGGTTGATAAGGCAAAGGCCGAGAAACTGGCGCGAAAGGTCAAGAAGGGGAAGAAGTTCGACCTCGAGGACTTGCGAGACCAGCTTCAGCAGATGAACAATATGGGGGGCATGGCTAGCATGCTTGATAAGCTGCCCGGGATGGGCGGTATGGCGCAGATGGCCCAGTCGCAGATTGACAACAAATCCTTTGCCCGCATGGAGGCCATGATCAATTCCATGACCCCCAGAGAACGGCGCAACCCCGAGCTGATCCAGGGTTCTCGCAAGCGGCGCATCACGCAGGGTTCCGGGACTCAGGTGCAGGACTTGAACCGTCTGCTTAAACAACACAAGCAGATGGCCAAAATGATGAAAAAGATGAAGGGCGGCGGCATGGAGAAAATGATGCGCGGCCTCGGTGGCATGATGCCCCCCGGAGGGGGCGGTATGCCGCCCATGCGTTGACTGCCTGGTCGCTCCTAACCCCCCGCAAACACAGGAAAAATTCCCGGGCGCAGCTCTTCCGTGCGCCCAATCCTTGCTGTATGATGCGCCACCTTTCGCAGGGGACCACTTCCAGAGCGTGGCTTATGGCCTAGCCATCGTGTTTCACGAAGCTGTCGAGGGTGGTTCCAAGTTATTGAATCTAAATGTAATTTCCCGGCTTTTGGGTGTTTCTCAGCAGGCCGGCGCATGAGAGAGAGTTGGCAGGGCAATGGTAACTATCAGGCTTTCACGAAGCGGCGCGAAGAAGCGTCCTTTTTATCACCTCACGGTCACGGACAGCCGTAACTCCCGTGATGGTCGTTTTATCGAGCGTGTTGGGTTCTTTAATCCCGTCGCTCGGGGACAGGAAGAGCGTCTGCGCGTAGATCGCGCTCGCATCGAATACTGGCAGGGTCAAGGCGCGCAACTGTCTGCCCGGGTAGCGAAGCTCCTCAGTGGAGCGGAGCAGACGAGCGAAGCCGACGCGGCGTGAGTTCTCCTCGGGCATGACTGCGCCCGGGAATGAAGACATGCTGCTCGCCGGGACCATAACCGGCGCGTATGGCATTAAAGGCTGGGTCAAAGTCCATGCCCTGACGGACCCGGTAGAAAGCTTTCTCTCCTTCGGCCACTGGCAGCTTACGTATCGAGGACAGACCCGGGATGGGGAGTTTGTCGACGGAAGACGCCAGGGCAAAGGATTAATCGCAAAGCTCGCGGGTATTGATGACCGCGATGCGGCGCAGGCCCTGCGGGGAACGGAAGTCTGGGTGAGTGCCCAGGAGCTGCCAGACCTCGAGACTGGGGAGTATTACTGGCATCAGCTGCAAGGATTGCAGGTTTGGTGCTTATGGCAGGGCGAGGAGCTGTTGCTCGGCGAGGTGGATCACCTCATTGAGACGGGGGCAAACGACGTTTTGGTGTTGCGTCCCTGCGAAGACAGTATCGACGCTCGCGAGCGTTTACTGCCTTATCTGCCTGGGCAGGTGGTAAAGCGCGTGGCGCTCAAAGATCGACGTATGGACGTTGATTGGCATCCGGAAGACTGATGCACGAGCCGCGACCTTCGAACATGCACATTGCCATGGTCAGCGTGTTCCCCGAGACCCTAGCGGTCGTGCGCGATGTGGGGGTCATGGGTCGGGCGGTTCGAGATGGTCGTTTGAAGTTGTCGGCGGTAAATCCGCGGGACTTCACGGTAGATCGCCACCGCAGTGTGGATGACCGACCCTATGGCGGTGGGCCGGGGATGGTCATGAGACCGGAGCCTCTGGCGGCGGCCATTGAAGAAGGTAAGCGTCTAGCAGGGGAGGGAGCCAGGGTCGTATACCTGACACCCCAGGGTCGACGCTTTGACGACCGGCGAGCTCGAGAACTGGCGAGGGAACCGGGGTTAGTGCTCCTGGCGGGGCGCTACGAGGGGGTTGATGAGCGCCTCCTGGACAGTCAGGTTGATGAAGAGCTGTCCATCGGTGATTACGTGCTCAGTGGTGGCGAATTGGCCGCCATGGTGGTCATCGACGCGCTGGCGAGGTTTTTGCCCGGTGTGCTGGGACATGAAGACTCGGCGGAAGAGGATTCTTTTGCCGATGGGTTGTTGGATTGCCCCCATTACACGCGGCCGGAGGTCTACGCAGACCGTTCCGTGCCGCAGGTGCTGCTCAGCGGCGATCACGCGGCGATAGCGCGTTGGCGTCGCAAGCAGGCTTTGGGGCGAACCTTAGAACGCCGCCCGGACTTACTGGAGCGTCGAGAGAACGAAAGAGTTCTGACAGCAGACGACAAAGGGTTGCTGGAAGAGTACCGCCGCGAGCGCCTTGAGGTATCGCGGAGGGCTATAGAAGATGGGGTCGCGAACCGAGAGGAGGCGACACGCACGGAGGGCCGCTCTCGCGATGACGGGGCGTCGGAAGTGTTAGAGTAATAGGATCAGGCGCCCTCCTCGCTAGGGGCCACGAAGGTACTGGGAGCAAGACAATGAGCACCAACTCAATCATTTCTCAGCTCGAAGCTGAGCAGATGGACAAAGACCTGCCGGAATTCGGACCGGGCGACACGGTAGTCGTGCAGGTAAAGGTTAAGGAAGGTAACCGTGAGCGTCTGCAGGCGTTTGAGGGTGTGGTTATCGGCAAGCGTAACCGGGGTCTGAACTCCGCGTTTACGGTGCGCAAGATCTCCCACGGTGTTGGTGTGGAGCGTACCTTTCAGACCTACTCCAAGCTTCTGGACTCCATCACGGTGAAGCGTCGTGGCGATGTTCGTCAGGCCAAGTTGTACTATCTCCGTGAGCGTTCCGGTAAGTCTGCGCGCATCAAGGAAAAGCTCGGTTAAGGAGTTTCTCCGTGTTCGGTCGCCGCGCCGCCTGGCGTGGATCTTCGATCGGACATCGCGACCTGAAGAACGGCCATCGATGTATCGACGGCCGTTTTTTGTATCTGCTAGCTGATGGCCTCTGAAACGCTCGTTCAAGCTGTGGATGATGCCCTCATTGAAGGCTTCGCCGACGTCTTGTGGATGGAGAAGGGGTTGAGCGATAACACCCTGGCTGCCTATCGCCGCGATCTGCGTGGTCTCGCCGCCTGGCAGGGTGCCCGTAGGGCAAACCTTCAGAATGCGTCTCGAGCTGATATTCAGGCGTACCTCGGCGATCTCCTGGCCCGGGGGCGCTCCCCCCGGTCAGCGGCAAGATCGCTCTCTTGCTTGCGCAGTTTTTATCGCTACCTGCTGCGAGAAGGCCTGCGCTCGGACGACCCGAGTCTCGAACTCGAGGGGCCTAAGCTTGGCAGGCCACTGCCCAAAACCTTGTCTGAGACCGATGTGGAGGCGCTCCTCCAGGCTCCGGATCTGGGCGATCCCTTGGGTTTTCGTGATCGCTGCATGCTGGAGGTGTTGTACGCCTGTGGGCTTCGGGTCTCAGAGTTGGTGGGTCTGACACTTCGGGAAGTCAGTCTTAATCAGGGCGTTCTGCGTATCGTCGGTAAAGGAGGCAAGGAGCGACTCGTGCCTGTCGGCGAGGAAGCGCTCCATTGGTTGCAGCGCTATCTGCGGGAAGCCCGGGGCGAGCTCTTGGGTGCTGCCGAAAGTGACGTGCTGTTTCCCAGTCGCCGAGGCCAGGCGATGACCCGGCAAACCTTTTGGCACCGTATCAAACAACACGCTCAACGCGCCGGTATTCGCGCGGCCGTATCGCCCCATGTGCTGCGCCACGCCTTTGCGACGCATTTGGTAAACCATGGCGCCGATTTGCGCGTTGTACAGCTCTTACTGGGGCACAGTGATCTATCTACCACGCAGATATACACCCATGTGGCGCGAGCTCGTCTGCAGAACCTGCACGCCCAGCACCATCCTCGAGGGTAGGGCAGGGATGGGGACCGAGGCCAGGGCTGCGTAAGCATCCAAAGCAATCCTTGGTACTGCCAACAAGTGAACTTATGGACGCTGGTATGATCGAAACCCGGAACAATATTGCACCAAGATATCGAGAGGGATCATCAATGACCTTGTTTAGGAAAGCGCTGCGGGGAGCCCTGGGCCCATTGCTGGCGATCACGCTGCTTGCTCCTCTGAGTAGCTATGGTCAGGAGGCCACTACCCCGGGAGCAAGCCCCGTGCCGGCAGAGGTCGAGAAAGCTCTACGAACCCGTCTAGGCAATCCCGCAGTGCAGCTGGAAGTTGATAGCGTGGCTGTCAGTGAGATACCCGGCATGTATCGTGTGCAATTGAAACAGGGGCCTATGGTTTATGCCACGGGCGATGCCTCGTACTTTATTCTCGGTGATCTATACAGCGTCGAACCCACGGGCTTTACCAATCTGGCGGAAAAGCAACGTTCGGAAAACCGGCGGCTGGCCCTCGCGGAAATTCCCCAGGCCAAGACCATCGTATTTCCCGCGGAAGGCGATGCGCAGGCTTATATCACCGTCTTCACCGATGTTTCGTGCTTCTACTGCCAGAAACTCCACAAAGAGGTTCCCAAGTTGAACCGTCGCGGTGTAGAGGTTAGGTACCTGGCCTATCCCCGCCAGGGCATTGGGTCCGACGGTTTTCGTCAACTCGCCAGCGCCTGGTGCGCCGATGATCGTCAGACAACGCTTACGCGGCTGAAGAATCGCGAAACCCTCCCGGAGAACGTTTGTCCTGGAAACCCCATCGCCGAGCAGTTTGCCCTTGGCCAGCAACTGGGTGTCCGAGGAACTCCGGCCATCGTCACCCCTGAGGGCGATATGATCCCCGGCTACCGTAGCGCCGACGACCTGCTAACCCTGCTGGGCGTTAACTAGCCCGCCATCGTGCTCCACCGGGGTTTGAATCCCGGTGGGCTACGCTTTCCGTCGTACCGTTTGACAGGTAGGGAGGGGCGCTTTACTGTCGCGCCTCTTTTTTACACTGATCTGCTGTGCCTGAGGCCTTCGAGCCACACTATTGGCTCCCTGGCGATCCCGGTCCGGGATTTGTTTTGTAGGCTCTGTCGCCGAGCTCAGAACAGGCAATACGGCAGATCGATCAGACAGCGAGAATCCGGTCGTGGAAGAGCATTTTCAACGCATCAGGCGTTTGCCACCTTACGTATTTAGCATCGTCGGCGACCTGAAGCAGGCGGCTCGTGCTGCGGGGGAAGACATCATTGATTTTGGCATGGGCAATCCGGACCAGCCCACGCCGACGCATATTGTCGACAAGCTCGTGGAAACAGCGCGTCGCGGTGATACACACCGCTACTCCCAGTCGAAGGGCATCCCGCGTCTGAGAAAAGCGATTTGCGACTGGTACCAGCACCGTTACGGCGTCACCCTTGATCCTGAAAGCGAGGCGATAGTAACCCTGGGCTCGAAGGAAGGTCTGGCTCACCTGGCCCTGGCGACGACGGGCCCTGGCGACGCGATTCTTGTGCCCAATCCCTCATACCCTATCCACCCTTATGGCTTCGTCATTTCTGGCGCTGATATTCGCCACGTGCCCATGGGGGATGAAGAAAGCTTCTTTGCAGAGTTGGACAACGCTATTCGCAACAGCTGGCCCCGGCCGAAGATGCTGGTGCTCAATTTTCCGTCGAATCCGACGACCCACTGCGTGGAGTTGAGCTTCTTTGAGAAGGTCATTGCCGTGGCGCGGGAGCATCGTATCTGGGTGGTACAGGACCTCGCCTATGCGGACCTGTGCTATGACGGTTATGTGGCTCCATCGATACTGCAGGTAGAGGGCGCGCGGGAAACGGCGGTAGAGTTTTTCAGCATGTCCAAGAGCTACAACATGCCTGGCTGGCGTGTTGGCTTCTGCTGTGGCAATGCCACTCTCGTGGGAGCCCTGGCTCGCATGAAATCCTACCTGGACTACGGCATGTTCACGCCCGTGCAGGTGGCGGCGATTGCTGCCCTGGAGGGTGACCAGGCGTGTGTCAGCGAGATCAACACCATGTATCGAGCACGGCGAGATGTTTTGTGCGACGGCTTAAATGCTGCGGGATGGGCCGTCGAGCCTCCTCGAGCCACTATGTTTGTATGGGCCAAAATCCCCGAGCCCTATCAGGCGATGGGTTCTTTGGAATTCAGCAAAAAGCTACTTCGCGAAGCTAAGGTGGCGGTCTCTCCCGGGGTGGGCTTTGGCGAGTACGGGGAAGGTTACGTGCGCTTTGGTTTGATTGAGAACGAGCACCGGACGCGGCAAGCCATCAGAACCATCAAGCGGATGTTTCGCGACGACGGTCTGCTGGCCCCTTAAGCGATGATAAGGAAAGGACGGAGCAGGATAGTTTGCGCAATGAAGCACCACCCATGAACGCACTGAGAATAGGGATTTGCGGCAACGGTACCGTAGGCGGCGGCACCCTGGAGCTTTTGCGCACGGGCGCAGAGCGGTTGGAACGTCGAGCGCGGAGACCCCTTATGCCGGTGCGGCTGGGCGCGAGGCGGGATCGCGAGGACTGTCCTGTGGGGGATTTGATCGTTCATCGCGATCTATTGGAGGTTGCCCGCGCGGAAGATGTCGATGTGTTGGTCGAGTGCATAGGCGGTACAGGCCTGGCGCGGGAGCTCGTGGAGACAGCCCTGCGCTCGGGTAAGTCCGTGGTTACGGCCAACAAAGCCCTTATCGCCGAGCAGGGAAACGAACTACTGGCCATCGCCGAGGCCCATGGCGTAAGCCTTCTATGCGAGGCCGCTGTTGCCGGCGGCATACCGATCCTCAAGGCCCTGCGCGAAGGCATGGCAGGCAACCAAGTAACTTCGGTCAGTGGAATTATCAATGGCACCGGTAACTTTATACTGACGGCCATGGGGGCCGAACAGCGCGCCTTTGATGATGTCCTCGCCGAGGCCCAGGCCCTGGGCTACGCGGAAGCGGATCCCACCTTTGACGTGGAGGGAATAGACGCCGCTCACAAGCTCACCATTCTGGCAGCTATGGCTTTTGAGACACGGTTCGATTTTTCCGGGGTGCACTGCGAGGGCATTTCTCAGGTGACTCCGGCAGATATCGAGTTTGCCCGGGAGCTTGGGTATCGCATCAAACACCTGGGGATTGCCAAGGAAACCCAGGACGGTGTCGAACTGCGCGTTCATCCCACGCTTCTGCCGGCTCAGAGTTTGTTGGCAAACGTCGACGGAGTGTTGAACGCGGTCTGCCTTGAAGGACACGCGGCGGGACCGACGGTTTACTGTGGCGCTGGTGCCGGCCGAGAGGCGACGGCGTCGGCGATTGTCGCGGATCTCATGGATCTTGCCCGAGCCGAAGGCAAGCCGTGTTCCACTCTGGGAGTCGACACGGAAGCCCTACGCGATGCATCGGCGGTACCCATGGATAAGGTGCGTTGCCCCTGGTATCTGCGCCTTGAAGCGGAAGATCGCCCCGGGGTCATGTCCGAACTGGGAAGTTGCCTAGGCGCCGAGGGCATCAGCATTGAAGCGCTTATCCAGAAACCTCCGAAGAGTCCCGGGGACACCGTGACCATCGTCGTGCTCTCCAACGAGGCGGAAGAGCAAGCCCTACGCAAGGCCATTGAAGCTATCACCGCCATGGATGCGGTAAAAGGGACACCCCACAGCATTCGCGTGGAAGAGTAGACCGCCGGAGTAAGTGAGCTCTGATCATGAAGGGAAGACAATAGCTATGCGTTACGTGAGCACCCGGGGCGAGGCGCCGGAGCTGGGTTTTGAAGAAGTACTCTTAACCGGGCTGGCAGAAGACGGCGGACTGTATGTGCCAAAGACCTTACCGCGCTTTTCCCGGGAGGATCTCGAGGCCATGGCAGGCCTTAGCTATCCCGCGCTCGCGCACCGTATCCTCCTCCCCTTTGTGGAGGAGGCCTTTGATTCTGCGGAACTACAGACCCTAATTCACGACACCTACGCGCCCTTTCGCCACCGCGCTGTCGCGCCTCTGGTGCAACTGGATCACGACCAGTGGGTGTTGGAACTCTTCCACGGGCCGACACTGGCCTTCAAGGACTTTGCTTTACAACTTCTCGGGCGCCTCCTGGATGCCGTGCTGAAGCGTCGCGGCGAGAAGGTCGTGATCATGGGGGCAACTTCCGGCGATACGGGCTCCGCGGCCATCGCCGGCTGTCAGCGTTGCGAGAACATCGATATCTTTATTCTCCACCCCCACGAGCGAGTCTCGGAGGTGCAGCGACGGCAGATGACGACGCTGAGTGGACCAACGATTCACAACCTGGCTATCGAAGGTAACTTTGACGACTGCCAGTCCATGGTCAAGGCGAGTTTTCGCAGCCAGGATTTTCTCCCCGAGGGGCGGCGCCTCGTGGCGGTCAACTCCATCAACTGGGCGCGCATCATGGCTCAGATCGTGTACTACTTTTATGCGGGCCTGGCCCTGGGTGCACCGCACCGCGCTGCGGCGTACTCCGTGCCGACGGGAAACTTCGGCGACATTTTCGCCGGCTATTTGGCCGCGCGTATGGGGCTCCCCGTGGCGCAGCTTATGATTGCCACCAATCGCAATGATGTCCTCCATCGCTTACTGAGCACCGGTACCTATGCGCGGCAGGGACTGGAAAAAACACTGTCGCCGAGCATGGACATCACGGTCTCAAGTAATTTCGAGCGCTTGCTCTTTGATCTCTACCAGCGAGATCCCACGGCGGTTGCTGCGCTGATGGCGGCTTTTGAAGATGGCGATATCAGCCTTTCAGAGCAGGCCCTGTCCCAGGCCCGGGAGCTGTTTGCAAGCTGTCGTGTTGATGACGAGGGGACGGCGGCGGCTATTGCTGACGTGTGGCAACAGTCCGAGTATCTCCTTGATCCCCACAGTGCTATCGGTGTGGTTGCGGCTCAGCAAGGAGCACGCAGCCTGTCGGTCCCCTGGGTTACCCTGGCTACGGCCCATCCGGCTAAGTTTCCCGAAGCCATCCGCCGTGCCGAGGTGACGACGGAGCCGAGCCTACCCCAACACCTGGCGGATCTGTTTACGCGTCCGGAGCACTTTGATGTGCTGCCCAAGGATCTGGGTGAAGTGCAGAAATTCATGGCTTCGCACCTGGGTGCCTGATTGAGTTCTCTATCCCGTCGGATTCAACGTCGGACGGTACCAACGGCACCGTCCTTTGAGGATCTCCACCCGCTCCTCGCCCGGCTTTACGCGGCCCGGGGCGTCCAATCCCCTGAGCATCTGGATCTTCAGTTCACGTCTTTGCACCCCCCCGATGGATTGAAGGACGTGGGCGCGGCCGCCGAACGGGTGGTCAAGGCTCTAGCAGAACAGCAGCAAATCCTGTTTGTCGGCGATTTCGATGCCGATGGCGCGACCAGCACGGCCCTTGGAGTATCGGCCCTGCGCGCCTTTGGAGCGAAGCATGTGCGGTATCTGGTGCCCAACCGGTTTGAATATGGTTACGGCCTCACGCCGGAGATTGTAGACCTGGCGCTGGCTTCGGGAGCACGTCCAGATCTGCTGATCACAGTGGACAACGGAATTTCATCCGTGGAAGGCGTGGCAGCGGCAAACTCCGTTGGTATCGATGTGCTGGTCACGGATCATCACTTACCCGGTCGACAGCTCCCCGAAGCTGAAGTCATTCTGAATCCCAATCAGCACGGATGCAGCTTTCCGAGTAAGGCTCTTGCAGGGGTCGGTGTGCTGTTCTACCTGCTCCTCGCGCTCCGTGCGCGCCTGCGAGAGCGGCGGTGGTTTGAAGACGAGGGTATTCCCGAACCAAATTTGGCGGCCTATCTGGATCTGGTCGCTCTGGGCACGGTTGCCGACGTGGTGCCCCTGGATAGAAACAACCGCATTTTGGTACAGGGCGGTCTGCAGCGAATTCGCGGGGCGAAAGGGCGTCCAGGAGTACAGGCACTCCTGGACGTGGCAGGGAGAGACCCGCTGCACACGGTTGCCGCTGACCTGGGTTACGCCGCCGGGCCGCGTCTAAATGCAGCGGGTCGTTTGGATGATATGAGCCTGGGTATCGAGTGTCTCCTGGCCGAGGACCCGCGGGAAGCACGACGGATCGCTCTGGAACTGGATGCCATGAATCGCGAGCGGCAGCGTATTGAGCGAGGCATGGAGGCGGAAGCACTGGCGGCACTGACGCGCTTATCTATCGCTGAGGCCACGGCACCACCGGCGCTGGTGCTCTATGAGCCGGATTGGCACCAGGGTGTTGTGGGGATTTTAGCGTCTCGCCTTAAAGACCGTTTTCATCGTCCGGTAATCGCCTTTGCGGATGTCGGAAACGGTGCATTGAAGGGCTCCGGGAGGGGAATCCCCGGACTTCATCTGCGCGACTTGTTGGATACGGTGGCTACCCGAAACCCCGGTTTGATCAGCCGTTTTGGGGGGCACGCCATGGCGGCGGGACTCTCCCTGGCCACGGCGCATTTTGATGCCTTTAGGGAGGCCTTTACGGAAGTGGTGGCCGAGACCGATGCAAAGCTAGAGGCTGTGGTAGAAACTGACGGCCTCTTGGACCCCGAGTACTACAGCCTGGACGTCGCGGAATTGCTGCGGGGTTCGGGCCCCTGGGGTCAGCACTTTCCCGAACCGGTTTTTGACGGTGAGTTTCAAGTGCTGTCTCAGCGTATCGTTGGTGAGCATCACCTCAAGTTGAATCTGGCCTGTGCGGGCGTGCTCAAGCCCATTGATGCCATTGCCTTTCGTGTGGATACGGAGCGCTGGCCCGATGAGCATGTGGAGCGAATTCACGCGGTCTTTCGCCTTGAAGTAAACCGGTATCGCGGTGAACGGCGACTGCAACTGCTCATCGAGCATTTGGATGCCGCTTGACCCGTGCCTCGTCACGCGCTTAGATCACGGCAATAACCGCCAACGCATAAGGATTAGCCGTGAGTTCCTGTTGCGATCATGAATCTTCAAAAACCGATGGCCGCTCCGTCGGTGCTGCTGTTGTCGCTGACCCTGCGCTCCTCGGTGGTGCTGCCCAGACAGATCAATCCGCAGACGGTGCGAGTCACTGTTGTGATAAGCCGGCGAGTCGAGATTGGCTACTCTGGCTGAGCCTTGGGGGTGTGGGTCTCAGTTTGGTCCTGAGCGTGATGCTGCCCCATCACGGCCACGACAGCGCCTTTATCGCCGCCGTGGCGATGTTTGCTCACGGGGTGACGGAACTCCTTGCGCGCATGTGGTGGGGTCTGGCCCTTGGGGTGATCTTCGTCGGTTTGCTAACTGGCGTACCCCGGGATCTGGTGGTGGCCGTTTTGGGTAAACATGGCGGCCTATCGGGCATGTTTCGCGCGACCTTTGCCGGTGTTTTCCTGGACCTATGCAGTCACGGAATTCTTGCGGTTGGCATGAAACTCTACGAGCGAGGCGCGACCACGGGGCAGGTGATGGCTTTTCTCCTGGCAAGCCCTTGGAACTCATTTTCCCTGACGCTGATACTTTTTGGATTGATCGGGGTGTCCTGGACCCTTCTGTTTATCGCCCTGTCCCTGGTTATTGGAGTGTTTACGGGGCTGATCTTTGATGCCCTGGTCCAACGACAGCTGCTGCCGCAAAACCCCGCCCGGGCCACCCTGGACTACGAAGCGGATGCAGGTACGCTCTGGCGGGAGTACCGGCGGAGTTGGCGCTTTAGCCTTGCGGGCACTCGAAACTTACTCTGGGAAGGGGTTCAAGGCTCTCGGGTCGTACTGCGTTGGGCGCTTTTCGGTCTGCTGCTGGCCGCTCTCATTCGCGCCGCCGTGCCGGTGGAAAACTACGCCACCTGGTTTGGCGCCACCGTCGGCGGACTTTGGCTGACGCTCCTGGCCGCTACGGTTATTGAAGTGTGTTCTGAGGGAGCGACCCCTATCGCCGCCGATCTTATGAATCGCGCCCAGGCACCGGGTAACAGCTTCACTTTCCTGATGGCTGGTGTGGCCACGGACTACACGGAGCTGATGAGTATCCGCAGTACCACTCGTAGCTGGGCCATCGCCCTTTGTCTGCCTCTGGTTACGGTGCCGCAGGTGATGCTCATCGGGTATCTCCTCAACCGGTTAGCTTGACGACTCGTCTGCACTTCCCGCACCTAACAACGCCTCTCATCACAAGGTGGAAGCACCCTGGTTTCCCCTTCGGTCGGGGCTCCTGATACACCGATCCCTGGGGTAGAATGGCGCCCTTTTTTCAGGGACCGCCGACAGATGCTGGAAATCAATCCGCTGGTACAGAGCCTAAAGGACATCGAAGCACGTACGGACGTGCTTAGGGGGTATCTTTGACGTCGATCAGCGACGGGAAAGACTCGCCGAGGTAGAACTCGAACTCGCGGAACCCAGCGTTTGGGACGACCCCCAGCGGGCCCAGGATCTCGGCCGGGAACGGGCATCGCTGGAAGCTGTGGTGAAATCTATCGATGAGCTGGACAGCGGCGCTTCCGACACCCTGGATCTGCTGGAGATGGCAGCCGAAGAGGACGACGAGGGCGCCGTCAACGACATCGCTGAAGAAATCCAGGGATTGCTCCAGGTACTGGAGCAGCTCGAGTTTCGGCGCATGTTCAACGGCGAGATGGATCCCAACAACGCCTTCCTTGATATCCAGGCGGGCTCGGGGGGCACGGAAGCCCAGGACTGGGCGGAAATGCTGCTACGTATGTATCTGCGCTGGGGCGAAGCCAAAGGTTTCACCACCGAGCTCATTGAAGCTTCCGGAGGCGAGGTCGCGGGCATTAAGAGCGCGACCATTAAGTTCAGTGGCGAGTACGCCTTCGGCTGGTTAAGGACCGAGACCGGTGTCCATCGCCTTGTGCGCAAGTCTCCCTTCGATTCGGGAAACCGTCGCCACACATCCTTTGCTTCGGTCTTTGTCGCTCCGGAAATCGACGACAATATCGACATCGAGATCAATCCCGCCGATCTTCGTGTGGATACCTATCGTGCCAGCGGCGCTGGCGGGCAGCACGTGAACAAAACGGATTCCGCTGTGCGTCTGACCCACAATCCCAGCGGTATCGTGGTGCAGTGTCAGACGGAGCGGTCCCAGCACCAGAACAAAGACAATGCCATGAAGTTGCTGCGCGCCAAGCTCTATGAGATGGAAGTGCTCAAGCGCAACGAAGAAAAGCAGGCCATGGAAGACAGCAAGGCAGACATCGGCTGGGGCAGCCAAATCCGCTCCTATGTGCTCGATGCCTCGCGGATTAAGGATTTGCGCACCAACGTGGAGACCAGCAACACCCAGGCGGTCCTCGACGGTGCCATCGACCCATTTATTGAAGCGTCGCTAAAGAGCGGCCTCTAGGATCACCATGAATGACCAGGCAGACGGCGGCGCGTCCCGCGGAGCGGAAGACGAGAACAAGCTTATCGCGGAGCGCCGTTCCAAACTGAAAGATCTGCGGGAGCAGGGCAACCCCTTTCCCAATGACTTTCGTCGCAGTGCCACGGCAGGGGCGCTGCAACGCGATTACGTGGATTACGATAAGGCCACGTTAGAGGAGCGGGGCGAAGGGTTTTCCGTGGCGGGTCGCTTGATCCGCAACCGCGGCGCCTTTTTGCTGATCCAGGATGGCGATGGTCAGATCCAGCTGTATGTGGACCGCAAGGGTCTGGATGGAGACACGCTCGCGGCCATCAAACAGTGGGATCTCGGTGATATCGTCGCCGCCCAGGGTACCCTGCAGCGCTCCGGCAAGGGTGATCTCTACATCAACATGGCAGAGGCGAGGCTGCTGACAAAAGCTCTGCGCCCGCTACCCGATAAATACCATGGTTTGGCGGACCAGGAATTACGCTACCGGCAGCGGTACGTGGACCTCATCGTCAACGAAGAGTCCCGGGAGGTGTTTCGCAAGCGGTCGCAAATCGTCAGTTACCTGCGCAGCTTTATGGACGGGGAAGGTTTCATGGAGGTAGAGACTCCCATGATGCAACAGATTCCCGGAGGTGCCGCAGCCAAACCCTTTGTGACTCATCACAATGCTTTGGATTTGACCATGTATCTGCGCATCGCCCCAGAGCTTTATCTAAAGCGTTTAACCGTCGGGGGTTTTGAGCGGGTCTATGAGATCAACCGCAATTTTCGTAACGAAGGTTTGTCGACACGTCATAACCCCGAGTTCACCATGCTGGAGTACTACTGGGCCTATGCCGATTATCGCGATGCCATGGATCTGACGGAGCGTATGCTTCGGGGTCTAACGGAGGCGGTTTTGGGTAGTCACGAGGTGCCGTATCAGGGGATGGTCTTCGACTTTGCGAAACCCTTCCAGCGCATGACAGTTCTCGAGGCGATCCTCACCTACAACGAGGGCCTATCGGCGCAAGATCTTGCCACGAGAGAATCTGCGGCGATCGTTGCCGAGGGTTTGGGCATTGAGGTATCCAGCGCCTGGGGTCTGGGCAAAATACAGATCGAGATTTTCGAGAAGACGACAGAGCATCGGCTTGAACAGCCCACGTTCATCACCGCTTACCCGACAGAGGTTTCGCCCCTGGCGCGGCGTAACGATGATGATCCCTTTGTGACCGACCGATTTGAATTCTTTGTCGCGGGTCGAGAGCTGGCCAACGGCTTCAGTGAATTGAACGATGCCGAGGACCAGGCCGAGCGGTTTCGAGAGCAGGTGGCGCAGAAAGACGCCGGTGATGAAGAGGCCATGCACTACGACGCGGACTATGTTCGCGCCCTGGAATACGGTATGCCGCCGACTGCTGGGGAAGGCATCGGTATTGATCGGCTGGTGATGTTGCTTACGGACTCGCCATCGATTCGAGATGTGCTGCTGTTCCCACATATGCGTCCCGAATGAGGTTGATTCGGACGGCGGTGATACACTCGCGGCATGTTTAAGCACACACATTTCTCTCCACGCGGTCTGGTAATGGGCATACCGGTGCTGGTGCTCCTGGGCTGTGCCACTCCGGAACCTCCGCCGCCTCCGGAGGAACCGGTGCGCGCGCCGGAAGACGTAGAACTGACGCTGAATCTACCGGAGGAGGCGCCTTCCTGTGTTTGTGAGGAGCCGGAGACCAACGACCGAACGTTCCTGGAGCGGGGTATGGAAACCCTTGCCGGAGGGGACTACATCGAAGCTGTGCAGTATTTCCAACGCTACCAACGCCTGGAGCAATCTTCCCTGGCGCAGTGGGAAGGGGATATCGCAATCGCCTACATCAGCATGTTGCCTAGCAGTCCTTTTTACGACGTCGATGCAGCCCGGGCGGCCTATCGAGCCCTTCAGGCCCAGGAGCCCAATGGCTTAAAGCATCACAGCATTGTATTGATGCAACAGGCCCTGGAATCCTTTGTGCTGATGGACCGGCATATCCAGGATTTGGAAGGGCGCGCCACCATGCTCCAGGACGACCTGGACAAGCGTGAGCAGGCCCTCAAGCGGCTTCGGGAACTGACTCTGGGTCAACCGGAAGGCGGAGCCTGAAGGTAGAGCCTTCCCCCGGTGCGCTCTCCACGGTGATAGTGCCTCCCATGAGTTCGCAGAAATCATGGCAGATGGCGAGCCCGAGACCGCTGCCGCCGTAGTCCTGACTTGTCGACGCTTCCGCCTGTACGAAAGCCTCAAACACCTGCGCCTGCTGCTCTTCGGTCATGCCGATGCCCGTGTCCGAAACCGCGATTTCTAACGAATGGTTGTGGGGATCGACATTGGCGCTCACCGCGATGGTGCCGTTCTCTGTGAACTTGGCGGCATTGCTGAGGAGATTGACGATGATCTGTCGGAACTTCACGGCGTCGTTGTTGAGAACGGGCAGGGCTGTAAAATCGTCGCAGCGCAGTTGGTTGCCTCGATGACGAAGAATCGGCGCCAGGGCATCGATGGCCATGGTCAATACATCACCGGGGGCGAAGGGTTCTCGGGACAAAATCATTTTTCCCGTCTCAATTTTTGACAGATCGAGGATGTCGTCGATAAGGGCAAGGAGCTGCCGACCCGAGAGGATGATCTTGTCCAGATCCGTTTGAAACTGCGGTCGGTTCACCTCCGTATCATCACCCAATTCATCGTGAAGCATTTCGCTGTAGCCGATGATGGCATTGAGGGGTGTACGCAGCTCATGGGAAACATTGGCTAGAAAACGGGATTTCGCAGCGTTAGCTTCATCGGCGCTGCGTTTGGCATCTTTTTCTTCGTCGATGGCTCGCCGGAGCTTGTCGGACATGGTGTTGAAGGCGCTGGCGAGATCTCCCAATTCGCCATCGTCGTCGATGTCTTCAATGCGATAGTCCAATTCACCGCCGCCAAGACGCTGGGTGCCGCGTTTGAGGCGCTTCAAATTGTCGTTGGTGTAGCGCACCAGGAAAAAGCCGAGGGTCGCGGTGAGAAAGATTGAAGCGATGAAACCCAGGACCGTAATACGATCCGTCAGGGCGATGGTGCGATCAATGACGTTGGCGCGTTGCACGGCGATGAACGCCTGCCGTTGCTCGAGTTCTTTTAGGCGCTGACTAGCCTCGACATAGGGGATAGGGTCGTCCACGTCGGAAACCCAGCTTTTGTCATTGTAGTTACGATAAAAAGCTTCCCAAGAGGCGAGAAGGCGTTCGCTGCTGGTGCCGAGCTGGGCAAACTGTAGAGCGGTGACGTCGCTGACCATGCCGCCGAGCGCGTCCACAGTGCCACGGGTCTCGGCGATACCCTGGAGGGCAGTCTGCTGATCCTCGACAGCGAGCACATCTTCGGTGTTCTCTCGCAGGGTAGAAAGCACGAGGATTTTCTGCCGCTGATCCTCCAACTGTTTGGCCATGGCGTCCGTCAACTGACCTGCGCTCACCGCCTGGCGGTACGCCACCATACTCTCGCTTCGGGCATAGCTTCCCCAAAAGTGCGTACCCACGTTGATGGCGAAAAGCACCAGGATGGTGAATAGGGACAGGGTCAGGCGGCGGCGAAGACTCATGATTCCAGAAGCCTGCGAATCTTCTCAAGGAGACCGGGGAAGTCGATGGGTTTGGTGGCGTAGTCATCGCAGCCGGCCCCCAGGGCTTTGTCGCGATCTTCCGCCATGGCGTGGGCGGTGAGGGCGATGATGGGTGTGTCCTGTACTTCCGCGGTCTCGCGCACCCGTTGACACACGGTCCAGCCATCCATGATGGGTAAGTTAATGTCCAACAGCACCAGATCCGGGCGATCTTCGATAACAGCGCGCAGTGCCTGTTCGCCGTCGGCGGCCCAGAGTACTTCAAAACCCGCGCGTCGCAGTCGGCGACTGAGCATGTCGCGATTCATGTCATTGTCCTCCACCAGAAGCAGACGCTGCGTGGTCATAGCGCTTCCGCCTCCAGGGGATGAACGGTTAGGGTTTCGTCGATGCCCCGAGCCTGGAGCGACCGGGCTTCGCCGAAGCGGTAGCTAGCGCGCAGCGCATGGCGAGTAGACTCGGCTAGAAGAATCTCGCCCCGTCGCGCGACATCCTCGATGCGTGAGGTCACGTTCATGGCGTGACCCACAAAGCCATACTTACTCCGGCGTTCGGAACCGATGTTGCCAGCGATGACGGTCCCAGTGTTCAGAGCTATGCCCATGGCGACCTCGGGTAGATCGTCTTCCCGGTTGGCGGCATTGATGTCCGCCATGGCCTGTTGCATGGCCAATGCGCAGCGGGCGGCGCGATCCGGGTCATCATCATGGCGGCGCGGGGCACCGAATACCGCCAGAATGGCATCGCCGAGGAATTCATCGATGGTGCCGCCGTATTCCAGGATGATGTCTGTCATGGCGCCGAGATAGCGATTGAGCATGGACACCACGCGATCCGGGGGCAGCTGTTCGCTCAAGGTGGTGAAACCGCGAATGTCCGACATCATGATCGTGACCTCGCGAAGATCACCACCGAGTTCCAGGCCCTCCGGGCGCTCCAGGATGTCCGTGACGATGTCGTCGGAGAGATAGCGGCCAAAAGTCGCTCGAATAAAGCGCTCATTGCGTTCCAACTGGTCGCGATAAAGTTGTTCGCGGTCATGCCAGCGTTTACGCTCAATGCCTGCGGCGATACGCGCCTGTAAAAGCACCGGGTTAAAGGGTTTGAACAGATAGTCGTCGGCCCCTGCCTCGATACAGTCGATGATGCCCTGCATATCCTGCTCGCCGGAAATCATGATCACGGGGGTGGCGCGCCAGCGTTCGTCGGCCTTTATGTGCTGCAGCACCTCGTGACCATCCATGCCCGGCATCATGCGATCCAGAAGCACCACGTCCACATCAGCGTTAGCGAGCATTTCCAGGGCTTCCGTGCCTCCGGGGGCGGTCACTACAAAGTGTCCACTGCGGGTGAGGTAGCGGGCGAGCAGTTCGCGGTTTTCTTCTCGGTCGTCCACGGCGAGGATAAACCCCGGCTCCCCACGCATGGACAAGGAGCTTCCTTGGGTGTTCGTCCCGCTTGAGGCCGGTAAGGTGGTGCTGGTGGGATCCTCGGTGCCGCGGATGACCTCTTCAAGAGCCAGGGTCAGGGATTCCCCCGGCGCGTCTACCACCTCCAGAAGCATCTCGGCGTAGCCACGGAGAGCACCGGCAAGATTGCGGAGCTCATGGGTGTCTCGCTCTTCACTGCTTAAAAGGGGACGCAGTTGCGCGGCGCAGGCGAGAAGGGACTGCCAATCCTCTAGCGCTTCCGCGTCGAGATCGGTGAGGGCGGCTTCGTCAATGGCCTCGAGAGAGCCGATTGCCCGGGTAAGGGAAAACTCCCCCGGGTTATCGATCCCTACCTTTACCTCCATGCCGGTGGCTCCTGCCAATGGGTGCAATCGTGAATAGTGATTCGCGCGCCATGGCGAGCACGCGATGTTCACTGCTGCCGGCGAGTATAACGAGGCAAATCTCGACGGGGGAAGCATTCGAGCCGTTCATGGATGTGCGCTGCGAGAACTTTGAGGTAACATGCTCGCAGAGTTGGGCAGCAGACGCGCGGACCGCCAAAACAGACTTCATGTTGCAGCAGGTAGAGATATTCCAGGGCCTTTCGGACGATGAGCTTGCGGCTCTCGCCGATAGCAGCACCAGTCGATCCTTTCCCAAGAACACCGTGGTGATTCATGAGAATGACCCGGCGGATTCCCTATTTGTCATCGAAAGTGGCAAGGTGAAGGTTTATTGCAGCGATAAGAACGGCAAAGAGTTCATTATGAACACCCAGGGAGAGGGCGATTACTTCGGTGAGCTGGCCCTCCTTGATGACTCTACGCGCTCGGCATCGGTACGCACCGTAGAGAAGTGCAACTTCTGCATTATCTATAAAGACGACTTCAATCGAGTCCTGGAAAGCCATCCCAGTATTTCTCGAAAGCTTATTGCCAATCTCGCATCGCGGGTGCGCAAGCTCACGGCAGACGTAAAAAGCCTGGCCCTGCAGGATGTCTACGGGCGGGTGGCCAACGTGCTTATGGATCTCTCCGAGGAGCGCGGCGACGGTACCCTGTACATTGGCGAGAAACTCACGCAACAGGATATTGCGGATCGCGTTGGTGCATCGCGGGAGATGGTGGCGCGGATACTCAAGGATTTGACCATCGGCGAGTACATCCGCTTCGAAGGTCGGCACATCATTATTAATACCCGTCTTCCGGCCAAGTATTAAGGTGTAGGCTGTGGCGAGGCCCTAGGAGGGCTTGTCTTCGCTTCCGGCCTCGCCAAGCACGCCTAGCTGTAGTTCCCCTTCGCCAAGCACGGCACGCAGATTTTCGCCTGGCCGAGTGTCCCTCGCAGCCCGGACTAGCTTCCCCTCTTGGTCGTAAAGCACGGCGTAACCTCGGTGCAAGATGGCCAGGGGGTTAAGGTTGCCTAACAGTTGCTCCTGGCGCTCCAGTTGGAGCTGGGCAGCGCCCAGGCGCCGATTCATGGTTCCCTCTAGAGCCCTTCGAAGGGTAGCGAGCTTTTCCCCCTGTCGGTCGATGCGCAGCCCCGGTGCATAGGCTCGCAGGCGCTGGGTCTGGTGCTCCAGGGTCGTTTTGAAACCCTCGAGCTTGGAAATGAGGGCCCGTTTGAGACGCAGCTCTATTTCGTCGAGGCGCTGGGCTTGTTCCCGTAGACGAGAGCCGGGGTGGCGCAACCGTTGCCTCAGATGACCCAGGTCCCTCTGGAGTCGTTGCAACTGTTGGTTCCACGCTTGTTCCAGACGCAAACGCTGTGTGGCCAGAGCATCCAGAAGCTCCTCGCGATCATCGCTGAGAACCTCGGCGGCTGCCGAGGGCGTTGGCGCACGAAAGTCCGCGGCGAAATCCGCGATCGTGAAGTCCACTTCATGCCCCACGCCGACGACGATGGGGAGAGGGTGGTTAACGATGGCCCTGGCCAGTTGCTCATCGTTGAAGGCCCAAAGGTCCTCCAGAGAGCCTCCCCCGCGGGCCAAAATAATCGCATCGAAATCACAGTCAGCGCGGTGCTGCGCCAGATGCGCGGCGCGAGCGAGAGCCTGGCACAGTTCTGCGGCAGCGCCTTCGCCCTGGACCATCGCGGGCAAAACGGAGATACGAATCGCAGGGTTACGCCGTTCAAGGACCTGCAGAATATCCTGCAAGGCGGCCCCCGTGGCAGAAGTGACGATGGCAAGATGACGAGCATGCTCGGGGAGCTCTTGCTTGCGATCCGTATCAAACAGGCCTTCTTCTCGGAGGCGATCTCGAAGCGCCTCAAATTGAGCCTGCAGGGCCCCGGTCCCCGCAGGCTCCATAAACTCGCCGATGAGCTGAAACTCACCGCGACCTTCGTAGAGGGAAACGCGCGCTCTAAGGCGTAGTTGATCACCGTTTTTCGGCGTAAAACGCAATCGTGCGTTGCGGTTGCGAAACATGGCGCAGCGAACCTGGGCGCCCTCGTCCTTGAGGGTGAAGTACCAGTGCCCGGAAGATGGTTGGGCGAAGTTCGACAATTCGCCCTCGACCCAGACAAAGTCAAAATGGCTCTCCAACAGACTTTTGACCGAGCGGTTAAGTTGACTCGGGCTAAGGGTTTCCGGGGTGGAGCTTATGGTAATGGGCATGGCTGGGGTTAGGCAGGTTGGGTTCTTATAGGCTTAGCTTGCACAGCTTTGGCTTACGCGGACCGAATGAACGATTTATAATGGGCAGTTTACTTCACCGGAAACCCTGCAGGCACTACTAGCCTGGGCCAAGCCCGTTCTCTTACGGCGGATAGCGGTCGACAGGTCAGAGAAACGCGAAGTAGCCCACAAGAGATCGTTCCATGCTGCGAATTGAACAGGAAGCCCTTACCTTTGACGACGTGCTCCTGCTGCCCGGCTATTCAGAGGTGGTGGCCACCGATGTCTCCCTGCGTACCCGTTTGACCCGTGGTATTGATCTCAACTTGCCGCTGGTGTCGGCAGCCATGGATACGGTGACGGAAGCTCGCCTGGCGATTGCCATGGCCCAGGAAGGCGGCATCGGTATTATCCATAAGAGCATGGATATCGAAGATCAGGCCGCGCAAGTGCGGCGGGTCAAGAAGTTTGAAAGCGGGGTGGTTAAAGATCCCATTACCATCCAGCAAGACGCGACCATCGCCCAACTCATCGAGCTAACCGCCGCCAATGGTATTTCTGGCGTTCCTGTCCTCGCCGGTGAAGACCTCGTAGGGATCGTTACTCGACGAGATATGCGTTTTGAGACGGAACTTGCTAAGCCCGTGTCCAGCATCATGACGCCCCGAGACAAGCTGGTGACCGTTGGTGAGGG
Organism: Halieaceae bacterium UBA6060; assembly: GCA_002428935.1. Classification (GTDB taxonomy): domain Bacteria; phylum Pseudomonadota; class Gammaproteobacteria; order Pseudomonadales; family Halieaceae; genus Congregibacter. The sequence continues at coordinate 73,802 of DIYG01000141.1, forward strand.
CGCGGATGCCGAGGAGGTGCAGCGGCTGCTCCATCAATACCGTATCGAAAAGATTCTCGTCGTCAGCGACGATTTCGACCTTCGCGGCATGATCACGGTGAAGGATTTCGATAAGGCAGAGAACTATCCCAATGCCTGTAAAGACAGCTTTGGCCGCCTTCGAGTCGGGGCCTCCGTCGGCACCAGCGCGGATACGGAAGAGCGCGTCGCGGCCCTGGTAGATGCCGGTGCAGACGTTCTGGTGGTGGACACGGCTCACGGTCACTCCCGTAACGTGTTGCAGCGTGTACGGATGATCAAGGGCGATTACCCGGATCTGCAGATCATCGGTGGCAATGTTGCCACGGGAGAGGCCGCGC
>DIYG01000120.1 GCA_002428935.1 Halieaceae bacterium UBA6060
GGTCTGGTGATCTTCCCCGCCGTATTCAAGTACGGCATGGACCCCGCGGCCGGAGCGGGTCTAATTTTCCAAACCTTACCCGTTGCCTTCGCGCAGATGCCCGGTGGTTATCTGTTTGCGGTGTTGTTTTTCCTTATGTTGTCGGTTGCCGGTATTACCTCCATGGTGGGCCTCGTGGAATCCGTGAATGCCTGGATCGAAGAGAAGTATGCAATCAGTCGGCATCGCAGCGCTGTGCTCGTGGTGGGCTCTGTGGCCGTTTTCAGCGTCCTCAGTATTCTTTCCTACAACGTCATGGATGAATTGCGCATTGGCGAACGTAACTTCAATGCGGTTATGGATTACTTTTCCAATCAGATCCTCCTGCCTTTGGGCGGCTTGCTGATCGCGGTGTTTGCGGGCTGGTTCATGAAAACCGAGCATTCCAAGGACGAGTTCACCACGCTTTCGAGTCGCGCCTACGGTCTTTGGCGAGTTCTGATTCGCTACGTGGTGCCACCGGCGCTTATTGTGATTTTTGTCCTTGGCGTCAGCGAGTAGGAGCTCTCAGCAGTGCTGGCCAGCCTAAGCGATTTTCTCTGGGGTAAGGTGCTCATCGTTCTCCTCGTGGGCATCGGTGTTTACTTCACGGTCGCTTCACGATTTGTTCAGTTCCGCTATTTCGGCCGTATGTTTGCGGTGCTGAAAACTGCCCTCCATCACGAACAGGGTCATGTCAGTTCATTCCAGGCCTTGGTGGTGAGCGTTGCCGGTCGTGTCGGTGGTGGCAATATCGCTGGCGTCGCCGTGGCCATAACCCTGGGCGGCCCCGGTGCTGTGTTTTGGATGTGGGTCATCGGCCTCATGGGGATGGCGACGAGTTTCTTCGAGTGCTCCCTGGCACAGCTTTACAAGCGCTATGAGCCCGATGGGACCTTCCGGGGTGGTCCTGCTTATTATTTGACCCGCGGGATCAACCAAAGAGGGCTGGCGATCCTGTATTCGGTCCTGCTGTTGGTGACGTTTGGCTTTGGTTTCAACGCGGTGCAATCCTATGTAGTCGCTACCTCCCTGCATGATTCCTTTGGCGTGCCCACCTGGCTCAGCGGGGCAATCCTGGTGGGGGTCCTGGGCTTTGTGTTCTTTGGTGGCATTCAACGTATCGCCGCCGTGGCTGAGGTGGTCGTGCCGGTAATGGCGGTGGGGTATTTTGCTGCGGCCCTTTTGGTCATTGGCCTCAATCTCTCCGCTGTGCCCGGTGTATTCGTTGAAATCGTACGCAGCGCCTTCGGTCTGGATTCGGCTGTTGGTGGTGGTCTCGGTGTGGCCATTATGCAGGGGGTGAAGCGAGGTCTGTTCAGTAACGAGGCGGGTCTTGGCAGTGCACCGAATGTAGCGGCGGTGGCCTATGTCCCGCACCCGGCGAATCAGGGCATCGTTCAGGCCTTTAGTGTGTTTATCGATACGCTGGTCATGTGCACCTGTACGGCCCTGATTATTCTGCTCTCCGATGTGTATCAAGCGGGGGACGCGAGTGTCTCGGGCATCGCGCTTACGCAGAATGCCCTCGCTGGCCACCTGGGACCCTGGGGAGGAAGCTTTGTCAGCGTTGCGCTGGTGCTTTTTGCCTTCAGTTCCATCATGTACAACTACTACCTGGGCGAGAACAGCCTGAACTATTTCAGCGAGGAAAACCGAAGTCTGTTCACGGGATTCAGGATTCTGGTGCTGGGCCTGGTGTTCTGGGGTGCGGCGCAGGATCTGGGCACGGTTTTCGGATTCGCCGATCTGACCATGGGTTTACTCGGGGTGGTGAACCTTATTGGCCTGTTATGGATGTCCAAGCTGGCCCTTCGTTTGTTACGGGACTACGACGGACAGTTGAAAGCCGGGCAAACACCTCGCCTGAATCCCGAGGATTTCGCTGACCTCGATATCGATCGTCGCGCCTGGCCGACCTAGAGTACAGGAGCCATCAGTCTCGCTGCGGCTGTGGCGAAGGGGAACCAGAAGGGTTTTGCTGTCAGTTCCTCTGGTGTTACCAACCGGGCCTGGGCAAAGTCTTCTTCCAACATTGCTTCCACATGGTCACAGAAAGCTTCGTCGTGAATCAGGGCCGTCACCTCAAAGTTGAGGCGGAATGATCGATTGTCAAAGTTCGCGGTGCCCACACCGGCCATTTCTCGATCCAGCAGAAATACCTTTTGATGCATGAAGGCAGGCTCGTAACGGTACACAGCGACACCGGCGGGCATGAGTTCTCGGGTGAAAGACCAGTTCGCCATACCCACCACCGGGCCGTCGGGTTTGTCGGGGATCATCACTCTTACATCCACCCCTCGTAGTGCCGCCAACTGCAGGGCCGAGATGATTCCGCGGTCCGGTACGAAGTAGGGGCTGGCGATCCAAATACGCTCCCGGGCCTGGATGATGACCTGGTGATACATGAGGCCCGCTTCTTCGAAGGCGCTCGCTGGATCTGAAGGGAAGAGCAATACGGAGCTGTGACCAGGCGCATGACGTTCCAGGTTCCAGTCGATCTCCAGCTGTTCTCGCCGCGCCCATAGCCAATCGGTGGCAAAGGTCAGTTCCGCGCCGATGACTGCGGGACCATGGATACGCACATGAGTGTCCCGCCAGGGACCGCGACGGGGGTCCTCACCCAGGTACTCGATGCCGACATTGTGACCGCCGATCCAGGCCAGGCGGCTGTCGACAACCACAAGCTTGCGGTGATTCCGGAAATTGAGCTGTAAGCGATTGCGGCGGCCCTGGGTAGTGTTGAACGCTGCGAGCTCCACCCCGGCATCGCGGAGGTCCTGGTACAAACCGCTGCGGCCAAAACCGGCGGAACCCATCTCATCGTAGAGCACGTAAACTCGCAAGCCGGCTCGGGCTTTTGCGGCGAGAATGGCCCCCAGGCGCTGGCCAAGAAGGTCATCGCGGAGGATATAGAACTGAAACAGGATGTAGTGGCGGGCATCCTGCAGCCCCGCTTCGAGGCTGGCGAACGTCGCGGGACCATTGATGAGCAGCTGCACATCATTGCCGCGAACCGTAGGCAGACGAGCGAGCGCCTGAAGGCTGCGATAGAAAGCTTTGTCCGCATCTCTCGCGGTAAAGTCAAAGAGTTCGCTGCGGGTGTCTTTAAGCCGATCCAGGGCGAGGGCTTCGATCTGCTGGCGTTCTCTCAGGTAGCCATCGAAGCGGTTGCGACCGAAGACCAGATACAAAGGCACCGAGAGGTAGGGCAAGGTCAGGAGGGAAACGACCCAGGCGATGGCCCCTTGGGCGGTGCGTACCCGTAACACTGCCTCCACCGCGCTGCCAATCGCCAGCAGATAGAACAACACCAAAACAATGGCGAAGATTTCCGGGCTTATGCTGATCTCCATAGCTGGACTCTAGCAATGGCTCATGGCGCCTGGTGGCTCGCCCTGGTCCGTGGAAAAAGGAAGTGAGGGCAGGGCAGGCGAACAACCCATCGCTCTAGGCGGGAATAAATTGAATGACCACCAGCGCGCCCAGGAACACGGCGAGCAGGGTCCATTTGAGCCAGGGTTTCATGGGCGACTCCCTCTCTGCGAACCTCGGGGTCGGGAAGGATAACACCACCCAAGGCGCCCGACGTCCGAGATCGGGCGCTATAATTGGACTTTCCACCCGTAGGTTCTTGAGCATGTTTAGCCCCCGTTACGCCCGTATTACGGATCGCCTCGCGGCCGAGGATTCCGACGTTTGGGAGGTGCACGAGCGGGCCCTGGCGTTGCAGCGCGATGGGGTGGATGTCATCCTCTTGTCCGTCGGCGACCCAGACTTTCGCACGCCAGAACCTATCGTGGATAACGCGGTGTCCCATCTTCGTGTGGGGCGCACCCACTACTCGCCGTCCCTGGGTGAGATCAAGCTCCGCCGCGCCGTAGCCGATCTGGAAACCCAGACTTCCCCTCACCCCTGCAGTACCGATGAGGTGTCGATCTTTCCCGGCGCTACCGCCGCTATCCATGCGGCGTTGACCTGCCTGATGGAGCCCGGTGATGAAATTGTCATTCCGGAGCCCATGTATGTCGGTTACACGCCGATCATGCAGGCCCTTGATGCCCGGGTGCGCTCAGTCCCTCTGGATGCGAGTCGAGGGTTCCAACTGGATATCGAGGCCCTTAAGGCCACGGTGTCCGAGGCTACGCGAGTGGTGTTTATCAATACCCCGGGTAACCCCACGGGCAGCATAATCCCCCGGGGCGATATCCGGGAGTTGGCCGATTGGTGCTTGCGGAGAAACATCTGGCTGGTCTGCGACGAGGTGTATTCCATGTTTTGCTACGAGGGAAAACACTTCTCCGCACGCGCAAGCGCCGATGTGTTGGACAACATTGTCATGATTGACGGGCTGTCAAAGTCCCACGCCATGAGTGGTTGGCGGATCGGTTGGGTAGTAGCGCCGCCGGAGCTCACCCAGCGGCTGGGTTTCTACGCGGGTGCCACCTTGTTTGGAAGTCCCCAGTTTATCCAGGACGCGAGTGCTTTTGCCCTGGAGAATGACCAGGAATACGTGCAGCGAATGCGCGATGAGTACCGACTCCGTAGGGATTTTGTGCTTCACCGCCTGCGCAAGGTGGAGACCCTCACCTGCAGCCGACCCCATGCGGGCATGTTCATCATGTGCGATGTAAGCGGTACGGGCATGGACGGACGTCAGTTTGCCCACCGATTACTGGAGGAGCAGGGGGTATCAGTTATTCCCGGCGAGGCCTTCGGTCCATCGACCCGCGACTACGTCCGCCTGGGTCTGGCACAGAATCGGGCCGTATTGAAACGCGCCTGCAAGCGAATACGAGATTTCTGTGAGGATCTGGGCTAAGGACTATGCCAAGAGGCCATTTAGGTAGGCAGCCCTTAGCCCCCAGGCTTACTGTGATTCCGTAAGGGTTACCGAGAACGTTCGCTCTTCCTTGCCAAACACGGTCCGGACTTCCAGCGTATCTCCGGGTTTGTGGTTTTCCAGAATGTTCAAATAGTCGTCGTGGCTATTGATCTTTTTCCCTTCGATTTCCACGATCACGTCACCGAGTTTGATACCGCCGCTGCGGCTTCGCCAGGCACCCCGAAGACCGGCCTCGTGGGCCGGCAAACCCGGATAGACGCGGACAATGGGCAGCCCCTTGATGCCGTAGCGTCGGCGCCAGCGATCGCTAGCGAGTTCCACGCCCATGATGGGTCGCAGGATCCGCCCATAGCTGATGAGCTGAGGCACCACCTCCTGCAGGGTGTTCACGGGGATGGCGAAGCCAATGCCCGCACTGGCGCCACTGGGGCTATAGATCTGCGTATTTACGCCGATGAGCTGGCCCAGGGAATTGAGCAATGGACCGCCAGAGTTACCGGGATTGATGGCCGCGTCGGTCTGGATAACACCGCGAATCTCTCGACCGCTGGGGGCGCGAATCTCTCGCCCCAGAGCGCTCACCACGCCGGTGGTCAGCGTCGTATCCAGGCCAAAGGGATTACCGATGGCCAGCACCTTGCGGCCCACGGAGAGTTCCGTTGAGTCGCCCAGGGGTAGGGTGGCGAGTTCTTCAGGAGGCTCAAGAAGTCGCAGTACCGCCAGATCTTTCTCCGGCGCCTGGCCAATAATCTCCGCCGCGTGGTTGCTGCTGTCCTGGAGGGTAACCTGTACCCGATCGGCACCGGCGACCACATGATAGTTCGTCACCACCAGACCGCTTTCATGCCAGATAAAACCGGAACCGGAACCGCGGGGAATTTCCATAACGTTGAGGGAAAAGCGGCTTTGGCGGAGACTCGTGGTGGTGACGTACACCACCGCAGGACTCGCTTTGCGAAAGATCTCCGTGCTGTTGGCTTCGTCTTCTGTGGCGAAACTCAGGTAGTCGACAGCTTCTTCGGCGCGTAGGCCACTCGCTATCGTGAACAACAGCACCCCTAGGGCGAGGGAGAGCCCAGGTTTCATCACGCCCTAACCCTCGGCGGCGTCAAGAAAAGCACTCTGGAAGGCTCGAATGCGTTTGGCGTTGGCACCCATGTCGCTGCGGCCCACCCGGGAAACGGAGCGCAGATCGATGAGGCTGCCATCGGCGTTGGTGCGCACACGAACCACTATGTCGTCTTTGAACTGCATTATCGCCGTTGTGTCGACCGCTTCAAAAAAGCCGGCATTGGGGTCTTCGTTAGTGATTTCCCAGCCCAGCTTCTGCGCCGTGCGCAGGGCCAGGTTGTAGCTACTGGCGTAGGACCGCGGGCTGCGCAGCGTTTTGAGATCCGGGTAAGCAGCGATTTGCTGCTCGATGACATCGGCCTTGATAGTCAGGGGATTGCTGTCGGGACCGCGAATATCCCCGGCGGCTTCGAAACGGGGTGGATCCGAGACGTCGGTAGTGATGTCGTGGATAGGGGGTACTTTGCCGCCGAGGAGCGCCGTCAGCAGCAGTACGGCGCCAGGCACCGCGGGCAAGGCACCTTTGAAAATGGTGGTGCGGTCTTCTCGCCAGCGGGGCAGGAGACTTTGTACGGCCATGAAGGTTAGCAGCAGAAGGCTGAGAAGCCCCGCCAGGGCGTACAGCATCAGCCCTTCCTTCCACAGGCCCGAGCGTACGATGATCACTGCCACGGGAAGCAATGCGAGAAAGGCCCAGGCCAAGTGGCTGGGCCAGCGAATCCACGGGCCCGAAGGGTTCGCGGTCATGGAAGTCTCCTTATTCTTGTGATGTAGGTCCGCCAGGGTTCCTCAGGCGCCGCTGCGCAGGGCCTGGATACGTTGCTCCAGCGGCGGGTGGGAGCTAAACAGCGCACTCATTCCCTGCTTGAGCTGCTCACTGATACCGAATGCGGTCAGCTCTCCGGGAAGATCCTGGGCCTGGTTCTGGTTCCCTCGCAGTCGTTCCAGGGCCGCGATCATGTCGCCGCGGCCGGCCAGGGTTGCTCCCGCGGCATCGGCGCGATACTCCCGCCAGCGAGAGAACCAGAACACGATCATACTCGCGAGGATGCTTAGGACCATTTGCGCGACGAAGGTGACAACGTAATAACCGATACCGTAGCCGCGCTCGTTCTTGAACACTACGCGATCAACGGTGTGACCGATCACCCGAGCGAAGAACAGGACGAAGGTATTCACCACTCCCTGGATGAGCGTCAGCGTGACCATGTCGCCATTGGCCACATGACCTATCTCGTGACCGATTACCGCGCGAATCTCATTAGCCGGGAATTGGCGCAGCATGCCTTCACTGACGGCAACGAGGGCATCGTTACGGTTCCAGCCCGTGGCGAATGCATTTGGCGCATCGGATGGGAAGACCCCCACCTCGGGCATCTTGATGCCGGCATCGCGAGCCAGCTCTGCCACCGTATCGACGAGCCACTGCTCGTCGCGGTTGCGCGGGGACTCGATGACGTAGGTGCCGGTTCCACGTTTGGCCATCCATTTGGACAAAAAGAGTGAGACCAGGGCGCCGCCCATGCCAAACAGGCCACAGAACACGA
>DIYG01000057.1 GCA_002428935.1 Halieaceae bacterium UBA6060
GGCCGATATCTGCCAGCCCGGGCATATCTTTCCTCTCGTGGCCAAACCTGGTGGCGTGCTGCGCCGTGCGGGACATACGGAAGCCGGCGTCGACCTCGCCCGCATGGCCGGTTTTGAACCCGCGGCGCTGATCGTAGAAATCATGAACGAAGACGGCACCATGGCTCGCCGTCCACAGCTGGAAGCGTTTGCAGAAAAGCACCGACTACCCATGGGCACCATCGCTGATCTCATCGCCTACCGGTCTCTCCACGAGCAGTCTATTGAGCGAGTTACCAGTAAACCCATCACCACGGAACACGGTGCATTTGAGCTTCATGTGTTTCGCGACCTCATCGACGACACCCTACACCACGCCCTCACCTGCGGAACGCTGACACCCGAGGAACCCACCCTCGTCAGGGTTCAATCTGTGGAAATGCTGCGCGACGTGCTCAGCACACGCCTGGATGACCGCTCTGGTTGGTCGCTGCACCGGGCTCTTGATCACGTAGCGAGGGAGGGCCTGGGGGCTGTTGTCCTTATCGGACAGGAGCCATCCACGGAACGGGCTCTCGCCGATATTGAAGCCTTCCCAGCACCTACCGTGGCGACGGACGGTGGCGCCGGTCTGCAGAACTACCGCATTATCGGCACCGGTGCGCAAATCCTGCAGCAGCTGAATGTCGGCCGCATGCGGCTCATGTCGGCGCCCCTCCGATTCAACGCCCTATCGGGCTTCAATCTGGAAGTCACGGATTTTGTCGAGCCCTGAGTAGGGTCAAAGTGTGACCAGGGTCCGCTAACGGCCCATTGCCCTGTGCGCCAGATCACGGCTTCAGGTGCCATTTCACCTCCAGCGTAGCCATCTCGATAAGCTTTCCCTATTGGAATTCGGCGCCCCATCGCCTGTTTTCGGGATTGGGACCGCGCTGACACGGGAGATAGAAACCATGACTTTAGCGAAGCCGCGCACTGCCATCGCCGCCCTGCTCCTTGGCTTGGGCTTACCCCTGACAAGCCAGGCGGGCCCCATTTTGGAATTAATTGACAACGGTGAGTTCGAGAGCTTCAGCTCAGAATCAAACTGGTATGGATCTGGCTGGATCAAAGCCGATACCGTGCCGGGCTGGTCCAGTAGCGAAGGGCATATTGAAATTTGGAAAGAAGGCGCGATGAGTTCGCCCACGCTGGGGTCTGACGGCCTCGCCACGGGCTTTCATGTGGAGTTAACGGGCGATAGCCAGAACAGCATCATCAGTACCACCTTTATCGTCCCCGAGTCTGTAGCACCGGGAACGTCGGGTACCTTGTCCTTTGACTTCTGGGCCCGCTCAGGCTCGTCTTTGGCGTTTGAACTCAACCCGCTGCTGCCCCAGGACAATCCTGGCGCCATCGACGATGACTTCGTCTGCCAGCCCGTAGACGACGATTTCTCTGAATGCCCGAACCTTGGCAGTGAAGAGGATCTGGCAAACCTGATCTTGCCGTTCACGGGTACTCGAATGGAGATCGATACGGACGAAGCCAGGAACCAATGGCTGCGCTTCTCCCGAGCCTTCGACCTGGAACCCGGCGAAGCTTATGAGCTTAGTTTCCTAGGGCTCGACGGCGGCACCTCGGGCTCGCATATCGACCAGGTATCGTTCGCGATCGGCAGCGCATCGCTAGATGCTGTCGCAGAAGTCCCGGCCCCTGCGCCTCTGGCCCTGATTGCCGCCGGTCTTGTCGGCCTACGTCTGCGCAGAATTCAGGCGTAATAGCCTCCTTCTCCTAAACCCACAGCCCAGGCTCGAAATCGAGCCTGGGCTTTCTTTTTGCTTCTGTACTAACTGTGCAGAACCACGGCTTCGGATGAATCCATGCGATCCGTCATGCAATCGTTTGCCCCCGCTGAGGTATCCGGATAGCCAAAGGACAGCCCAAACATCAGTTTTTGCTGCGCTGGAATGGCCAACTCTTCACGAATGGAATCGGCCAGAAAACCCAGTGCGGTTTGCGGGCAAGAGTGCACACCGGCTGATTCCAGCAGCAACATCACCGACTGGGCAAACATGCCCAGATCGCAGGCTTCCCGCTCGTGGAATCCTTCCGGTATAAAAAAGAACCCCACATGGGGCGCATCGAAAAACGTGAAGTTGCGCATGAACGCCTCGTTGCGCGCCTCACGATCAGAGCGTTCGATACCCATGGCCGAGTACAAAGCATTGGCTGCGGCGTACTGTCGGTCTCGGAATACACCGTCGTATTTGCCGTCGTAGGGAAAATCCAAAGAAACCCGCCCCGCCGTAAAGTCTTCCGGCAAACGCTTACGCAAGCGTTCTATGGCCGCGCCCGAGGCGATGTGGAAAAACCAGGGCTGCGTGTTGCAGTTACTCGGCGCTCGTAATGCCGGGGCCAGGAGGCGCTGCAGCTCTTCTGCAGCGATCGGCGTGCTCTGAAATGCCCGACAGGAGCGTCGATGGTTCAAGGCATCTTCGAGGCTTTTCATTTCTATCACCTTAGAGATCTCCACTGTCCCTTACGGCCGGCGAGCATACCCGGCGACTCAAGGGGATACTAGGGCACACCGCCCGCCCACAGACGATGGCAAACGCAGTAGAATGCGCCCCTTTTCCCAGGGGGCAGGTACAAACCGGTGGCGCATACTCGCGTAGGAATTATTGGTGACGGGCAACTCGGCATGATGCTGTGTGAAGCCGCCGCGAAGCTGCCCCTCAGCACCGTCATGCTCGCCACGGATGCTCAAGGCCCCGCGGCGGTGAAAGCAGATAGAGTAATCGTCGGCGCCATGGATGACGAACAAGCCCTGGCCGCGCTCATTGAGGGCTGTGAGGTAATCACCTACGAACGAGAAGATGTGCCCACGAAAGCGGTAGAACTCCTTCGCGAAGCGGAGGCGACGGGTCAAGTGCAGTGCCACCCGTCTTTGAACTGCATCGAAATGATTCAGGATAAAGCCCTCCAGAAACGCTGGTTAGCAGACCATGGGCTCGCCACCCTACCCTTCCTCATCACCGATGGCTCGGCCCAGGCCCTGCACGATGCCACCCGGGAACTGGGTTACCCACTGGTGCAAAAAGCGCTGCGCGGTGGCTTCGACGGGCGCGGGGTACAGCTTCTTCGTGGTCCTGAAGACCTCGTCAACGCCTGGCCCGGGGAAACCCTGCTGGAAAAATACGCCGGTGAGTTTCGCGAGATTGCGGTCCTTGTGGTGCGAGATCAAAGGGGCGATACACAATACTTCGGCCCCGTGGATATGACCTTTGAAAGCGGCTACTCGGTCCTTGACACGGTAAGCGCCCCAGCGGCCATAGACGATGACACCTGCGTCACAGCAGTGGAACTCGCCCATCGCGCTATCGAAGCTATGAACGGTGTGGGGGTGTTCGGTGTTGAAATGTTTTTCCTCACCGATGGATCGGTGCTGATCAACGAGATTTCGCCCCGGGTTCACAACGCCGGCCACTATTCCATGGAAGCCTGTGAGCACTCGCAGTTTGAACTGCATTTACGGGCCGTGACGGGCTTGCCTCTGGTTGGAACCACGCTGAAGGCGCCGGCGGCGATGAAAAATGTCCTTTGCACCCCGGTATTGAAGGCCGAGGGGCGGACCCACGGCGCGGACCAACATCCGCTCCCGGACCATACGGTCGTTCATTGGTACGGCAAGAGCCCCGCGCGCTTGATGCGTAAGTTGGGACATATCAGTGCTACCGGTGCTACCCCAGAGGAAGCGCTGGAGAAGGTAGATATTCAGTGGCAGAACATCCAGGAGGCGGCCTCATGAATCCTCGTGTCGGCATCATCATGGGCAGTGACTCGGATCTACCGGTCATGACCAGCGCAAAAGAGATACTTGATCAGTTAGCTGTGCCCGCCGAGATGGAAATTGTCTCGGCGCACCGCACGCCAGAGAAGCTCTACGCGTATGCGCGATCCGCCGAAGAACGCGGTTTACGAGTCATTATCGCCGGCGCCGGTGGCGCCGCGCACCTTCCAGGCATGGTGGCCTCCCTGTCTGTATTACCGGTTATCGGTGTGCCCGTGGCGGCAACCAAGCTCCAGGGCGAAGACAGCCTGTTGTCTATCGTACAGATGCCCGCTGGTGTTCCTGTGGCTACCGTGGCCATCGACAATGCGACGAACGCCGGGATCCTCGCGGCGCAGATGCTGGCCACGGCGGACGACGCCCTACGGCAACGTTTGCAGGCGTACAAAGACGCACTGCGAGACAAGGTCCTGGCGAAAACCATTTAGGTTTTTTTAGGCAGGACCGGCCCACATAGATAGCAGCGTCATCGCTTGCGAATCCGCGCGGGCTACCTCCTCCCTAGGTACCCAAGCGCCGATAACTCGGTAAACGCCAACCGTAGTGAATTGCGCCCGCGCGGAGAATAAACGCGGGGATCATCGCCGCCAGCAGCACGGGGCCGTCGAAGTCGGGAAGCAGCATCAACAGGAGCACATGACTCGCTGCTCCCGCCAGAGCTGCGGTAACGTAAATCTCCGCCCCAAGAAGCACCGACTCACGAGCCAATAAGGTATCGCGAATCAATCCCCCAAAACTCGCGGACATGACGCCCATTACCACCGCGACAATCCAGGGTGCCTCCAGGCCCAGAGCCTTTGCACAACCCAGCACACAGAACAGAGCCAGTCCCAGGGCATCCGCCCAAAGGAGCAAGCGCCGCTGCGCCGAAAGCATTGGCGCGAGGTACCAGGTTAGCGAGGAAACCCCGATGCAGACCCAGAGGTAACGGGTATCACTGATCCAAAACACGGGAATTTGAAGGAGCGTGTCCCGCAGCGTTCCGCCACCGATCCCAGTGATAGTGCCAAAGAGCACAAATCCCAGGATATCCAAACGGCGTTCCGCTGCCGCCAGCGCACCGGATGCTGCAAATACGCCTACGGCGAGCAGATCGCAGAAGGCGATGATCGTCTCAAGGGTCACGGCTTAGGGAGCTTTGTCACGGGAAACTATCGTCCTTTCCATCGGATGAAGCTCAACCTCAGAGGCACCCCGGGAGCCACCGGAGCTAGTCTTCGTAAAGATCCAGCACCCCACCACGACTGGCACTAGCGGCGTTGTGGGCGAACTTCGCCAGCACACCACGGGTGTAGCGCGGCGCCGGTTTCTGCCAGGCGGCCCGGCGCCGTTCGATCTCAGCGTCATCAACGTTCAACTGCAACGTCAGCGTATGCGCGTCAATGGTCACCGAGTCTCCGTCCTCAACGAGGGCGATCAGACCTCCTGCGTGAGCCTCCGGCGCAACATGACCCACCACCATGCCCCAGGTGCCTCCCGAGAAACGTCCGTCGGTAATCAATCCGACCGATTCACCCAGCCCTTTACCGATAAGCGCGCTAGTGGGTGCGAGCATCTCTGGCATGCCCGGTGCGCCCCGGGGACCGAGATACCGCAGCACCACCACGTCCCCGGCCACCACGCCGCCGGCGAGAATCGAATCCAGGGCCGATTGCTCGTCATCAAAGACTTTCGCTGGGCCGGTAATCGCCGGATTCTTTAGCCCCGTGATCTTCGCCACGGCGCCCTCTTCCGCCAGATTGCCCTTCAAGATCGCCAAATGACCTTTTTCGTACAACGGGTTGTCCAGCGTGCGGATAACGTCCTGATCGGCACTAGGCTGCGACGGTATGTCGGCCAAGGTCTCAGCGATGGTCTTGCCCGTTACTGTCATGCAGTCGCCGTGGAGAAGCCCCCCGTCCAGGAGAATCTTCATGACCTGGGGAATACCACCGGCGCGATGCAAGTCGATGGCCAAGTACTTACCACTGGGTTTGAGGTCACAGATTACAGGCACCTTTTGCCGCATCCGTTCGAAATCGTCGATGGACCACTCGATGCCCGCCGCGTGAGCGATAGCCAAAAAGTGCAGCACGGCGTTGGTCGATCCTCCCGTAGCCATGACCACCGCCACCGCGTTTTCCAGGGCTTCTCGGGTCACGATATCCCGAGGCTTGAGATCCAGACGAACGGCTTCCACCAGGGCAGCAGCGCTTTCCTTGGCGGACGCTCGCTTCTCGGATTCTACGTTCGCCATGGTCGAGCTGTAAGGCAAGCTCAAGCCCAGGGCTTCGAAAGCCGAACTCATGGTGTTGGCCGTATACATACCGCCACAGGAGCCCGTACCGGGAATCGCGCTGCGCTCGATGGCGAGAAGATCATCATCATTGATACGGCCTGCCGCGTGTTCTCCCACAGCCTCAAATACGCTGACGATATTTAGATCCTTGCCGTCGTGGCGGCCCGGTAGAATCGTACCGCCGTAGACAAAGATGGACGGCACATTGGCTCGCAGCATACCCATCATGCCGCCGGGCATGTTCTTGTCGCAGCCGCCAATAACCAACACGCCATCCATCCACTGACCACCCACACAGGTCTCAATGCAATCGGCAATCACCTCCCGCGAGACCAGGGAGTACTTCATGCCTTCCGTACCCATGGACATACCATCGGAAATAGTCGGCGTGCCGAATAGCTGCGGGTTCGCCCCGGCCTCACGCAGACCCTCTTCAGCCGCATCCGCCAGGGTCTGTAGGCCGGCGTTACAGGGCGTGATGGTCGAGTGGGCGTTAGCAATCCCCACCATGGGCTTCTGGAAATCGCCCGCCTCATAGCCCAGGCCATAAAACATGGAACGGTTGGGGGCCCGCTGGACCCCTTCGGTGATGTTTTTCGAGCGACGATTCAGCGCCATGGTCTTGAACTCCATACAACAGCCAGTGGGAGCGCGATTCTAGGTGACCGTTACGGCCACGACAAACAAAGCTTGCGGGAATCGCCTATGATGCGGCCCTTGCAGGCCACGAGCCCAGCCTTTGGAGGAACAGCATGAACGGCGCCGATGCTCTACTTAAAACCCTCGTCGATAGCGGCGTAGACCTCTGCTTTGCAAATCCGGGCACCTCGGAAATGCAGTTAGTCTCAGCCATCGGACAAACCGACGCCATGCGTCCGGTACTCTGCCTATTCGAAGGTGTGGTGTCCGGCGCGGCCGATGGTTACGCGCGCATGGCAGACAAACCCGCCGCTACCCTGCTACATCTCGGCTCTGGCTTTTCCAATAGTCTCGCCAATATGCACAACGCGCGGCGAGCTGGTTCACCGGTGGTAAACATCGTCGGCGACCACGCTAGCTACCATCTCCAGTATGACGCTCCCCTGACGTCCGACCTGCCGGGGATCGCTCGCTGGGGTTCTCACTGGACAGAAATTGCTCACTCGGCGGAGGACCTTTCAGCAGCGGGCGCAAGAGCGGTGCAAGCATCGCTTCGCGGCAATGGTCAGATCGCCACGGTGATTGCACCAGCGGATTACGCCTGGAGCGACACCACAGAGGCCGCTTCTGCCCTGCCCACACCGGAGCCCCTTGAGGTTCCGGAAGAACGCGTGGCCCGGGTCGCCGCCGCCCTTGCTGAGGGTAGGAAAACCTGCCTGTTCCTGGGCGGCAAAGCCCTCCGTGAAGACAACCTTAACACCCTGGGAATCCTGGCCGAGGCGCTGGATCTGACCCTCATGTGCGCCACCTTTCCCACGCGTTTACAACGGGGAGCGGGACGGGTCCCCGTGCAACGGCTCCCCTATTTCGCCGAGCAGGCTGCCGAGGCCCTGGAGCCTTTCGAAAAACTGATCCTCCTGGGTGCGCCGACACCGGTAAGCTTTTTCGCCTATCCGGAAAAAGAAAGCTGGTTGACGCCGGAGCACTGCGAGCTGATTACCCTGGCCGAAGTCAGTGAAGATCTCGACGGTGCTATCGCGGCCCTGGCCGCCGCCGTAGGTAAATCACAGGAGCTGACACCCGAGGCCACGGTACGTCATCAACGGCAACGTCAAGAGGTTACCGAGGACGCTCTCAACCCCATGACCTTGGGTCAGATCATCGGCAATGAGCTGCCGACTAATGCCATCGTTTCCGACGAAGGGGCCACCTGCGGTCTAGGAATATTCTTGTTTACGGAACAGGCCGAGCCCCACGACTGGCTGACCCTTACGGGCGGTGCTATCGGCCAGGGACTACCCCTGGCTTTAGGCGCGGCGTTGGCCTGCCCGGATCGCAAGGTCGTGGCGCTGGAAGCCGATGGCTCGGCCATGTACACGATTCAGGCCCTTTGGAGCATGGTCCGAGAAGACGTGGACGTGACCGTTGTGCTCTTGAACAACCGCAGCTATGCCATCCTTAATATCGAGCTCGCACGTGTAGGCGCCGGAGAGCCCAATGCGAAGACCTTATCCATGCTCGATCTTTCCAATCCAGACATGAGCTATGCAAGCATTGCCCAGGGCCTGGGCATGCGTGCAAGCCAGGCCCGGACCAGCGCCGAATTTGCCAGCCAGTTCAAGGAAGCGATGGATACAAAAGGTCCTTGCCTAATTGAGACGATCTTGTAGCGGAGCTAACACCTTAGGCGAATCATCGCCAGCTAACGCAACTTCAATCCACACAACATCATTTCGAGCTAAGGAGGCCGCGCATACCATGGCCAATATCGTCATCACCGGAGCCACCGCCGGCATCGGGCGTGCCAGTGCTATTCTTCTCGCCAGTAAAGGTCATCGAGTGTTTGCCGCAGGCCGAAATTCGCAAGCCCTGGCGGAACTGGATCGTGGTCATGAAAACATCACTACCCTATCCCTGGATGTCACCGACAAGCAGTCTGTGGACGCCGCCGCCGACAACGTGCATGACACCCTCGGCGGCCAGGGGGTCGACGTTCTCGTTAACAACGCGGGCTTTGGCCTTGTCGGTCCCCTGGAACTCATCGCCGACGAGGACTGGGAACGACAGTTTCAAACCAATGTGCTTGGCCTCGTTCGAGTCACCCGCGCTTTTCTTGGCAAGATGCGCGAACGGCGACAAGGCCGCATCGTCAACGTTTCCTCTGTCGCCGGTCGCGTCACCTTACCCTTCTTCGCCCCCTACAACGCCACGAAGCACGCCGTAGAGTCCATCAGCGACTCCCTACGCCACGAGCTTCACCCACACGGCATTGACGTCATCGTTTTGGAGCCCGGCGCGGTGAAAACCCGTTTCGGCTCTTTGGAGCAGGACCAGTTACAGCGTTGGATCGACAGCGCATCGGCCTACAGCGCCCAGCTACAAACGCTAAAACAGTTCCATCATGATCTCCACGCCAAGGGTGCCGATCCCGTCACCGTCGCGGGAGCCGTGGTCGCCGCTTGTGAGGATCATCATCCCGCGCCGCGCCAGGTCGTCCCCTTTCTCCCCGGAAGCCTGTTCATCGCCGTCAAGGCTTGGCTGCCAACACGCCTCGCTGATTGGATCGTAAGGCGACTGACCAAATTGCCCTGAAGGGCTTCGTATCCCCAGGGTTTCGCGGGAGCCCAGGCGGGGAATGTAAGCACGGACAGAAACCGTCATACTGTGGTTTCAAAATAGCAGCAGGCACCGATCATATAAAACGCCTGAACATCTATCTGAGGGAGAAATAGCGCAATGCCATCAAGAGCAAACACGAGCCTTTATCGCCGGGGATGGGTTTCCCGCGCCCTTATGGGGCTGGCGTCAATCGTTCTGGCCAATGCCGTTCAGGCCGCTGACAAACCCAATATTCTGGTGATTTGGGGCGACGATGTGGGCCAGTCCAACATCAGTGCTTACAGCCTTGGCATGATGGGTTACCGCACGCCAAACATCGACCGCATTGCCAACGAAGGCATGATGTTCACGGACTACTACGGCGAGCAAAGCTGCACCGCGGGCCGCTCCTCTTTCATCATGGGGCAGTCGGTATTCCGCACGGGACTGTCGAAGGTCGGCCTGCCTGGTGCCGCATTAGGTATGCGCGAAGAAGACCCTACTATCGCTGGTTTGCTGAAAAACCACGGTTACGTGACCGGTCAGTTCGGCAAAAACCACCTGGGCGACCAAGATCGTCACCTGCCGAGTAACCACGGCTTCGATGAGTTTTTCGGCAACCTCTATCACCTCAATGCCGAGGAAGAACCTGAGAACGAAGATTACCCGACAAACCCCGAGTTCCGCCGCAAATATGGGCCTCGCGGTGTCATCAAGTCTTCGGCGGACGGCAAGATCGAAGATACGGGTCCTCTGACGAAGAAACGCATGGAAACTGTGGATGACGAAACCGTGGCGGCGGCCAAAGCCTTTATCGCTAAAGCGGTGGCCGATGACACGCCCTTCTTCGTTTGGTGGAGCGGCACGCGCATGCACTTCCGCACCCATGTCAGCGATGAAAAAATGGCGCAATGCAAGGCCGCTTACCCGCGGGCCGATGAGTACACCTGCGGCATGATCGAACACGACATGCACATCGGTGAGTTTCTGACGCAACTCGATGAACTGGGTGTCGCCGACAACACCATCGTCTTTTACTCCACGGACAATGGCCCGCACATGAACACCTGGCCTGATGCGGCCATGACACCGTTCCGCGGTGAGAAGAACACCAACTGGGAAGGCGGTTGGCGAGTGCCGGCGGCCGTGCGCTGGCCAGGACGAATTCCGGCGGACTCCGTGTCTAACGAAATCATGCACCATATGGATTGGCTGCCCACCTTTCTCGCCGCCGCCGGCGAAACGGACGTCAAAGAGAAGCTCCTGAAAGGCCACCGGGCTATCGGTCGCAACTACAAGGTCCACCTGGATGGCTACAACTTCCTGCCCTTCCTCACCGGCGCAAGTGATGAAGGCCCGCGAAAGGAGATTTTCTACTTCTCGGACGATGGCGACCTCACCGCCTTACGCTACAACGACTGGAAGCTCATCTTCATGGAACAACGCGTCGAAGGGACGCTCCAGGCCTGGGCGGAACCCTTTGTGCCGCTGCGCCTGCCGCTGATTTTCAATCTCCGGCGCGATCCCTACGAGCGGTCCCAGCTCACCTCTAACACCTATTATGACTGGCTCATTGACCGAGCATATCTTCTAGTGCCCGCCCAGGACTATGTCGGTCAGTTCCTGGCGACCTTCAAGGACTACCCGCCACGTCAAAAGGCCGCGAGCTTTTCCCTGGATCAGGTCATGGAAAAACTCACCGCGCCGGGGGGCAATCCCTAAACGCCACCACCACACCCAAGGAAGCCCCGTGTGCCCTGCCACCCGCGGCTTCCTTTAGGGTTATCCCCAGTCTCCTCTCTTTTCTCTGGCCATCGCCTTTGCCTAGCACAATGGAGAGACCCAAGAATCCGTCAATAATCCCCCAAAATCTGATTGTGAATGATTTGCATTTAGATTAGTGTGGCCGCGATTCATCCATAGCAAAACGGTCTCAACCCCACCATGCAAAAGAAACCTCTGGCCATCATGACCCTGACGGCCACCCTAACCCTTGGTTCATCGCTACTGGCCATTGCTCAAGATAACAACGTCGAGGAAGTGGTCGTTCGAGGGCGATTTCTCTCCGGGGACGAGCTGAACTCCGTTAAGACGCCCACTCCCATCATCGACGTCCCCCAGAGTCTTTCCATCCTGACCGATGAGCAGATCGAAGAGCAGGCCATGCGCGACTTTGGTGACGTGCTGCGCTACACGCCCGGCCTGGCCATCAGTCAGGGTGAGGGCCACCGAGACGCCATCATCATTCGCGGTGTGCAAACCACCGCCGACTTCTTCATCGACGGCATCCGCGACGACGTTCAGTACTACCGCCCGTTTTACAATGTCGCTCAGATCGAAGTGCTGCGCGGCCCCAACGCGCTGCTCTTTGGCCGAGGTGGTGGCGGTGGTGTTGTCAACCGGGTGCAAAAAACCGCAGTGATTGGCGAGAACTTCAACAGTTTCTTCGGCGGTATCGATACCTTCTCTGCCTACAACGGCGCCATCGATTCCAACTTTGCTCTGGGTGACTCAGCGGCCCTGCGCATCAATGGGTTCTACGAAGAGTTGGAAAACCATCGAGACTTTTTCGAGGGCGAGCGCTTCGCCATTAACCCGACTCTTACCGCCCTCCTTTCTGATCGCACTCGTCTGACTGCTTCCTATGAGTATGTGGACGACGATCGAGTAGTAGACCGCGGCGTACCGTCGCAACGGGTGGAGAATGGCCCGAATACACCCTTGGAAAACTACGACGAAACCTTCTTTGGTTCCCCCGACGAAAACTTCACTACCCTCCAGGCCCACATTTTGCGCGCCCGCGTGGAGCATGAGCTATCGGACACCATGAATGCCAACGTCACCCTGCACTACGCGGATTACGACAAGGAGTATCAAAACCTCTACCCAAGCGACGATGTTGTGGTCGTTGACGGTGTGTTTGATGAGGTCGAGTTGGATGGCTATCGGGATGTGACTGAGCGAGAGAATCTCATTCTTCAGGCCAACCTGGTCTCGGAATTCGCCACCGGTGGCTTCGGCCACACGTTGCTTGTCGGTGTAGAGCTGGGCGACCAACAAACCACCAACGGGCGAGATGATAATGTCTTTGAGGAAAACGGCGACGATCAATTGGTAATTCCGTTTACGGATCCCCTGGAAATCCCGGCCTTCAGTTTCAGCAACCCCGTGCGGGATCGCGAATCCGAGGTGCGTTACGCCTCGGTATATCTTCAGGATCAAATCGATCTGACAGACCAGTTCAAAGTGGTCCTCGGTTTGCGTTACGACGTGTTCGATATTGATGTCACGGATTTCATCGCCGCAGGCGGTGAGGATTCCGACGGCCGTTTTAGCCGGGAAGACACGGAAGTCACCCCTCGTCTCGGCTTTATCTACAAACCCGCAGAGAACGTATCGATCTACGCCAGCTACAGTGAAACCTTTCTCCCTCGCTCCGGAGACCAGTTCCTAACCCTGGACCTGACCACGGAAAGTACCCGTCCCCAGTACTTCGAAAATAGGGAAATAGGCGTCAAGTGGGATTTCAGCAACGCTTTGAGTTTGACGGCAGCGGTGTTTGATCTAGAGCGAGAAAGCTTTACCTCTGTCGATCCCGAAGACCAGGAGCAGGTTATCGTCATCGAAGGCTCGGACACCCGAGGCTTTGAAATTCAGCTGACCGGCAACCTCACGGATCGCTGGTCGATCTCAACGGGCTACTCCTACCTCGATGGTGAGGTTAACCGTGCCGATGGAAGTGGCTTTGACGGCAACCGCACCCGCCAAACCCCCGAGAACATGTTCTCGCTTTGGACCCGCTACGACGTTAGCAATCGCCTGAGCCTGGCCCTGGGAGGTACCTACCAGGACAGCTTCTTTGTCCGCGAAGACAACGCCACGGAAGTTCCCGACTACACTCGCATTGATGCGGCGGCGTATTACCAGGTATCCGACAGTACTCGCCTGCAACTCAACGTCGAGAACCTGTTTGACGAGGAGTACTTCCCCGATGCCCACAGCAACGACAACATTTCAACGGGGCGGCCTCTGAACGCTCGTCTATCCGTGGTGGTGGATTTCTAGGCCTAGGCCCATCAACTTCCCAAACACGCGAGAAAGGCCTGCGCTATGGTCGCAGGCCTTTTTTTATGGGAGGTCTATTGACGGGCATCGAGGCTCAAAGCGCCGGCACCGTTAGCGGCCAGAACGAGAAATCCCCCGGCCATGGCGACGTTCTTGAAGAACAAGATGAACTGCATCTGATCGGCCAGATGAAAATGAAACAGTAAGGCGGATAGCACACTAAAGCCCGCGAGCAGCAGAGCTGTTAGCCTGGTTTTGAAACCCAGGATAAGAAAAATTGCGCCAATGACCTCCAGAGCGATCACCGCCGGCAACAGAGCACCGGGAACGCTCACCGAGGCCATGTAGGCCTGCGTACCCTCATAAGCCCCGATCTTGTTGAGACCGGCAAGAAGGAAGATGGCGGCCAGGGCGATGCGCCCCAGAAGATCGCCGGAAGCTGCCAAGGTAAAAACCTGGACATCTGTGGATGAAGTAGATTGCGATGGCTCGATAGCTATGGTCATGGAACGCTCCTTGCGTTTTCCGTTGATGTGATACCACTTTAGCCATCACTCTATCGAACGTATATCGCTATTTATTTGCTTTTTTGTTCGATTTATTAGAATTATTTTCAGAGCGGATGCCGGTCTCGAACAACCCTGCATCGATTTCGGCAGCCTCGACAATATGGTCCGCAACCGCACGCAGGCGTGCACTATGACGCAGGTCCTCGTGAGTTACCAACCAGAGATCGATCTCTGCGGCGGCTACCTCGGGTAGCAAGCGCACCAGGCCTCGTTCGCGGCTCGCCCAACGATGAGACAACACCCCAAAACCGATGCCCTGCTGCACCGCACGAATCTGTGCCGCCGGGCTATTTGTCGACATGACCATCTTGCAGGTAATGGAGTGGGTAGCGAAGAACTCCTGGAGAAGGTCGTTGCCCTGGGGATTAAATGCACCCCGAATCCAGGGCGTGTCATTGAGGTCCTGCAAGGAAGCCAGTGTACCGTGGCGCTCCACCCAGGCTTCGGAGGCGTAGAAGCCGAAGCCGACGGTAGCCAGCTTGCGGGTGATGAGATCAAGCTGTGTTGGCCGGCCCATACGCAGGGCGATATCCGCCTCGCGCTGCACAAGATCCGCGGCCCTGGATTCAATCTTGAGGTCAACATAGATTTCGGGGTGCTTGAGCTGCAGCTTCGCCAGGACCGGCACGAGCCACTCAGAACCCGTTCCTTCATTGGCAGATATGGTCACGCTGCCCTGCAAACCCGTGGTGGCGTCTACCACGCCTCGCTGTATCGCGTGCATCTCTCGCGCCATCTTGCGGGCACTCTCTTCGATGCGATGGGCCAGTTCCGTGGGAACCATGCGACGACCCGTGCGCGCAAACAGAGTTATTCCCATGCGCTCCTCTAGAGCCGCCAGGTGGCGACCCACGGTGGGCTGGGACATGCCCAGGGTCTCGGCCGCTGAGACCAGACTACCCGCGTCAAAAATTGCCAGGAACACAGCCATGTCGGACCAATCGGCCGGAGCCAGGGAGCCAGGACTACGCATAGATCACCTCTCTATTTCATTCATTTATGAATTCTATTTAGTTAATTAGTTTATTGTTATTCATTATTGGCAATTCTAAGCTGTGCTTGCAAGTCATCGTTATAGGAGAGACGACATGCAACGTTCACTTAGCTCATTGTTTTACGCCTGCGTATTTGCAGGCAGCGCAGCGATTGCTGCCACCCTGGACGCGGCCCCTGTTGCCGCCGAAACCATGACCACCTACGAGCCCAGCTTCCTGCGTCAGGCGGATCGCGCATTGCGCCGCGGAAACGCGGAGCGAGCCCTGTCGGTGGTTGAGAGCAATCTGCAGCGGGAGTTGAAAGATACGCACCGCGCAGATGCTCACGGCATCGCCTGCCGAGCTCATCTGGAGATGAATGCTCCGGATCTGGCCCGCACCGAATGTCAGTCCGCCATGGCTTTGGACAGCAGCCGCAGCCGCTGGCGTTATCTGAACAATCTTGGTGTGGCAGAGCTGGAACTGGGTGACTACGACGCGGCGGAACAAGCTTTTTCCAATGCCGCAGCCTTGTCGGGCCCTGCCGCAACTCCGCGGCGTAACCTGCAGGTGCTGCACGAGTTGCGCGAAACCCGAGATCAGCTGGGCGACGAACAGGTCGCAGCAGTCACCTTGAGTTACTAACCATCATGGGGCGAGCGCAGCTAGCGCTCGTGCTGGCGGCGTCACCGAAGGGTGGCGCCGCTTTTTTTGTTGCATCTTTTTATTGCGTTGTTCCAGCAGCCTTTGACGTGTCATCGGCCTCGGGTTCAAGCGCTTGGCGGATCATGGCCACCACCGCCTCGTTGCGCAGATGATAGACGTGACCAGAGAAATGGGTATCGGCAATCTCCGTGACATCGAGCACGGTAACTCCTTCAATGGCACCGCCTTCCGCCTGACCGAGGCGTGATCCGCGGTTCAGGGTTTTCGACAACTTCAACGGCAGATCGCGGTCTGAAACCAGGACGGTGATGTGATCGATGTGTTTGCGCAATTCCGGTAAAGCTTCCCGGAAACGCTCCCGGTCCATATCGCCAGCGACAAGCACAAGATTGCGAAAACGAGCTTCGTCCTCGGGCCAATCCCTAAGAGCCCTAACCAATCCCCGGGTACCCAAACTGTGGCCCACGATGCTGATGTGCTCGTGGCCAAAGCGCTGCCCGAGTCGGTCGAGCACATCCAAAAACACCGGTGTGCTGGCCTCAAGATCCGCCACATCATCGGCGTAGGTCAACGGCGTTGAGTTGGCGGGCCAGCTAAACAGAAGTAGCTCACCGTCGAGGGACAGCCGACGTTTGAACGTCGCTGCGCGGCGGCAGCTACGCTCAAAGTCTTCGTAGTAGCCGTGGAAGTAAACGACGATGTGCTTGCCTGCATAGGTGGCATGCTCAAGAAACTCTTCAAACGAACCTCCTTCCACACCCATGAACTTACCGTCGTCGGCACCAGGCACCGAAGCAACCGTGCAATGCCCCGCGGAAAGACCGCCCAGAGTATTGCCATAGATGACCCCCGCGCCTTCTTGTCGATCGAAACTACGGTTGGTTACAAAAGGGAGAATCACTACTCCACCGGAAGACAAAACATCAAGTTCCGTGGAGTTGGCCTTAACCGAACCCAGAACCCAAAGGAAGGCTGAGATAGTCATCAAAAGAACTTCTGGTATGCGGTGCCGGATCATTCCTCGCTAACATCCATCATAAGAACTACCGCCTACGGACAGTCACAATGGTACGGGTGTAAGCGGATGAATTGAAAAGCCACCCATACGGTCGTGGCTCATAATATCGAACTAGTGAAGCACTCGCGGGCAAGCGAAGCGATCAAAGAGCCCTCAACTGCACGAGGAGACTTACGAATTGAGGAGAATTGGTGGAGCCAGGCGGGGTCGAACCGCCGACCTGAACACTGCCAGGGCAGTAGCCTAGCAGTAAACACCAACGTTAATCTATAAATGTCAATATGTTACCTGCCATCTCGTGCAAAGATGTTGCCAGTGCAAGCCAAATAAAGACCGATTTCGCCCCTGTTCAGTCCATAGTTCGCACACAGAGCATTAACGGCGGCGCCTCATCGCAGCAACGCCCTCTCATCCAATTGCGTATCAATCTCCGTTGACGTGCTCTCGGACAATGCGGTCTGCTTCTGCATCAAATGAGGCTGCCGCCTCACGTAGAGAATCAGCGAATCTGGCGAGCCCTTCCGCTTCTACAGCCTCCGCCTTCTCTCGCCACAAGCTCGCTAGCTCACGCTCAGGAGCACCCGTCGGATCAATCCAATGCGGCCCTCGGGCGTTAAAAATCTGCGTGTTAAATCCACGTCTTATGTGATCACCACCACGTGCATCAAGACATTCCGCAACTGTTTTGTTTATCCAAAAACCACTAGGGTCCTCCGGCGTGTAATACAGAACTTCTCCGACTTTTGTCATCGAGACTTCGAAGTGCCCCGTCTCTGTGGAAATCTCTTGCACGCGCCCCAACCAGCGCATGAAGGCAGCGCCATCTAAACCTTTATCAGCGACTAGGCCAGGGGGCCTGTTCCATTCATACAAAAGGTGCCAGGCATTCTCTGCTATTCGCTTTTGAGACTCATCTGTGACCTCGGACTGATCTAGCGGATTTTCCGCGTTTCGCGACTTATAAACTAACCTAATTGTTTCAGAAAAGAACTCTGGCTCAGATGCCAACTTCGACATGAGCAGTCTGGGCGCGACATTGTCATCTCGCTGCAGGAGCCGTAAATAGCCCCACTCAACCCCTAACATATCCTGCTCAGGGACCGCGTCATCTTGTTGAAGGGCAGTAATCAGGTCGATGAGATAGTGTTGCCCTAAGGTACCAGCTTCGTCTTTCGCCGAAAGGGCGTCCAGTAATGCCCTAACCGCCTGAGCTGCATCGAAAGATTTTGTCTGATGGTGCTGGCAGTGAAGACAAGCTATCGCAGCATGCGGACGTCCGGCTTCCAATAGTTTTCCGATCGCATACTCAAGCCCTGATTCTGCCTGATACGGGTTTACAGCCACATCCCGCCAATAATCTACTGCTATATCGCCCAACCAATCTTCCACCCGGGTCCAGATAGCTTGATCAAAAGGAAGGGCTTTCAACAACGCGCAACTATGTGCAAGTTCCCAACCTGTTCGATCCATACTATCAAGCCAGGTCTCACCATCATCCAGAAATCGCTGAAAAGAATAATTGGCTACGAAACTGGAAACCGCATCACCTGAATTGACCAGACGTTCGGGCAGAATATGTATGTCCAACGCGGGAAGTGACAAACTTGCAGCAGCGCGGCCAGCATGGTGCGGGGACTCCACAGTCTCGCTGAATTCAAGCACAGCCTCGAAGCCACCCAGCTCAATAATCTCATTGATGGCCTGCACACGTTTATCTAGGAGCTTCTTTTGCTCCTGATCATATGAATCATTATCGTCGTACAGCTCGAAGTCATTCGAAGAGAACAGACGCTGGTGCAATAGACGAGGATCATCTGGCTGCAGTTGTGCCGCGGCAGCCTCTATTCGTTCAACCTGCTCTTCAGGCAAAGCCCAAGCGGCATCCGCGAACCGGCGATGCTTGTTTGCGAACTTCGTTAGCTCCTTCCACAGAGCAGACTTTTGCTCAGCGTTCAGGCTGCCCATTTCCGAGGAACTCAACAGCTCAATCGATGCGTGAAACGGCCTTCGTGGAAGGTTATCGAGACGATTAACGAGCTCACAGAGTCGGTTAACATCTTGAGTCGCCAGCTCTAATGCCATGAAAGCATACTGATCAATCTGAGTGGAATGCTCGACAACAGTGACACTTGGCTTCCAGTCTTCTGGAACTGGTTTATGCCATTTGGCCTTGTATGTTCCCGAAGTGGATCCCATGCCATGGGGAAGCAAAGCAAGCAAAGTACGCCAACCCACCTCCGGCGAGTCCTTCATGACCGCTGTCATCGCTGCAAAGCGCTTCTTGATAGGCGCGAAGGTTTGCGGGTACCAAGGCAACAAAATGGCTGCAATTGAGTTGCCTGGCCTATTAGACCAAATCCCACCAGGGTCACGCTCTGCCAACTCAGCCAACACCACGCAGACCTTTGCCAAAAGATCTTCGTCCCAGGCCAACGCCTCTAGCGCCCACAGAAGACCGGTCAGATAGTTTTCAGCCCCAAAGGAACGAGCCCCTTCCTGTCGAAACAACTCGTCAAATGGTCCCGCGGGATCAGCCAGAGCACTTTCGACTGCTCGAATAAACTCTGTGGGCGCAGCTTCCGCTAATACTGGCAACGATTGATTTAGTGTACCCCATAGCTGCCAGTCTGACTTAGCAAATATCTCCCTCACCGCAAGAATCGCTGTGCCTCGTGGCTTGTCAGGGGTGCAGTGCGTCAGTGCTTCGTAGCGGTTCCCCAGTAAAGCAAGAGTTTCAGCCAAGTTCTCCCTGATCTCTGGCGAATGCATCAGCGATTTGCCATCTAATTTTGCGTAGAACCGCTTTTCAGGGGACAGTTCGAACTTAGGATCACGCTCAGAGAGAACTCTTACCGCTAGCGTTTTAACCTTTTCTAGATGTTCATCGTAGAACCTTGAACCTAACTTTTCCCAAAGCACTTCACGGTTCTTAACCTTCCAAACCTGACCGCCCGATAACTCGATGAGTGAATTCTCACTCTGAATAATCTCTCTGAGCTCAGCATCAAATTCTCTAAGATTCATCGGCCGCACCATTTATCGCTATTTGATCAGCATCACTCTCAGTCCATCCACCTAACAAGGTTGCTAGAGCCAGTGCCCCCTGTGCTTCTGGATCCAAAGCTTCGACTTCGGCATCAAGCCCGGCGTTACCTTCATCAACTGGCGCCGCGGCAATCTGAACTTCGTCTAGCTTCACTTCTCCGTTGTCCACTCCGGCGTACCCAACAATATCCCCGAGTTTGTTAGACATATCTGTATCTCCACGGAAGCAATATTCGCAAAGCCATTGCAGCGAATCATCGAAGTCGCCAGCCACGACCAAGATGGCTTCCCTACCCCTCGCACAAATCTTTTTAAGCAGCGAATCAACCTCTGCAGAAACGTTCTCGGAATAGCTGCACCAGAAAAGGATCCCCTTGCCTTTCTCTTCTTGAAGATAGGCATCCTCGATCGCTGTCATAAGCGATTCATCACGTCCGCTGTAGCCCATTACGATAAAATGCTTGTTATATAGATGGATTCGTAAGGCAACTTTGAAATCGTCTTGCTGAGTATCAAGCTCATCGCCAGTATTTTTTAACTTTCCATATTTGTAATCACCATGAAGTGCGATATGGAAACAGTCCTTCCGGCGCATCGGCGTATGAATTAGCTCAGAGGTTTCTATCGTCAGCTCACGTGGCTGCAATCCGTTTGCATTCATAGCCTTCGCAGCAAGACCATCGAAGTTCGTCGTCAGCACCATCCTGACCACCCCATGCTCGGCAAGAAGCGCCAGGATTTTGTAACCCACCCCCGGTTCTTTACCTTCAACTAGCTCTTCGAAATAGTTCCTACGAAGCTCGTTATTAAGATAGGCTTTTTCAGCATAGAACTCGTATTCCTCATCAGCGCCACAAGCTGGAAAACCGTCCTGAGCATCGATCCATGCTTGCACAGTTTGACGCCCCTTTTCCGACTGGCAATCGCATGCTCCAGCTTGATCTGGGTTGTTTGACAAATAGATATTTTCCTTCCACTCCCAAATGCAATCCTTTGCGGTGGGGACTCCCGATGACAACGATGCGCCTGCCCCCAGCATTAGCAAATGATCGACTTCGAGGTTTCCTTCCAAAGTCCTCGCAAAATCAGGGAGGTTAATTATCTTGTAGCTACCCGCCACTAGGTTGCTGCCTTCTGACGATAATCTGTAAGGTTTTCTAGGCAGTAGATAAGTAGATCAGCAGACAAACTGGTTTGGTAACTCCGCGAGACATAAGTTCAAGGGATTAC
>DIYG01000104.1:0-9111 GCA_002428935.1 Halieaceae bacterium UBA6060
ACGGTGACGCAGAACCCGGATGGGACGCTGAAATACACGCCGAACGCGGATTACAACGGCAGTGACTCGTTCACGTACACGATCACGGACGGCAACGGCGAGACGGCCACGGCGACGGTGAATGTGACGGTGAACCCGGACAACGATCCGCCGGTCGCGGTGGATGACGCCCTAACCACACAAGAAGATACGCCCTTAACGATTACCACGGCGTCTATTCTTGGCAATGACAGTGATATCGATGTCGGTGACAGCTTTGAAAGTATCACCATCACGGGTCTGCCGGCTGATGGCGAGCTTTTGCTTAATGGTGTCCCCGTAACCCCAGGGCAGGTCGTATCGGTGGCGGATCTTGATGCGGGCCAATTGGTATTCCAGCCGACGCCCGCCGGTAGCGCGATCAACACGCAGTTTACCTATACCGTCAGCGATGGTGAGGCGAGTTCTAATGAAGCGACGGTGAGCATCAATGTAACACCCGTTGCAGATGTTCCCAGTGTCGACTTCCCTTCCGCTTCCGTGACCGTGTCAGTCAATCCCGAGGCGCTGACCCAGACTATTGGCTCGGTGGTCGGTGATGAAGCGGGCGATAACAACATTGAGGGCACGCCAGGTATCAGCTATGTCGATGGCACAAGCACCCAGCTGAACTTCGGTCCACTGTTTGCTGGGGTGACGGTGCAGATGGTGTTTAACGTCACGGCGTCTGGTTCCTGGAATTTCGATGGCAGCGGCGGCAACTTCGACGATTTCTGGGAGGTTCAGGTCGGTGGCGTACCGACGGCCAGATTCTTCTACAACGCCAATATCGTTGAAAACAGCGGTGAACTCGCCAATGCTCCGGGTGGAGCAGCGGGTTCCTCCAACGAACTGTCGGGCGGGGATAACTTCAGCTACGGCTCGCCGCAGACCCGTGAAAACAGCAACATGAACTTCACTCACGATACACCGTCGGTGGATGTGACCCTGGATGCTAATGGTCAGGCAACGATTGAGTTTGCGGGCTCGACCACGCAGACCTCGGAGATCGCGACTATCAACAGCGCTACAGTGATGCTTGACGTGTATACCTACGAGATTCCCATCGAAGCTGCGCTTCAAGATCTCGACGGTAGCGAGGGTTTAAGCATCAGTTTATCGGGTGTGCCCACCGATGATTCCTTTGGTGGTATATCCCTGAATAACGGCTTTACCCTGACCGAAACGGCACCGGGATCCGGAACTTACGATATCACTGGAGGCAATGGCCTGACCGTCGATACGGTATTGACGCTTAC
Organism: Halieaceae bacterium UBA6060; assembly: GCA_002428935.1. Taxonomy (GTDB): domain Bacteria; phylum Pseudomonadota; class Gammaproteobacteria; order Pseudomonadales; family Halieaceae; genus Congregibacter. The sequence goes on from DIYG01000104.1 coordinate 1,278, forward strand.
GGTGCGGGCGCCTCAGGGTAATCCTCCGGAATTTGATCTCACCTTGCTAGCGGTAGCTACTGAATCTGATGGCTCCACGGAGGAAAACAGCGTGACCATCTCGGTAAATGGCGAGACCGTTGCACCCATCGCCTTGGATCTGGATGGCGATGGCCTTGAGTATCTGGATCGCGAGGCCGGTGTCGTGTTTGAGGATCAGGTAACCGGCGAGACCATGTCCACGGCCTGGGTAGGACCAGACGATGGCCTGCTGGTCTTCGATGCCAACAATTCCGGTACCGTTGACGAGGCGCGAGAGTACGTGTTCACGCGCTGGTCAGATACGGCGCAGACGGATATGGAGGCGCTGGCCGAAGTCTTCGATACCGATGGTAACCGGGTGTTGGATGCCAACGATGAGGCCTGGAGCCAGTTCGGCGTTTGGCAGGACAAGAACTCCGATGGCATTACCGACCCCGGGGAGCTTCGCACGCTCGATGAACTTGGCGTCGAAAGCATTTCCTTGAACTATGCTGATGATAGCGAAGCGCGAACGGATGCCGACGGTGACGTCATTGTCCATGGACAATCGGAAGTGCAATGGACAGATGGCAGTGTGTCCACGGCGGAAGACACCAGCTTCGTGATCGATGCGGCCGATGTGCTGACTGATGGGGGAGAAATCGTCTTGCCAGCGGGAGAAGACGGTTCCGCATCGACGACCGTAGAGCCGTCGGAGCAGGAGGCTTTTGATAGCCCAGGTCCCGCCGGTGAGGCCGATATCGCTGCCCTGGAAATGGATTTACTCTTACGTGCCGGAGAAGACGATAAGCCGGAGCCGAGCGGTGTGGAATAGGCGCTAGCGGGCGATCCTCTAGGCCATGGATAGCTGCTCCAGGGTCGGTGATCTGACCGCTGTGGGAGTAACCTGCGTCGTGTTAGGGTAGGAAGCTAGGCGAGACTGGGCGAGGCCGAGCGAAACTAGTGCTCGGGTCGCTCCCAGAATCGAAGGCCTTAGGCAAAGCTGAAAAGGAGTGTGGCCATTGCCATTCGTGCGACGGGATCAGGATGGACGTATCAATGCCGTGAGTGATACGCAGGCTCCGAGCTTCGACGAAGCCGTGGAGCCTGGCACGCCTGAGTTGACAAGATTTCTTGCGCAGATGACCGCACAAGACGATCTGGCAAACACCGATCTGGCGTTTGTCCGGGTCCTTGAGGACCTGTTGGACGTACTCATTGACAAGAATGTGCTGCTGTTTACCGAGCTACCGGAAGAAGCGCAGAAGAAGATCATGGCCCGACAAGCCCTTCGCAAGCGGGACAACGCTCTCAATATCCTGCAGGATGAACAGCCGTAGAGACAGATCCTGGTTTACGGGGCATGGCCAAGGTCCATCATTTCTCAAGAAGACCTTTGTTATGCCTCATGATTTCCACGGACGGATACAGCAGGACCTGTGGCACCTCGAGCACCGCAGGCAAAAACTGCCTCCAAGTCTTCGGCACTAGCGACTCCCTCGGCGATACAGTCGACGCCCAGGGTGCCTGCAATGGCTACATAGGTCTGCAATAGAGAGCGCTTGGCCAGATTTTCGCCAATACCTTTGATAAACAGCCCATCTACTTTCAAGTAGTCGACACCGAGTTCACTCAATAAGCCGACGTCTTCGATACGAAACCCCACATGATCGAGGCCGACGGACACTTGGAATTGAGCGAAGCAGGTTCGCAGCTGACGAAAGCCCTGTTGATCGAAAAACGCGGATGCCTCAGAGATGTCCACCGATAGCAGCTTTGAAGCGTCCCCCTGGGCCTGGAGCTTGCCCCTCAGCCAAGGGAGGAAGTCAGCTTCCCTCAGGGCTCCCAGGGTGAGGTTGATGCATACGGGCGCTTGTCGCTGAGCGATGATGCTCAGAGCGCGAGAGATCACCGCCCGGTCAATATCGGGAATTAGCCCCAGGCGGTAGGCCCAGGGCAGAATACTCGCCGCCCGGAGGGGCTCCTCGCTCGTATCGAGTCGTAACATGGCTTCGTTGTGCAGCAAGGAGGCCGACGGTGACACCACGGGATACAGCGTGAGATCCAGGGTCTGTTCTGCGAGGGCCGAATCCAATCGCTGGCGCCATATGGCGCTTTCCTCATCCAGCGCTAGGCCCCGACCCAAGGTGTCCTGGGCTCTCGTTACAGGCTGTTGGGGTGTTTGCAGGGAGGCTAACAGCGCCGCATCCAGTTCCTTGAGGAGATGCTCGGGGTCATCACCATGGGCAAAGCCGCTACAACTGGTGGGTACGGAAAGGGTATCGCCGAGCCCGCAGTGATCCAGCGCGTCTTTGGCAGCGGCGAGCACCTGATGGGCGAGGGCATTGGGGTCCTGGTCCAGAGGTGCAATAAGCGCGAGATCCGCGCCGCTCACGCGCCCCGCAACCCAGCCCGAATGGCCCGTGCATATGGCTTGCAGCCGTTGACCAACCACCCTTAGGGTTTGATCCACGGCTTCGCGACCGTGGAGCTGATTGGCGACCGCCAGCCTTTCGAGGCGGAAGAGCACCAGGGACCCCGAGGACGAGGCATCTTCGGAATCCAGATATGCCTTGAGCCGGTCGACGAGGGGGCCTTGCAGTAACAGACCGGTGGTTTCATCGATGTCCGTTTGGCCTCGCTCCTGAGTCAATCGTTCGGCGCTTTGATCGAGCATTTCACGCACGCGGTCAGTCACACGGTTCATGGCTCGCGTAACCTGGGCGAACTCCGTGGTGTAGGGTTCTGCGAGATGGGTAAAACGGCGTTCCGATAAGTTGTCTGCCTGGGTGACCACGGCTTGTAGGGGACGGGTTATTCGTCGCAGCACGGCAGACCCCAAAGCCCCGGCGAGCAGGGTGGCGATGAGCAGAGCGGCAAAAGTGCGTTTGGCGCTCTCCCAAAGCTCCTCATAGGCGAAGTGCTCCGCGGACTCGAGGGACAACGTTCCCACCTGAGTCCACCCATCACTGACCTCAGCGCGCCCCGGTTCCGCATCGACGGGGAATAGGCGAGGGATCCATCCCGGTGTGCTTCCATCGCTGACCTGTCGTCGGCGCTCAAACAACACCTCGCCATCCGGTGCCACCAGGGAAACCCGTTGATAGGTGCCCTGATCCAACAGCGTCGACAGTTGGATTTCCAGCATAGTCGAATCCGGGGATTGCTGGGACAGAGACAAGGCCAGAGCCGACGCGTCATCGTGATTCTTGAGCGTGATCTGCTGCTGAAGGTAACGGCTGCTCGCCAGGCCATGAATCATGAATGTGGCGCAGAAGATAACCACCATAAGCAAAACTATGGCGATCCAGAGCTGTCTATTGAGGGACATGATGGGCTCCTACCATTCCGGTTTAAATCCTTCCGCCGCGGCGCGATCCAAAAGGTCTCGCCATCGCGACATGCGATCCCGCGGCGCGAAAGAAGAGACCTGGGACCGGGCGCCAATCCACAACTCGGTTGCACTGAAACTGAAAACGGGCGAAAGGTCTGTGCGTTGTCCTGCGGGCAAAACCCGCGGATTTAAGTTATCAAGAATCAGGGGTTCCCCTTCGGGTGTTGGGTACCAGGCGAGCACCATATGCGCCTGGGTTGCGCCCGATGCCAGTGTGGCACGTACGTAAATTAGGCGCAGGGATTGGGGAGAGACTCCCAGGGCAAGAAGGGATAGATACTTGGCAATGGCGTAGTCCTCACAGTCCGCAGCTTGCCGGGCCAGGAGTTCCAGGGGGGTCGCCCAATAGTCGGCCTGCTGATAGATCGCTTCGTCCGTAGACCACCGCGCTCGGGTATTGAAGAACTCGTTGACGGCGCGCAACTGCCTTGGAAGGGGTTGCGGTTTCTGGGTGTCGATGAGTAATTCCCAGGCGTCGATAGCTTCCAGGGCCAGGTCACCAAAGCGCTCCGCCGCCAAGCGTCGCTGCGAGGCGAAGTCGATGGTCGCGGCCAGGGCGACTATCTGTACGGCGAGAATTGCGAAGGCAAAGAAAGACAGATTTGAGCCAGTTCGCAAAACGGGTAGCGACGGAAACATAGCCATCGTTAAGTGTGAGTTTGGGCACAGTATAAGTGCGTTCGAGGGTCCGTGATCGCTGTCCGTGGCATCCCGGGCGTAATAAGATAGGGGGGTTGAGATTACAGTGAGATGAGTAGTCCATTGAATGCAGTAGTAAAACGACTTTCCCAGGGTTTGTTCCTGATCGCCGGGGTGGCGTCTACCCACGGGCTCCAGGCGCAAACGGTCAGCAGTTACGGTGATGCGGTCGTTACGGCCCTGGCCAGCAATCCGGCGGTTACCTCGGCCTATTACGAGTTTGAGGCGACCCGCGAGGCGGAGCGTGCCGAACGCGGTGATCTGCTACCCAGCGTGGATTTAGCGGGGAACTATTCCTGGGAGGAGCGCCAGACGCCCATCGCCGATTTCGGAGATTACGAGGCTGACTCTCTGCGTTTCTCCATTACTCAGCTGCTCTTCGATGGTTTTCAGAGCCGCGATGAGGCCCGAGCGAGACGCTACGAGAAGCTGGCCAGCTTCTACGATTTTGAAGCCGCGTCCCAGCAGGTAGCCCTCGCCGCGACGGAGGTCTACCTCAATACCCTGTTGTTTCAGCAACTGGTGAGCTATGCGGAGCGCAACTACGTGGTGCACCGCCAGGTGTTCAACAAGATTGCCGAGCGCGCTGCGGGTGGCGTGAGTCAACGCGTAGACCTGGAGCAGGCCACGGCGCGTTTGGCGCTGGCGGAGTCCAATTTGCTCACAGAGGTGAGTAATCTTCACGATACCAAAGCAGAGTTTCAACGGGTGGTCGGGCTTCTGCCCGGCGATGAACTCGCGCTACCCCAGTTGCCGCAAAATTATTTACCCGCATCGCGAGCGTCCGCGCTCTCAGCCGCTTACGTCAGCAGCCCCGATGTTAACCGTTCCATTGAAGAAGTGCGTGCGGCCCGAGAGTCTCAGAATGCGACCCGGGGGCCGATGATGCCCCGCTTCGATCTTCGGTATCGCAACGAACAGGAGAGCAACACGGACGGTATTCTCGGCGACTACGATCTTGAGGCGGTAGAAGTCGTGATGAACTTCAATCTCTACCGCGGTGGTTCTGACTCGGCGCGACGTCGCGAGCAGTCCGCACGCTACTATGCCGCCGTCGAGACACGTAAAGATGTCTGCTTAACGGTGCGTCGCGAGACCTTGATCGCGTTCAATGACATCGACGTGCTGGAGCGCCAGGTCGCGTATTTGACGCAGCAACTCGATGCCCAGGACAAGACACGTCGCGCTTACAACGACCAATTCGATATCGGCCAGCGATCACTCCTCGACCTGCTGGACAGCCAGAACGAATACTTCGATACCCAACGGGCGCTGATTTCCGCGGAAACGCAGCTCCGGGGTGCGCAAGCTCGCGCCCTGGCCACGATTGGGGTGCTTACGGGGGCGCTGGATGTACGTGGTTTCAACGCCGACAAGCTTGACGCCCTGAAGCTGGATTTGGAACGCAAGCAGAAGGAGGCGATTCCCGCCTGTCCCGATGGTTATGTGGACGAAATCGACATCAATCAAGAAGCAATTTTCGAACGTCTGAATCGCAGCGCGGATCAGGGCGAGGATGTGTTTTCGGGCACGGAGCCTGCGGCCATGACGGTGATGCCCAAGGTTGTGCCTGGATCTTCAGAAACAGGTGCTACCGTCTCAGAGGTCGCTACCATTAAGCTTGAGCAAGCTGTGCAGAACGTCACCGTTGCGTCATCGCCCCAGGTTGCAATTTCTCAGCAAGAAGTCTCTTCAATGCAAGAGCGCTATCACGTGGTGGGCGAGGAAGAGACCCTCTGGTCCATTGCCGCGCGATCTCGACCCCAGGGCGTATCTATCGATGAAATGATGGCGGCCATCCAGAAGCACAATCCCGATGCCTTCAATTTGGGGGACGCCTCAAGCATCAAAGCCAAGCATCGTCTCTATCTTCCAGGGGAAGACGATTTCCCCAGCGCCGCGCCCTGATCAGGGTAAACGGGCTTACCCTTAGACCACTTTTTCTCGAAGCTGGCCCCGGGGCTATCGGTTCTCTGTTCGTATTAGGTATTGGAGCAGGCGCCGAATGACCCGGTGAATCAGACGTTGAAGCGAAAATGGACGACGTCGCCGTCCTGCACCACATAGTCTTTACCTTCCAGCCGCCAGCGACCCGCATCTTTGGCACCCTGCTCACCATTGTGGGTAATGAAGTCTTCGTAGCCGATGACTTCCGCGCGAATAAACCCTTTTTGAAAGTCCGTGTGGATCACCCCGGCGGCTTCCGGCGCGGAAGCACCCACTTTTACGGTCCAGGCCCGAACCTCTTTAGGCCCTGCGGTGAAGTAGGTGTGTAGATTGAGCAGATCGTAACCGGCGCGAATCACTCGGTGGAGACCGGGTTCTTCCATGCCGAGTTCTGCCAGGAACTCGGCTCGTTCGTCGTCGTCCAGTTCGATGATTTCTGACTCGAGTTTATTGCAAATCACCACCACCTGAGCATTTTCTTCTGCCGCTATCTCCTGGACCTGGGACACATAAGCGTTGCCTTCCAGACCATCCTCATCGACGTTGGCGATGTACAGCGTGGGTTTTGTGGTCAGGAGGAACAGTGTTTTGGTCAGTGCCAGTTCCTTGTCGTCGAGACTTAGGCCGCGCACGGGCTTTGCTTCATTGAGATGGGGAAGGAGCTTGTTCTCCAAAAGGTTCTTCATGGCGACCGCATCTTTGTCGCCGCTTTTTGCCGTGCGAACAACTTTCGCAAGCTGCTTCTCGCAGCTTTCGAGATCAGCCAGGGCGAGTTCCGTGTTGATCACCTCGATATCGGCTCTGGGGTCGACGGCATTGGCGACGTGAATGACGTTTTCATCCTCGAAACAGCGCACCACGTGAGCGATGGCATCGGTTTCGCGAATGTTGGCCAGAAACTGGTTTCCCAGGCCTTCCCCTTTACTTGCACCCGCAACGAGACCCGCGATATCGACGAACTCCATGGTCGTCGCGATCTCCTTCTCCGGCTTCACGATAGCGGCGATCTTGGCTTGTCGCGGGTCCGGTACGGGAACAACCCCCGCATTGGGCTCAATGGTACAGAAAGGGAAGTTTTCCGCGTCGATGCCCGCTCGGGTCAGCGCGTTGAAGAGCGTGGACTTACCTACATTGGGCAAGCCCACGATGCCGCATTTGAATCCCATGGTGTTGATCTCCGGCAGTCCCACTGCCTCTGTTGATTCCTGATTATCGTCCCCGCCCCTGGGGCGGAGCGATATGATTCTCTGTGTTTTCCTGGTTTTAGGCGGGCGTCGCCCCATTAAAACTGTGCAGGCGGGTCATGGCTTTGGTCGCGTCACCCTCCAAGAGCAAGGGTAGAGCGCGGATCGCTTCGTCGATGCTCGCGGCGATGGCTGCGCGATCCTCCGGCGAGCCTTTGGATAGCACATAGCCGCTAACCTGTTTGGCGGAGCCCGGATGCCCGATGCCGATGCGTAGGCGGTGAAAGTCCCGCCGATTGCCCAAAGCGGGGATGATATCTCGCAGCCCGTTGTGTCCGCCGTGCCCGCCATCAAACTTAAAACGGGCGCTGCCCGGCGAAATATCCAGCTCATCATGGGCGATGAGCATGTTTTGCGCATCAACCTTATAGAAGTTCGCGAGGGCTGCTACGGCTTTGCCGCTTCGATTCATAAAGGTTGTGGGTATCAGCAGGCGGAGTTTGTGGCCGGCGAACAACGCATCGGCGGTTTCTCCAAAGTATTTGCTTTCGAGCTTCAGACTTGCACCGGTGATACGCGCGAGTTCGCGAACAAAGTCCTCGCCGGCGTT
>DIYG01000104.1:9178-21785 GCA_002428935.1 Halieaceae bacterium UBA6060
AGCGTTATGGCGGGTACCTTCGTACTGGGCGCCTGGGTTACCCAGGCCTACGATGAGCTGTATATCTGAAGCCATGTGCCCCTGCTCGTTGATCGTCGTCGCACGTCCGCAGCCGCTTGCGAGGTGCTAGTTCGTTGCTCCGTGTGAGTTGGCGCGCTGTCCACCCAACCCCCAGCCGGGTAACGCGATACCCGGATTGGGATCGGAATTCCCCTATTGGCACGGGAAATAGTCTGCGGTCGAACGTAAAAGGGACGCCGAAGCGTCCCTGCGTGGAGTACGTACGCTGGCCAAGGGCCAGAGCTGCTACTCCTCGCTTTGCTCGGCCTCGCCCTCGGCGCTGTCGTCCGTGGCGCTGACTTCGTCCAGGTCGTCGTCTTTGCCGCCGCGCTTGGCGGAGACAGAAGCGACGGCCATATCATGGTCATCACCCAGGGCCAGGGCCGTGGACTCGACACCCTCCGGTAGCTTCAGATCGGAGATATGGATGATGTCGGCTGTGGTGACCTCAAGCATATCCACTTCGATGAACTCGGGGATGTCTTTGGGCAGCGACTGGATTTCGATCTCCACGAGCAGGTGTTCGATGATGCCGCCCTCAATTTTCACGCCGTGGCACTTCTCTTCGTTGATGAAGTGCAGCGGTACGTGGACTTTAACGGGCTTGTTGGCATCGACGCGCAAAAAGTCCGCGTGGGTCACGCGGTCCTTCGATGGGTGGCGTTGCAGGTCCTTAAGGATGGCCTGCTGCACGTCACCCTCGACGCTTACGTCGATAACCTGAGAGAAGAACGCTTCGTTCTCAAGGGCCTTTTCCAGGTCTTTGCGGACCAGGGTCAGGGCCGAGGGTTCTTTACCGGCGCCGTAGATGACGGCGGGGATTTCGTCCGCGTTACGACGCAGGCGGCGGCTCGCACCTTTCCCCAGGTCGTTGCGCAGTTTGGCACTAATGGCCAGCTGATCAGACATGATTGTCTCCTTCAAAAGTCGTCGGAGAGCCTGCGACCGGCATCCCCAACGGGTTGATGCGCTATACCCCTAGGTAAACAGCGCGCTTATGGATTCCTCATTCGATACGCGGCGAATCGATTCGGCCAGCAGATCAGCGATCGTCAGCTGCCGGATCTTGTCGATAGACTTCGCCTCGCTCGATAGAGGAATCGTATCCGTGACTACCAACTCGTCGAGCCGAGAGTTACGGACGTTGTCCAGGGCCTTGCCCGATAGCACAGCGTGAGTGCAGTAGGCTACGACCCGCGTCGCCCCGCGCTCCTTGAGCGCATTGGCGGCGTTACACAGAGTACCCGCTGTGTCGACCATGTCGTCTACGAGCAGGCATACCCGATCTTCGACGCTACCGATGATATTCATCACCTCGGTTTCGTTGGCCTTCGGTCGACGTTTGTCGATGATGGCCAGCTCCGCGTCATTGAGCTGCTTGGCAATGGCGCGAGCCCGAACCACACCGCCGATGTCCGGCGATACGACCATGACGTTTTCGTAGTTACAGGCCTGAATATCGTCATTCAGTACCGGCGACCCATATATATTGTCCACCGGGCAGGCAAAAAAGCCCTGAATCTGCTCAGCGTGCAGATCCACGGTCAACACGCGGGTAACACCCACGGTCACCATCATATCGGCCACCACCTTGGCGGAGATCGGCACCCGGGAGGATCGCACACGGCGATCCTGGCGAGCGTAGCCGAAGTAGGGCACCACCGCCGTAATCCGCCCCGCCGACGCGCGACGCAGGGCATCGATCATCACCAACAACTCCATGAGGTTGTCATTGGTGGGAGCGCAGGTGGGCTGAAGGACAAACACGTCCTTACCACGGACGTTCTCATTCAGCTCGACGGCGATTTCGCCGTCACTAAAGCGGCCAACATCAGCCTTGCCCAGGGAAAGATACAGACGACTCGCCACTTTCCGGGCCAGTTCCGGATTGGCGTTGCCAGTAAAGACCATCAGCTTTGAGGACAAGGGTGATTCCTACTTACCGTTCAGCATTTTTGCCAGGAGCACACTTACCGTATGGAGCTGATGAAACGCCCAAAGTAAATGCACAGCGGCGGGCTAGCCCGCCGCCGGTCCTAAAAATGGCTGGGGTGGGAGGATTCGAACCTCCGAATGCCGGGATCAAAACCCGGTGCCTTGCCACTTGGCGACACCCCAATAATCGATCGGATCAGCTTTCCCGGTAGTTCCTGATTCTTCGAAGCCGCAGATCCCAGGGGCCCATCCCAGGGAATAGCGGACGTGAAGACTCAGGAGCCGCGGATGGTGTCCAGCTGCTCCCAGGCGGATGAGCGATTGACCCCTTGGGCCACGAAGCTCGTCCAATGCGCGGGAACCTGTGCTTGGACATCCCGAGCTGCGGCTTCGTTGGCAAACGCAGCGAATACGCTAGCGCCCGTGCCGGTCATTCGTGCCTCTCCGAATTTCCTGAGAAAAATCAGTGCCTTATCAACAGCTTCGTAGCGTCGTCGGACCAGTTTTTCGCAGTCGTTCCGGGTGGGCCCCGCAAAAAAGGCGGCTATTGTGATGGCGGGGGTGTCACGTGTCAATTCCGCATGGGAAAAAATCTCAGCTGTAGAAACAGAGCACCCGGGATGGATGACCAGGTACCACGATTTTGGGAGTTCCAGGGCTTGGAGACGCTCGCCTACGCCCTCGGCCCAGGCGCTGTGGCCCCGCACAAATACCGGTACATCGGCGCCCAGGCAGCGACCCAGTTCCGCCAGTTCTTCAACGCCAGCCAAGGTGCCCCAGAGATGATTCAGGCCCAGGAGTGTGGTCGCCGCGTCAGAACTACCGCCTCCCAGGCCTCCGCCGCTGGGCAAGTTCTTCCGCAGGGTGATATCTGCCCCCTGGCTCCGGGCCTTGGGAAACCGGTCCTGGAGAAGCCTCGCGGCCCGGTAAACCAGGTTCTGGGTGAGGGGAATATTGTCGAGGACCTGGGGGCCGCCCCAGGTCACCCGGATATCGCCATCGGTTCTGCGCATGAAAGTCAGTTCGTCGCCGACATTGAGAAGCTGAAACACCGTTTGTAAATCGTGGTAACCGTCATCCCTGCGCCCGGTGATGTGCAAGAACAGGTTGAGTTTGGCCGGCGCAGCCAGGGTAAAGGCGTCTTGCTTCATTGCGGGGCCGGCGAAGGAGATTCCTTGGGTTCTCCTAGATCCCAGGCCCTGAGGATGACCCGCAGGGACAGCTCCGCCGTAGGTGCCTTCAAAGACAGTCTTGAGGGGAGTTTCAGGCCCTGTTTAGTGTCGTACTCGTCGACCTTAATCAGCCAGCCGTTCTGGGAGAAACTTCGCGCCAGGGCATCCTCGAGAACCAAAGCATCAACGGGAGCCGATGGAGCGGGGATGCCTCGCAACCAATATTGAATTGCGTTTACGGGAATGGGCAAAAGCGCTTCGCCGGGCAACCACGGGGCGGCGTCGGCAGGGTACAGCCGCTCAATGCCATCCCGTTGCACCCGCAGCAACGCGCCTTCGTTGGCTATTTCCGTGCTGCCTACACCCAGGGGGCCGGCAAGGCGTAAACGGCTTTGCTGGTCCCGTTGGCGCCAATTGAGGTTTGCACTTCCCGCGTCGTCCGGTAAGCGGTAGGCGACTTTGCCGCGCACCTCCCAGGTATGTTGACTGACCAAAAGATTGTGACGCGCCTGCCATCGATCAGCCTCGCTGACGGTCGGTAACGCCGGTGGAGGAACCGTCGCGCGTTGTGGGGGGGATGAGCTACAGGCGCTGAGGAGGATCGCCAGGAAGCTACAGGACAGCCAGGGCCCGCGCGCCCCAAGACCGGTAAGGAAAGGTCGTAGGAATGGTGTCGCGGTCATGCCTTGGGTGTCCGTGGATGCTTGGGCAAAACGCCTGCTTTGGGCAACAGTCAGTGTTCCGTGGCGTCGGCTTCCGCCTGCATGGAGATACCGAGACGATCCAGCGTTTCCGTGAGCACCGCGTGTTGCGGGTCTTTGCGCAGGGCACCGCGCCATACCTTCATGGCATCGGCAGTATTGCCACTGGCCCAGAGCACTTCACCCAGATGAGCTGCCACCTCGGGGTCTGGGAAGCTGGCGTAGGCGCGAGTCAGGTACTGGAGAGCTTCCTGGTACTCCCCCTGGCGATACAGAACCCAGCCCATGCTATCGAGAATTGCTGGCTCATTCGGCGCCAGGCCAAGGGCTTTTTCTATGAGGTACCGAGCCTCATCAAGGCGTTCCGTGCGATTGGCCAAGGTGTATCCCAAGGCGTTTAGAGCCGTGGAGTTATCTGGATCGCGATCGATGATGGTACGCAGATCAGTTTCGGCTGCTGCAATATCACCACGGCGTTCAAACAGTACGGATCGCGCATAGCGAAGGTTGTCGGACTCCGGAAATTCATCGATGGCACGGGCCAGCAGGGCAAGTCCCGCATTGTCGCGCTGGGCTTCGCTGTAGAGATTCGCTTCCAGGGCGTAGAGTTGTTCCCGGCGCGGTGGGTAGCTCTCGCGCAGGCGATTCATGTAAGCGGCTAATTCCGCGTCATTGCCGGCGGCGAGCTGTAGGCGGGCGATGTTTAGCGTGGCTCGCATGAGGTCTTCGCCATCACCGACCTGCTGGAACAAGCTAATGGCCGCTTTGTTGTTGCCCTCACGCATCTCCAACTGCCCGAGGAAGAAGTACGCCTCGTCTTTGCGTTGCCCCTGGGCTATGACCTGCCGCAGGTAGGCTTTGGCGGCAGTGTCGTCCTTAAGCTCGTGATTGATCATGGCCAGGGAGAACAGGAGATCCGTGTTGTTCGGTGCTTCCGCCGATAGGATCTCAAACTGCTTGCGGGCTGCATCCATATCCTTGCTAGCCAACAAGCGTGCGTACTGTAGACGTAAGGCTGAGCGGGAGGGGTCCACCTCCAGGGCTTCTTCGATATGCCCCAGGGGGTCTTCCGCGCCTTTGCCCAACAAAAGCTTGGCCTCAAGAATCAATGCCTGTTGTTGATAGGGTTCGTGAGCAAACACCGGTCCCAGGCGTTCCATTGCCAGGTCTGGTTTGCTGGCTTCCTCGGCCATCAAAGCGTGGGTTAAGAGAAGTGAAACATTGTCTCCGAGGTCGTCATCGATCAGTGCTTGGACGTCTCGGTCCAGGGCCGCCTGCTGCTGCGGAGGAAGGGTTTTAAAGCGATTCAGGAGCACCGGGAACTTGGCGGCCTCACCGGATCGAGCGACGAAACTCAGGTGCGGTAGGGCCTCCCGGGTGCGCCCCTGGCGCGCCAGGAGGGTAGCCAGGGTGTTGTTGGCCTCGACGTTCTCTGGGTCTATCTCGGCCCAGGTGCGAACGGCGCGAAAGGCATCCCGCTCCCGTTGCAGAAACTGAGCGAGATGGGTGGCATGAGCGCTCACTGCGGGGTCACGAAGTATCTCGGCTTGTTCCAGGTAGATTTTCATGGCCGTATCGAAGTCACGGCGGCGTAAGGCAAACTCGGCGAGGAGTAGGGGGTATACCGAGTCATCCGGCAGAGGGCGCTCGGGTACGAGCACCGGGGGCTCCGCTTCAGCGACAGTCTCTACCGGGCTTTCGGCTTCCGCCAGCTCGCCAGTTGTCGCGCATCCGCCCAGGAGAAGTATCGCGATGAGGGCCGCGGCCAGCCCAGAAACGCTGCCGGTGGACCCACCAAGGGTCTTCAGCAGAGCGCTGAGGTGAGGCTTGCCGGGGGCAGATGATGGTTGGAGATGATGCATATACGGGGCCGTACAACAAGGCAGTAATGATGACACAGTGAGACAACGAAACCCACGAAGGGTTCGTCGCTCTGCTACTTTGGGCAAAATGCTGCGACCCTCGGGGTCGGGGGTGGCCATGAAGAAAGCCCCCTAGACTGGTAACATTCGCGGGTTTTTACTTGTAAATGGCTGCCTGGACAGTCGACGCCGTGAACCTCATCGCCCTTGGCATCAATCACAATTCTGCACACGTGGATGTACGCGAGCGTGTTGCCTTTGCTCCGGAGCAGGTCTCTGAGGCGATGAACGATGCCTGTCGAGCGACGGGCATCGACGAGGTGGTCATTCTATCGACCTGCAACCGCACGGAAATCTATGCCATCGCCCCTGAGTCAATGTCTCCGGCGGACAAAGCGCGAGATCTTATCGACTGGGTCGCGGGCTACCATCACCTCTCCGGTCCGGAACTTCGGGCGGCGGCTTATCATCACGAGGGTGAACGCGCGTTGACGCATATGGTGCAGGTCGCTGCGGGATTGGATTCCATGGTTTTGGGTGAACCGCAGATATTTGGGCAGCTCAAATCCGCCTATGCCGTCGCCAGTGAGGCGGGAACCGTGGGTGGCGAACTTGGGCGCTTGTTTCCCCGGGTGTTTTCCATCGCGAAAAAGGTACGCACGGATACGGCGATCGGTGAGAACCCGGTGTCCGTGGCTTTTGCCGCGGTGGATGTGGCGCGGCGTATTTTTACCAACCTCAACGACTGTAATGCCCTTCTGGTCGGCGCCGGTGAAACCATCGAACTCGTGACACGACATCTTATCGAGGCGGGAGTGGCGAACATTGTTATCGCCAATCGAACCCTCGGTCGTGCGCGGGAACTGGCGAGGCAGTTCGGCGCCGAAGCGGTGCTGCTGGCGGAGATTCCCGATCATTTGCCGGCGTCGGACATTGTTATTACCTCAACGGCGAGCCAGTTGCCGATCATTGGTAAGGGCACGGTGGAGACCGCCGTTCGCGCTCGCCGACACCGACCGGTACTTATGGTGGACATAGCCGTGCCCCGGGACATCGAGCCCCAGGTATCGGAGCTGCGCGATGTTTATCTCTACAGCGTCGACGACCTCAAGCAAATTGTCGACAGTAACCTTGCCGCGCGACAGAGCGAGGTTCGCAAGGCCGATGAGATTATCGCCGACGGCATCGCTTCCGTGGGGGAGGAACGGCGAACCCTGGCGGCGGTGGATTTGGTGAAACAGTATCGCAAGTCCGCCGAACAGCTCCGTCAGCAGGAACTTGAACGTGCGCTGGCGGCGATCAATCGGGGTGACGACCCTCAGCAGGTGATCGCTCAGCTCGCGCGCTCCATCACCAATAAGCTGATTCATGCACCGACGGCAGGTCTAAAAAAGGCTAGCGCCGAAGGCCGGCACGATATTCTCGGTCACGCGGTGCGCCTGTTAGGGCTTCCCTCGGATGCGCTGCAGGGCGAGGAATTCTCTCAGCCTTCCTATGTAAGCGATGAAAGGGACCCAGGCCCCACAAGCACGGACCCTACAGCGGAGGGAGCTTCGATGGATGGTGCGCCAGGCGCAGGCCCGACCCTGCAGTGAAACCGTCTTTGCTCAACAAGCTGGAAACCTTGACGGAGCGGCACGAAGAAGTCGCCGCCATGTTGGGCGATGCGGAAATCATCGCCGATCAGGAGCAATTTCGCCGCTTATCCCGGGAGTATTCAGAGCTCGAAACCGTGGTTCGTTGCTTCGCGACCTACCGCCAGCTTCAGGATGATCTCGACGCGGCCGAGGGCATGCTCAGCGACGATGACGAAGATATGCGGGAAATGGCCCGCGCCGAAATAGACGAGGGGCAGGTCCAGCGCGCCGCCCTGGAGAGTGAGCTACAAGTGCTTTTGTTGCCTCGGGACCCCCGGGACAGCCACAACGTTTTCTTGGAAATTCGCGCCGGCACGGGGGGCGATGAAGCGGCTATCTTTGCGGGTGATTTGTTTCGCATGTACTCGCGCTATGCCGAGCAGTTGGGGTGGCGTCTGGAAATCCTATCGGAACGTCCGGGTGAGCACGGAGGCTACAAAGAAATCATCGCCAGGGTAGAGGGCAGCGATGTCTACGCCCGTCTCAAGTTTGAGTCCGGCGCTCATCGCGTGCAGCGAGTCCCCGAGACCGAATCCCAGGGGCGTATCCACACGTCGGCCTGCACCGTTGCCGTGCTTCCTGAGGCCGAGGAATTGGAGGCCGTGGAGATCAACAAGGCCGATCTTCGAGTGGATACCTTTAGGGCTTCCGGGGCTGGCGGCCAGCACGTCAATAAAACTGATTCGGCAGTGCGTCTAACGCACTTGCCCACGGGCATTGTTGTGGAGTGTCAGGACGAACGTTCCCAACACAAGAATCGAGCCCGGGCCATGTCCTTGCTCCAGGCCAAGCTCACCACGGCCGCTGAAACCGCTCAGGCCTCGGAGCAGGCGGAGGAGAGGCGCAATTTGGTGGGCAGCGGCGATCGCTCTGATCGCATACGAACCTACAACTTTCCCCAGGGTCGGGTGACGGACCACCGCATAAATTTGACCCTCTATAAGCTTGACGAGGTGATGACTGGTGAACTGGAAGCGGTGATCGGTCCTCTCCGCCAGGAGCATCAGGCCGACCAGTTGGCCGCCCTGTCCGGGCAATGACCGGCCGCTCCCAGGCAACCACAGGCGCAACGCCGACGGTTGCTGATCTGTTGGCGGAGGCCTCGGTGCTGAGCGGTGAGGAAGCATCCCGGGAGGCCGAGGTGCTTCTGTGTGCGGCCCTGGCCAAACCACGGAGCTATTTGTACGCCTGGTCAGAAGCCGCCGTGGAGGCCGAGGTGGCGGAGCGTTATCGCCACTGGCTGGAACAACGGTCTCGCGGTGTGCCGGTGGCGTATCTCCTGGGGCAGCGAGAATTCTGGTCGCTCGCGCTGGCGGTAAATTCATCGACCCTGATTCCCCGGGCGGATACGGAGCTTCTTGTGGAGCTTGCCCTGGCCAGCGGTCCCGCCCAGAAACCTTTCAAAGTAGCGGATCTCGGTACGGGATCGGGAGCGGTGGCCCTGGCCATTGCCAGCGAGCGCCCCGGGTGGTCCGTCGTCGCGGTAGAGCTTTGCGATAGCGCACTCGCACTGGCGGAGCGCAACCGTAAAGAGCTGGCACTGGAGAATGCGACCATGCTGTCGGGGAGCTGGTATGAGCCGCTCGGCGAGCACCGTTTTGATCTTATCGTGAGCAATCCGCCGTATCTGGCCAGCAATGACCCCCATCTCGAGGAGGGTGATTTGCCCTTTGAACCCCTTGGAGCACTAGTGGCAGGGCCCGACGGCCTGGAGTGTCTTGAACAGCTCGTTGCCGAGGCGCCGGAACATTTGCTGCCGAGGGGTCGACTGATGCTGGAGCACGGCGCGTCTCAGGGTGAGGCGGTGAGGTCTTTGCTGCGAAACCACGGCTTTGAGGAAGTGCAAAGCTACAAGGACATCGCGAAGCACGAGCGTGTCACGGTAGGCATCTGGCTGACCGCGACAGCACCTCCAACGGCCGGCGATGGCAGCAGCGTTAACGATCATGCTGAGTGATGAAGATCTGGAGCGCTACAGTCGGCAGCTCATGCTGCCGGATTTTTCCCTGGACCAGCAGGAGCGGTTGACCCAGGCACGAGTCCTGATGGTCGGTTGCGGCGGTTTGGGCAGCCCGGTCGCTGCCTATTTGGCTGCAGCGGGGGTCGGTACCTTGGTTCTTGCGGACGGTGATGTGGTGGAGCTGTCGAACCTGTCTCGCCAGGTGCTCCACGGGGAGGGTGATATCGGGCTTCGAAAGGTGGAATCCGCGGCGGCTTACATCCGCGCTCGTTATCCTCGTTGTAAGGTCGAGACGATCCCAGCAAGACTCCAGGGTGCGCTACTGCAGGAGACTGCTGGGTCCGTCGATTTGGTCGCCGATGGTAGCGACAATTACCCCACCCGCTTCGCCCTCAATAGGGCCTGCATCGCTCAGGGCATACCCATGATTTCCGCCGCCGCGGTGCGCAGCGAAGGTCAGTTAGCAAGTTTTTACCCTGCGGAGGGCACCGGGTGCTATCGCTGTTTGTATCCGGAGGTTGGCGCCGACACGGCCTTATCCTGCAGAGAAAGCGGTGTAATGGGGCCGGTGGTTGGTGTGGTGGGCACGCTTCAAGCTCTGGAAATTCTCAAGGTACTTTCCGGCTGGGGTGAGGCTCTGTTGGGTCGAGTGTTGTATCTGGACCTGCGCACCTACGGGCAACATGTACTGACCGTACCTCGCCGTGAAGGGTGCCCGGACTGCTCTTCGGTCGATTAGTTTCCTGCGTTTGGCTGTCCCTTTGGGTAATAATCACGGAACCCTGCTCCGGCTTGTCAGTCAGAAGCGAGACCGGCATGGAGGGATTCCGACCGGTGTCCGGCATCCCCCGGGGATGGGGAGCAGCAGAAGTACTGCGTTATCGCTTGCTTTTGAACCGCGCGGGCGAAACAACGAATAACTCAAGGAGACTGCTTGTGACATCGATCATTCAGGGCTTTGCCCGATTTCAGGAGACCCTATTTGGGCGTCTCTCCTATCTAGATGGGCTGGCGCCACTGGCCATGCGCTTCTTCCTGTTCTTTCCTTTTTGGATGGCGGGGACGCAAAAAATCAGCGGTATGGAAAACACCATCGAATGGTTTGGCAATCCCGACTGGGGTCTGGGCCTGCCTTTTCCCTGGCTCATGGCTCATCTGGCGGCCTACACAGAGGCCATTGGCGCGCTACTGCTGATCCTTGGCCTCGCCGTGCGTTGGATATCCATTCCCCTCATCGTGACCATGCTTGTGGCGATCTTTGCCGTGCATTGGGATAACGGTTGGGCGGCTATCGCCGATTCCAGCATGCCGGAAATCGCTCAGCGCCTCGGAGCGGCCCGAGAGATTCTGCGTGAGCATGGCAATTACGGCTGGCTGACGGAAAAAGGCAGCATCGTGATTCTGAATAATGGTATCGAGTTCGCCGTGACCTATCTGATCATGCTGGTCTCGCTGTTGTTCACGGGGGGAGGTCGCTACGTGAGTGTGGATTACTACTTCGGGCGTCTTTTTAACCGCTGATCAATTCTTCGCCAGCATTTGCTAGACTTCGCGCCTTCTTTTTCTGGCAGATTCGGCATTGACTAGATCCAAAACCGCCCGCTCGGCAAATGCAGAGCGGGCCGACAGCAGTTCGCCCTGGAGTCTTGAGCAGTTTGATGTGCCCGCGGAAGAGGGGAAGACTCGCTTTCACGACCTCGATCTGAATGCGACCCTCATGCGCGGTATCGCAGAACTGGGCTTTCAGTACTGCTCACCGATTCAGGCTCAGGTGCTGCCCCATACGCTGCAGGGCCACGACGCCATCGGCAAGGCGCAGACCGGTACGGGCAAGACCGCCGCGTTTTTGATCACCATCTTCAACGATTTGCTCGCTAACCCCCCAGAGGGCGAACGCTTTCTGGGAGAACCGCGAGCCCTGGTTATTGCTCCGACCCGGGAACTGGTGATGCAGATTGCTGCCGATGCCGCAGACCTGGGAAAGCACACCGGTTTGAAGACCGTCACCCTGATTGGGGGTATGGACTACCAGAAACAACTCAATCGTTTGAATCGCGAGGTGGTGGATCTCGTGGTGGCAACGCCGGGCCGGCTTCTGGATTTTTCCGGCCGGCGAGATCTGTACTTGGATCATATCGAAGTATTGGTCCTCGACGAGGCGGACCGCATGCTGGATATGGGCTTTATTCCCCAGGTGAAACGCATTGTGCGTCAAACGCCGCGCAAGGAATATCGCCAAACCCTGCTGTTTTCGGCCACCTTTACCCAGGACATCATCAACCTGTCTCAGCAGTGGACCACCCAGGCAGTCACGGTGGAAATTGAGCCGGAGCATGTGGCTACCGACTCTGTGGATCAAAGAGTGTATCTGGCGAGCAGCGAAGAGCGTTTTCGCATTCTTGTGAATCTGCTCCGCTCCGATGACGCCAGTAGCGTCATCGTGTTTGCCAATCGCCGCGACCAGGTCCGCCGTCTGTACGAGCGTTTGCGTAAGGCGGGCGTCAGCTGTGGCATGTTGTCGGGAGAGATCGCTCAGGCCAAACGAACGAAAACCCTGGAGCAATTCAAGACCGGCAAAATCTCCGTGTTGGTTGCCACAGATGTGGCGGGACGGGGTATCCACGTTGAAGGCGTGAGTCACGTGGTGAATTACAACCTGCCCGAGGACCCCGAGGACTATGTGCACCGCATCGGCCGTACCGGGCGAGCGGGTGCCACGGGGACCTCCATCAGCTTTGCCAGCGAAGACGATGCTTTTCTCCTGCCGGATCTCGAAGCGCTTTTGGGTGAGCCGGTGCGTTGTGAGCATCCTCCGGCGGAGTTGCTGGCGAAGTAAGGTCTTTTCCTGTCCCTTTCTTAGGCTCTTGGTCACGGAGCGTTTTCGGTTTAGTTGCCCTCCCTCCGGAGCTTCTCTTCGGGCTCAGGAGCGGTTGTTTCGCTGCCGCCGTTGATCACCCGGCCCGCGGGACGCCAAAAAACGCCATCCATGGCAGGCTCTTCGTCGTCCATCCATGGACGCCGACGCCCGCGGGCCGGGTGATCACCGACGACAGCTTGGGCCACGCGGGCTGCGGCCTTGGAGGACTTAGGAGGGGGTTCGACATGTCTGAGTGTCTTGCCATCTGGGGCTTCGTAGCATGACACCAGTTCTGATGATCTCGTTTCGTGCTTGCGGCTGATTTGGTCTGAGGTCTAAAGCCTCGCTATGACTAAGCGATAACGCTGACGATAAACTTGCAGCACCAGCACCAGCACCAGCACCGGCACCGGCACCAGCACC
>DIYG01000079.1 GCA_002428935.1 Halieaceae bacterium UBA6060
GCCGCGCTCGCTTCCTTGAACAGCGAGGCTTTGCGGGCTCCGAAGCCTTCGATGATCTGTCCTAGCTTGGGTCGGGTTCGGCAACGAGGCGAACCGGTAGCGGGTCACTGGCGTCCAGGTGCACGTCCCGTTGGGGGAAGGCGATGCTAATACCGACCGCATTGAACTCTCGATAAACGCGCTGTCTTAGTTCCGTTCCGATGCGCAGGTAATCGTCTAGGGCGTAGCAGCGCAGCCATAAAACCAAGGCGTTGTCGCCGAAGTCCTCGAAGGTTACGTAGGGTTCTGGATCTTTCAGCACTTCAGGGTGATCAGCGGCAATGCTCTTTAGCAAGGCCATCGCTTCGTCCACGTTGCTGCCGTAGGCGACGCCGACGGGAACCACTACCCTTAACTGCGAAGAGCTCAGAGACCAATTGGTGACGGTCCCCGTAATGAGGTCCTTGTTGGGAATCATGACCTCTTTACCCTCGAAGGTTTCAATTACCGTCGCCCGGGGATTGATGTTGACTACCGTGCCGGTGGTTTCCCCCGCCTGGATTATGTCGCCGACGCGGATAGGACGCTCAAACAGCACGATAAGCCCGGAAATGAAGTTGGCCACGATCTCTTGGAGGCCAAAGCCGATACCCACCCCCAGGGCCGCCACCAACCACTGAACCTTCTCCCATTGGAAACCCAGAATCGCCAGGGCGTTGGAAAAGCCGATACCGATAATCAGGTATTGAAGCAGCATTCCCGCCGCGTAACGGCTTCCCGGTGTAACGTGGGTCCATTCCAAAAGCACCACATTGATCAGTGGGGGTAGATGGCGGGTGATAAGAAGGGTGACAGCGACAATCAGCAGGGCCAGCATCAGCATGGACAAGGTTATGTCCATGAGTTCCCCCGTGGGCAGACTCGCATCGCTGGTGCTCCAGAGCACCACGGAGTCGAATAAGGTCAGTGCGGGCAGTGCCGCCGACCAGTTCCACCACAGCATCACCCCCAGGCTCAGAACCCGAAACAACCCCAGGAGCTGGTTGTAGGCGTCGGACAGGGATGACACCGCGTCCATGGTTTCTTCATGGGTTTCATCATCGGCGGTGCTTGAATCTTCCGTTTCCCGCTGACGTTGCTCTTCCCGTGCCCGCCGTTCCAAACCCGAGCGATAAACAATAAGCAGGCGTTGAAGAATATTGGCAATGAAGAGAATCGCTACCACCGCATAGATAGATCCATTTAGCGCACGGAGATACATATGGGCGGCGAATAGCTGGCCACTGAAGTGCATGAACGCTATGGCTGCGGCGATTAGAATCACGCCATGGAGGCCATAGCGGGAAAGAGTATCGCTTGCGAAGGCCTCGGACCGCACCAGCCGTAGGGCGAAAACCAATAGGACACAGGCCATGGTTAAGCTACCAATGGCCGCCAGGGCACCGCCGCTTTCCGTGGGAGAAACGCCGCGACCCAGGACAATGAACGCCCCGCAGATAGTAATAATGGGGGTAAACCAGTTCAGGTCACGCAGTCCCGCATCGGTTTTTGCGGTATTCCATTTTAAGAGCCGCCGACCGGCTCCGCTGCGGTCACCCAGGCGACGCAGGAAAAACCAAACCGCGAGAACCCAGGAGCTGTTGATCAACGCTTCTCCCAGGCTTGTGGCCAGGATATCGCCATCGGCGACTTCGAGCAGAGCATAGCCGACGGTGAGCAGCAGGGCGGGCAGTGCAGCGATCGCGAGGAGCGTAAGGATCAAACAGCGAAACAGTAAGCCGGCGCTTTCATCGCTGGGGCGAATAGGTTTTCCCAGCGTGTCTTCCAGCTTGCTGCGGATCCGTCGACGCTGGAGCACCAGTCCCAGCAAACTGGCGACGATGAGCAGGAATACGGGATCGTCCAACAGCTGAGGCCAGTGGGCACGGAGCTGCGCTCGCGGTGTTCCCGCGTTTAGCACCGCAAACTGCTGCTGCAATCGGCTGGCTCGGGCGTAGTTGTAGTTGCGTACCCATAGCAGGTTGCCCGTGAGCATGGTCTCGTAGTTTTGTACGACGGTGACTAGCTCCGCGCGTACCTGGTTCTCGTCCACCAGCAGCCGCAGTAAAGTGTTTTCCGCTTCCAACTGCTCTTGATAGAGCTGACGTCGCTGCTCGTAGAGCCGTTCGGCGATGCGCTGCTCGCGATCACTCCACCCGTCCATCGGTCCCAAGGCCGTGCGCAGATAACCACTGCGATCGCCAATGGAGCGCAGAGCCTCTTCCGTGTCGATGGCCGAGGTGGATATCTCCGCGATGAGCTGGTTACGCTGCCGGCTTTGCGAAAGAATGTCGTTGACGTCCGGCAGACTCGCCAAACGAGAAATCATGACCTCACCCAGTTGTGCCTCCAGGCCCGCAACCTCAAGGCGACGGCGGGTGAGGTTGGAGTCTTGCTGCACGTCTTCGGTGAGTTGTCGGGTTGCCGCAAGGGAGCGACGTGTTTCCCCAATCTTCCGATTGAGGTTTTGTAGGGTGTCGATGAGATCTACATTCTCATCGCCGAAGGTACTTAGCTCGTCGCGCGGCGAGGTAAGTTGTGCCAGAGCTCGGCGTGTTTCCGCCCGCCGTTTTTCCCCAGCACTTTGACGGGTTTGCGCGGCCGCTTCCCGCAGCTCCTCCAGGATCGTATCCGCTTCGCCGATGGCCGCATCGAGCCAGGCAATTTTTGCCGTGCGAATACTGTTTAGCGTTGAAGCGTTGCGCAGCTCTACTTCGATGCGCGCTCGTTCGGCGCCGTTTCGCGCTTCGAGGACCGCCGTTCGAATTTGCTCGATGCGCTGGGCTAAAGCTATTTCGGTGTCTGATCCGCGTTCGGAGCCTGCGGCTGGCGTATCCCCGTCGCTGATTTCCGCCAGCCGTTGGCGCAGATTGGCGTCG
>DIYG01000011.1 GCA_002428935.1 Halieaceae bacterium UBA6060
CGGCGGGACTTCGATCCGTGCCCGTCACGGTCCACCGACGAGCCGCCAACACCGCCCGTTGGATGCTCACAGGCTGCACGGTGATGCTGGTCATCGGAATTTTCAGTGTATTGGTTCAGGCCGTGAGCGAGGACTGGCACGATGCCATCGAGGACGCCATCGAATGGCAACTCGCCCTGCTGCTACAGATCAACTTTTTCCTCAGCGTAAGACTCTGGTGGCCCGCCGACTGGACCCTGGTGTTACAGCGCTCCGAATCGTAGGCTGCACCACGAGCGATAGATAATAAGGACCCGCGGCTATGAACCACGGAACACGCCTACTGGGCTTGATGCTATGGACAAGCCTTCTCACCGCAGCCTGCGATAACAAAGCACCGGATATCGATGCCGCAGCCTCCGCGCCCAGTGGGGACAATCCCTACGTCGTGCCCTTTTCCGCACCGGACTACCTCCGCGAACACGCCCGCTATCTGGAGGAAGAACTGCTACAGATCGGCGACACCCCTGTGTGGGACTACAACACGCCAAACCGCGGCTTTGGCAACGTCATCATGATCGAAGGCGATGATGGCCTGATCATTGTCGACACCACCACGGCCCACGAGCACGCGGCAGTGGCCGCAGACGCCTTTGGGGAGATTAGCGACAAACCCGTGGTCGCTGTCATCTACACGCACCACCACGTAGATCATGTCAGTGGAACCGGCGCATTTATCGATGAAGCCGCAGCGGCCCGCGGTGAGGTTCCGGTCATTGCCGCCGAGAACTTCCTTCGGGAACTGCAAGACGAAAACCAGGTTACCGCGCCGATCATGGGCGTGCGCGCCCTGTACATGTATGGGCAGCTATTGGATCCCGTGACCGACGGACGGGACTACCATGTGTCCTGTTGCGGCTACACCATAGGCAGTGAGCGCGACAGCTATATTCCACCCAACCGCTTCATCACAGACCGTGAGGAGATAACCATCGCTGGGGTGCGTATGGAGCTGTTCCAGACCGGTGGCGAATCCGCCAGTCATCTGGCCGTGTGGTTACCCGATCACCGTGTCTTGTTATCCGGCGACGAGATCCAGGGACCCAACTACCCCAATCTTCACTCCCTGCGCGGTACCAAACCCCGGGATGTTATCCGCTGGATTGCGGCCATCGATCGCATGCGCACCTACGATGCGGACTATTTGGTGCCCAGCCACGGCCAACCGGTATTGGGCCGGGAGGCCGTCGATGACGTGCTCACCCTGTATCGCGACGCCATCCAATACACCCATGACCAGGCCCTGCGCCTGATCAACAAGGGATACACGCCAGACGATCTGGCGAACGCCATCACCTTGCCGGAGTTCATGGATCGCGATCCCTGGACCCGGGAGATGTACGGCACCGTTAAACACAGTGTGCGGGAGTTTTATGTTGCCTATATCAGCTGGTGGAACGGCGATCCGGCGGAGCTGGACCCCTTACCACGGCGCGAGAAAGCGGAACGCCTGGTACAACTCATGGGCGGCCGGGATCGGGTGTTCGCGGAAGCAGAGGCCGCCTTTACCACCGGCGACGACCAGTGGGCCGCGGAGCTAACCGCTTATCTAGTGCGTATCGATCGGGAAGACATGCCCTCTCGCCACCTGAAGGCGGCTGCCCTACGCCGGATCGGCTACGCCACGGCAAACACCAACTGGCGTGGCTTGTATCTCACCGCCGCGCGAGAACTGGAAGGCTCTGTGGTGCCAAGGGCAATCGTTGAGCGGCTCCAGGCGACGCGGTTTGACCCCTCGCAACTCACCACCGAACAACTCTTTGCCCTCCTGCGCTATCGCGTGGATGCGCAAGAGGCCGGCGACACGCGACTCAAGATTGCCTACCGACTGACGGACTCCCAGGAAAACTACACCCTGGAGCTGCGCAACAGCATTCTCGATGTACAAAAGGGTCTGCGGGAGGACGCCGATATCACCTTAAGCATGAGCCGCGCCGTGCTCGACCAGCTGTTTATGCAAACCCTCGGTTACCCCGAGGCCATCAAGGATGGTTTGGTGAGCACCGACGGTTCTCTGCTGGCCCTGCGGCGGTTCGGCACGGTCTTCGATCGCGATCCCGGGCATCCTTATCTGAGTCTGCGCTGAGTCCAAAACCAACACGGCGCGTATAAGGATCATGCGCGCCGATCCCCTAAAAGCGAAATTCCCACCGCCAGACACAAGCCTGGTAACGGAGGTGCCGAGCACTGCGGTGCTCGCCGCCTACGGCTCTCTGGCGTTTCCTTTAGCCGCCGCCTTTATCGCCCTGCAGGTGATCGTGCCCACCTACTATGCCCAGGCATTGGGCCTCAGCCTCACCGCCGTCGGTGGCATTCTCCTCGCTGCTCGTCTCTGGGATCTATTCACGGACCCTCTAGTAGGCTACCTCTCAGACCACACGCCCGCGTCCTGGGGTCGGCGCAAACTCTGGATTATCGCCAGCACACCGCTGATCATCGCCAGCGTATACCTCCTGTTCAATCCACCGCCCGGGGTGGGCAACGGCTTTCTCCTGTTCACCACCCTGGCCATTTACATCGCCGGAACCATGAGCATCGTGCCCCTAAACGCCTGGGGCGCAGAGCTTAGCGACTCCTATCACCAGCGCAGTCGCATCTCTGGGGCGCGAGTAGTGTTTGGCCTCGCCGGCACCCTCGTAGCCCTGGTGCTCGTGGACAACCAAAACAGCGAAACCCTGGCAAACTCCCTCTTTGCCATCACGGTGTTGACCATCGCAGGCCTCGCCGTGAGTGTCCCCACCGCAGCGCTTCTGGTGCCCGACCACAGTCAGGTCACCCCCGAAGGAAACAGCGTCGGCGAGGCCATCGCCCTCCTGGCTCGTCCATCACCCTTTCGCCGCCTGCTGATCGCATTTCTTCTCAATGGACTGGGGAACGCGATTCCCGCGACGCTGTTTCTTCTCTATGTCACCCATGTATTGGAGGCGCCCGGCGTCGCCGGACCCATGTTGTTTACCTACTTCGTCTGTAGCGCGCTTTCGGTGCCGTTTTGGGTTCGTGTATCCCAGCGCTTTGGTAAGCACCGCAGCTGGTGCGTCGCTGTGGTGGGTTCCTGTTTGTTTTTTGCCGGGGCGCCATTTCTCGGTGCCGGAGACACCTTGCTCTACGGACTGATAGTCGTAGGCACGGGCCTCATGATCGGCGCGGATCTAGCCCTGCCCTCGGCAATCAACGGCGACCTCATCGAGTGGGATGCCCTGGAAAATGGCAAACGACGTCCGGGGCTGTTTTTTGCTCTCTGGGGCACCGCATCCAAGCTCGCTTTTGCCCTGGCCGTGGGTCTTATCTTCCCCGCTCTGGATGCTGCGGGTTTTGATGCCACGGCGTCCAACCTGCCTGCCGATATACGATTGCTGGCCGTGCTCTACGCCACCCCGAGCTTGCTATTTAAAGTTGCGGCGATTGTTCTCATGTGGCGATTCCCCATCGATGAGCAGGAGCACCAGCGGATTCGCGCAGCCCTCAAGCAACGGGAATCGTCGCCTTAGGTAAAGGAGAGCCCCCGAAAAGTGCCTCTGAGGTTAAACTCCGAGCCCCCTAGCAATAGACCGATCCTCGGGAGGCTCTCATCAAAGACTGGAATGCGGGACGCTACGACATCTTTAGCGATCAACGACAACGCGCGGCGCGGGATCTCGTTGCCGGTATCCCAGATCTTCAAACCGAACACATCGTTGACCTGGGCTGCGGCTCGGGTTTGTCCACGGAGCTATTGAGCGAGCGTTGGCCAGCCGCCAGACTCACGGGGGTAGATACCTCACCGGATATGTTGCGCAAAGCCCAGGAGCGCTTGCCCGACGCGGAGTTTATCGAGGGGGATATCGCCACCTACCGCTTTAGCCAGACACCGGATCTGATTTTTGCCAATGCCAGCCTGCACTGGCTTGGAGACCACGAAACGCTTTTCCCCAGGCTCTTGCACACGGTCCGAGGAGGCGGGGTTCTAGCGCTGCAAATGCCCGACAATCTTGATGAGCCCAGTCACCGCTTAATGCGGGTTGTGGCGGAAGAACCAGCCTTCAAACAGCAGCTAGAGAATGCCCCCGGAAAACGCGGCAACTTGCTAACGCCGGGCCAGTACTACGACTGCCTCGCGGAGCACGCGGAGTCTGTATTGGTTTGGCGCACCACTTACCTACACGCTCTGGAGAGTCCGGCCGCCATCGCCGATTGGTTTGCCACCACGGGTTTGAGACCCTATTTGGACGGTCTCGACGACAGGCTCCGCGACGCCTATCTGCAACGCTACAACGAGGCGCTTACGGAAGCCTATCCGCGACAGCGAGACGGGCAAGTGCTGCTGGCCATGCCAAGGGTATTTCTGGTCGCAAAGCGGAGCGCCTAGGGTTGGGGCTGGGGCCAGGGCTTGAACCTAAACTCACACCTAAACTGCGCAAGCTCAGGGATTAAAAAAGAAGATCGATAAACAAACGCTGCCCCAACTCATGGCGACCATGAGAATCGCCATGAAGACCATGGCCGAGCCCAGATCCTTCGCTCGCCCTGAAAGCTCGTGGTAGTCCTCGCCCATCCGATCGACCAGGGCTTCGATGGCGCTGTTGCCCAATTCGGCGGCCATTAGCATCAGTAAAGGGAGCACCAGAAGTATAAAATCCACCGTATCGCGGGCCAGCCAGAGGGCCAGAGGCAATCCAACAAGGGCGACGAGAGCTTCCTGGCGAAATGATTCCTCGTGACGCCAGGCAGATCGCAAGCCCTGGAGGGAGTACTGCGTGGCCAGGCGCAGATGGGCGATACCACGTTCCGTGGGTTTCATCGGTTCTTATTCCCGTAGCGAGACGGGCGTATTATGCGGATTCACCCCGCACCTTCTCAACAAAACACCGACGCCTGGGCATCGGACTGACGCAAGGAATAACCATTGAGCGCACCCTACAGCGAAGTGATGAAAGTTCGTTATCGCGACACGGATTCCCAGGGCCATATGTTTTTCGCCAACTATCTCGTTTTTGCCGATGAGGTCTGCGGCAACTACATGCGCACCCTGGGCTTCGACTGGAGCGACCCCGAAGCCCTGCCCACCTTCGTGTTCACGGCCAACGCCAACTGCGACTACGTACACGAGTGTCTCGCGGGCGATGAGATCGCTGTGGAGGTAGCCTACAACCGTATCGGCAATACCAGCGCCACCCTGGGCTATGCCATGTACCGCGTGGCGGACCGCGAGCTCCTCGCCAAGGGCGGTTTTACGCAAGTCTTTGTGGATCGAGAGTCTCGCAAACCCACACCGGTTCCCCAGGCCGTACGCGAAGCAATGGAAGCCAGCGTAGACTCCTAAGGGCTCTCGGACCGAGGTCCGGGGAAAACCCATGCTAGCCTTGACCATCACGACACTCAGGTAATCCCACCCATGTCACGACGTCGCACCGGCCTGATCATCGCCTTCGTGGCGGGCGCCAGCCTGATGCTGGTACTGCTTAAGACTTCGCTCCTACAACAGTTGATGCCGAGCCAGGCTCGGGCCGATGCGGCGCTCTATCCGGACAGAGACTGGCGCCGCGGCGAGCCTTCGAAGCTGAACATCTCCGTGTTTACCTTCAGCGACCGCAATCGCAACGGGCGCTACGACACCGAAGACAAACCCCTGGCCCGAATCGCTGTGCGCTTGACTCGCCCTGACGGTAGTACCCGCATCGCTCGCTCCAACGTAAACGGCTACGCCAATTTCAGCATGCAGCGCGATGGGGAAGACGCCGATGTCGCCGAGGCAGGTAAAGCCTATCGCTTCGAGGTGCTGCCGCCACCGGACTGGAGTGGTACTACCGGCAATGAGCAACAGACCGTAGTCTTCAAAGCCATAGCCGGATCCATCGCCGGTCTGGGAGCCGATGCGCCACCAACCACCGTTGGCCTGGCTCCCACGAGCCGGGTAAGCGGCATCTGGCCCGATCAGAGTGGGCAGCCTTTACGGGCGTGGAATCCTCAACAGCAAATAGCGCGAGATGCTTCCCTGTCGCAAAAGGGGGAGTTTTCCGTCGACCTCGACCCCGGTGTATGGGAGCTGTCCATGGACGGGGTTCCCCCTCGAACCGTTACCGTCGCCTACGCCCCGGTGGTGCTGGCCCAGACCATAGATACTCCGTCGCCCACATCGTCACCGCGACAACCGGTGCTTGTGGATTTCGAGGACAACCGACGCTCCTTCATCGAGAAGCTGGCCTCAGGCTACGCGGGTTTGTCCTGGGACTATCTCCTGGCCGTGGACAACCAGTTCTACAAAGGCCCTGGTTACGTAAACGGTCTCATGAGCGGCAGCCTCGTCGCCTATAACAGCTCTGGCCATCCGGTGACCATTACCGGTGGGCAAGGCAATGAACCCTTTGATTTTCTCGGCGGCTACTTCTCAACGGCCTGGCAAAACGCCGAGGGAGAAACGCTCATCGTCAAAGCCTGGCGCGACGACGAACTGGTAGCCGAGGAGCGCATCGCCCTGTCGCACCTGGCCCCCGTGTACCTCCAGGCGGAGTTCTACGCCATCACACGATTAGAGCTGAGCACCGCCCATTACTGGCAATTCGTTGCCGACGATCTGGAATTTGCCGTGAGAGAACTCAGCGATGGATAGCTCCCTTCTCTACACCCTCGCCGGGGTGTTGGTCCTGGGTGTTGGAGCCCAGTGGTTGGCCTGGCGCCTCAAGCTGCCGTCGATTCTTCCCCTGCTGATCCTGGGTATTCTCGCCGGCCCCGTAAGCGGTCTGCTCGATCCCGATGCCGTGTTTGGCTCGCTGCTCTTTCCCATGGTCTCCCTTGGAGTAGCGCTGGTGCTCTTTGAAGGCGGTATGACCCTGCGGTTCCGCGATCTTCGCGGTCACGGTAAAGCCGTAACCCATCTGGTGAGCTGGGGAGCACTGCTGAACTGGTTGCTCATCGCCGCCGGGGGGCATTTTTTGGCGGGCCTGCCCGGTGATATCGCCATGCTGTTTGCCGCCCTGGCCGTGGTGACCGGGCCCACGGTGATCAACCCCCTGCTGCGGACCATGCGCGCCGACAACACGGTGAGCCAGGTTTTGCGCTGGGAGGGCATTCTTGTCGACCCCGTGGGAGCACTTCTGGCGGTGCTGGTCTTCCAGTTCCTTCTCACGGGGCAAAACTCCTGGCTGCTGTTTATCGAGAGCGTCGCGGCG
>DIYG01000162.1:0-7187 GCA_002428935.1 Halieaceae bacterium UBA6060
ACTGGAGCGCGCAGGCTGGACCATTGACGATCTTGATCTGGTGGAGGCCAATGAAGCTTTCGCGGCCCAGGCTCTGTCGGTGAATCGAACCCTGGGCTGGGATCCGGCCAAGGTCAACGTAAATGGCGGAGCGATTGCGCTGGGTCACCCTATCGGTGCGTCCGGTGCACGGGTCCTGGTCAGCCTGCTGCACGAAATGCAGCGCCGTGACGCGAAGAAAGGTCTGGCTACTTTGTGTATTGGCGGTGGGTTGGGCGTTGCCCTGGCCGCCGAGCGAAGCTAAGGCCGCGCCTTGCTTTGAAGTCCCACCGGGTGATTTCAACTCCGGTGGGGGTTTTTACCGCGACTTAGGCATTGCCCCCGCGCTGTTCCGGGAACTGCATAACCACCGCTTCCACGGCGTTGTCCTGGGGGGAGTTAGCGGCCTCCAGCCTTTGTTGTCGTTTTAGATCCACACGCGCGGGAGCGCACTGATCCTCGTCCTTTAGAATCACCACGCAGTCCAGGCATTGGACGCATTCGTTGTAGTCGATAGCGCCGTCTTTTCGTATGGCCGCCGTCTCGCATTTCACCGCGCACAACTGGCAAGGACTACCGCATTCGCTGCGCCGGGGGATAAGGCTGAAGATCCGAAAGCGACCCAACACCGCAAGGCCTGCCCCAAGGGGACACAGATAGCGGCAATAAAACTTGTTGATGAACAGGCCGACACCCAGCAGAAGCACCGCGTAGACTACGAAAGGCCACTCGCGCACAAATCCAAGGGTAATTGCGGTTTTGAATGGCTCAATCTCCGCACCCTGCTCCGCGTATTGGAGGGAGTACATGGCCAGGCCCATTAGTACCGCAAGAATTCCGTACTTGAGATAGATAAGCTTGCCGTGCCAGGCACTGGAGACCTTCCACTGTTTGATGCGCAGTCGCTCCGCTACCCAGGCGGTCATGGATTGAAGAACTCCAAAGGGACACAACCAACCACAGAACAATCCGCGTCCGACCAGAAACAGGCTTAGGAAGGTATAGATCCAGAGAATGAATATCACCGGATCCAGGAGAAACATATCCAGGTTAAAGCCATCCCGCAGGGCAAGCTGTATAGCGAAGATGTTCACCACAGATAGCTGTCCCTGGGCATAAAAGCCAACAAACAAAAGGGTGAAGGCGAGGAATCCGATCCGAAATTGACGAAAGCGACGGGGGTTTTCCGTCAGCCGACCCTGTAGGGCAAAGGCAACGGTGAGGAGGGCGAGCCCCATAACAAGCAGGCCAATCTGCCAGGTGCGCGACTCCCACACGCGGATCCACATGGGCCTGGGGAGGAGGGGGCCGGCGCTCTCCACCTCGCGAAAAAACGTTCCGGGAAGCTGGTAAGGGCTATCGAGAAACGTTGCCGACTCGCTTACCAGGTGATTCTTGCGCAGCTCGACCATCAGTTGTAACTGCATCTCTGCGCTCGGGTTGAGGCCGGCCTGGGCTCGCGTGCGAAAGATCTTCATGTTGTCGAGTTGCGGCGCTCCCGCCACGAGGGTCAAACCGTTGGTGCCCACGTAATTCGTGTCTCGGATGTTTATGGGCAGACCGCCCTGGACGAGACTGATCCGGTCCGGCACGGTCCCTGGCTTGTAGTCTCCCGGGAGATAGCCATAGAACCCTTCGGACATCACTGCAAAGGCATGCTCGTTGGGCTTTAGCTTAGAGAGAAGGAACTCATAACCTTCGTCGCCGAGAAGATTGCGACCGACCGTTGGTGGGTTGAGATAGGTGTAATAGAGACGGATTTCGTCCCCTTCGTACAGATTCAGGTCATCATCGTCGAAGCTGTCGAGGTCTGAGCCCAGACCGGCTTCAACGGTTTCCCGGTCAAGGGTCCAGAATTTGACCAGCTCCTCGCCGAGCATGTCGTCCCAGGACATCTTCTCGAACACATCTCCGCGAACTTCCGCCGGGGCACTTTGGGCGAAGGCGTCAAGGCGATCCCGGGCAAGCTTCAAAGCGGAAACGAGCACCGTATCGTTCGCAATGTTCACGGAAACCGTAGCTTTGGTGACCCCGTCAAAGTAGGTCACATCATTGCTGCCCCCACCGCGACTTGTTCCTACGACGATCTGCTCGGTGATGCCGTGCCCCTCGTACTGGGCAAGGAAGTCCAGAAAAGGTTGCGGTCCGAGGCCGTGCATGAAGATGGGTTCGTGATGATAGAGAACCTGTACGCCGCGGATACCGCCGTCCACATCAATACCGATGAGGAAGTTCATCTCCTCGCCGGAGAACCCCGGGAAATCGACGAGGTCCTTGCTCTCGTAGGCGTAACCAATGACTTGCCCCAATTGATACACGGGCCATGCGGGGATAGGCGCGTCTATTTCCTTGGCGCCAATGACCGTGGACTTGGGAAACATGGTCTCGATGAGGTGGACCAGGTTCCCCCCTTCAGCGCGCGTCGTGGCCACGTCACTAGCATCGGCCCGGACCGGCGAACTCAAGGGCAGCAGCAAAAGTGCTAGGGCCAAGGCGGTGATTGAGGTCCGCAGCCACCGCAGATCCAGTCCATGACGGCGCATCCGGTCGCATTGCGCAGGGGGGCGGGCTTCGGGGTTATAGACCCTATGTCTCACGTGCTTCTCATTGTTTTCTCAGGAATAGGATGGCGCAGTTCGCTAGTCTTCCCCATCGATAAACCCAGGGCAATGCGACCCTGAGGCCACCCCTCTACGACGTTGGTAGTGGGTGTGTAGGGCATAAGTAGGTACTGCAACGACGGTGCATATAAAAGGGGTAGTTATGAAGAAGAGTACCAAGCACAACGTGGATCAAGGGAATCAAGGGGCGGGAGAGGGCCTGCGTACGAAACGGCGCGCGCTCGCCACCGTCAGTAACTTTGCAATTTCCGCAGCAGCGATTTCCGTGGGCACCATGAGTGCTGTGCCCGTTCTGGCGCAGGGTGCGGGCGACGAAATTGAAGAGGTCTATGTAATCGGCATCGCGCCTTCTCACGGTGATCTCGATCCCAATCGGGTGCCCTTTGCCGTGCAGAGTTTTAGCGCAGACGATCTTTCCAGCCCAAACTATTACTCGGTAGTGGATCTGCTCCGTCAGCGGGCGGGCAGCGTTTCCACGAACGATGCGCAGAACAATCGCCTGCAACCGGATTTGCAGTTTCGCGGCTTCACCGCCTCGCCGTTGCTGGGCCTGTCCCAGGGGGTAGCGGTTTACCAAAACGGGGTGCGTATTAATGAGGTCTTTGGCGATACGGTTAACTGGGACCTTATGCCCGTCAGCAGTTTTGAAACCGTTAACCTCGTTGCGGGCTCAAACCCCGTTTACGGCCTGAACGCCCTGGGCGGAGCCCTGGCCATGAAAACCCGTACGGGGTTTTCCAGCACCGGCGGCAGCGCGGAAATTACCGCCGGCTCTTATGATGCCCTCGACCTGACGCTGACACACGGCGGTAACAACGGTACCTGGGGCTACTTCTTTGCCGTAGAAGCCATGGAAGAAGACGGCTGGCGAGATTTCTCCGATTCCGATGCGCTCAACGCCTACGGCGCCCTGAGCTGGCGGGGCTCGAACCAGGAATTGGATCTGTTCTTTAACTACGCCGACACCTCCCTCAAGGGTAACGGCGCCGTGCCGGCGGAGCTCCTTGAAGAGGATCGCAGCGCAGTATTTACCCACCCGGATCTAACGGAAAACGAACTGGCGCAAATTAGCGCGTCCTGGCGCCGCTGGTGGGGGTCGGATACGGAGCTCAACATCAACGGCTTCTTCCGTCAGATAGAAGTCAGCAGTTTCAACGGCGATGGCACCGAGTTCGAGGAATGCGGTGAAGACGACGATGACGATGATGATTTCGATGACATGGACGACATGGATGACGACGATGATGAGGACAACCCTTTCGAGGGCTTTCTCTGTGATGAAGACGGCGAGCCTGTCGAAGACCTGGATGGGCAGCTCGTATCGGAGGATTTCAACGCCATTAACAACCGCAGCCGTCGCGACCAGGAAAGCATGGGCTTAACCGCGCAGCTACTGCTGAATCGCGATTGGTTTGGCTTGTCCAACCAGGCGGTGTTCGGTATCGATTACTTCTATGGCGAAACGGACTTCAGCTCGAGTGTGGAGTTTTCCCAGCTGACGGAGGAGCGAGGTACGATCCTCACGGGTCGCTTTTACTCCGAGGGATTTGTGAATCTGGAGTCTGAAGTAGAGACCTGGTCCGTATACGCCAGTGACGCTATTTCCCTGAATGATCGGACCACCCTGACCTTGTCGGCGCGTTACAACGGCACCCACGTCGATAACATTGATCCTACGGGCGTAAATCCAGATCTCGAGGGCAGCCATCACTACGAGCGCCTGAATGGCGGTATCGGTCTGCAGTTCGAGACCACGGAGAACACCACGCTATATACCAACCTGCAGCAAACCTCCCGCACGCCAACCCCTGTGGAACTGGCCTGCTCAGAGCCCGACGCTCCCTGTAACCTGCCCAATAGCTTTCTCGCCGATCCGCCTCTGGATGACGTGGTGGCCACGGGCTTTGAACTGGGTTTTCGCGGCAGGTCTGAATTCGTCGATTACTGGCGTGTCGGTACCTTCTACACTCTGAGCAAAGATGACATCTTGTTTCAGACCACCGGCGGCGTATCGTCGAATGAAGGTTTTTTTCAGAACGCCGCAGACACCCTTCGCCGGGGGATCGAACTTGAGCTCCGGGGCGGCACCGAGCGTTACAGCTGGTACTTCAACTACACCTNNGTGTCGTCCAACGAGGGCTTCTTCCAGAATGCGGCGGACACGCTGCGCAAGGGAATCGAGGTTGAGCTGGCCGGCGGCATTGATCGCTACAGCTGGTACATCAACTACACCTACCTCTCCGCGACCTACGACGATCCGTTTATCTCCAGCAGCCCCAACAACCCGGCGTCGGAAGATGGTCAGCTCGTCGTGGCAGCCGGTAGTGATATTCCCGGGCTCCCTGCGAACAATTTCAAGTTTGGTGCGGCTATGCAGGCCACAAAGGCGCTGAGCCTTGGCCTGGACTTCCGCGGCGCGAGTGGTGTCTATCTGCGCGGGGATGAGGCGAATGTCGACCTGAAAACCGATTCCTGGTTTGTCACCGATGTCTATGCGGCGCTGCGCATTGCCGACCGTTTTCGTTTGGAAGCTCGTGTAGATAACCTCTTCGATGCGGAGTACGAAACCTTTGGTTTGTACGGTGAGGCCGACGAAGTGCTCGAAGATGTAGAAGACGACAGCGGTCGTTTTCTCGGGCCGGCGGCGCCTCGCTACTACTGGGTCACCCTGGCCGTGGACTGGTAATAGCTCACCATTGCGCTGAGTTTCAAGGCGGTGGAGTCCTAAGGCTTCACCGCCTTTTTCGTTTTAACCCTGAAAATACAGACTCTGGCAGCCATTCTTAGACGTAAGTACTGGTTTCGCACTCCCTATTGGCAGCAAAGCCAAAAGACAGGCCAAGCGACCACATTGGCCAATTGGAGCTCGTCCGCGCATTTCGCATAGTCCCCACAATCAAAGCCCATCAGGGGAAACGGCTTTGATCAGGACGTGAGGGCAGTGTCGCACTCCCTCGCTTGCCAACCGCCAATTACAAAAAGTATCTCGCACAAGGGGATAACCATGAATAAGTCTGTGTTCTGCAAGCATGCGCTAGCTGTAGCTCTGGGAGCGGCCATCGGCCTACCGGCTATGGCTGGGGTAGAAATCTACAATGAGGATGACACCACTGTTTCCATTGATGCGTCCTTCAATACCTTTTACGTCAACACCTCTACGGATAACGATATTCTCGGCGTTGACCGCGATCAGTCCCGTATCAAGATGGGCTTTTTACCGAACTGGGTGGGCTTTACCTTCGGCAAGCAGGTCGGTGATTTGAAGCTCGGTGGTCGCGCGAGTTTCTGGGTGTCCATCAACGACAGCGACGAGACACCAACCGACGGCCTTATCGATACTCGACAGTTCTATGGCACCGTCGATGCGAGCTGGGGACAAATCCTGTTTGGTAAGGACTTCACGCTGTACAACCGAAGCAACATCTTTCTCGACGAAATCCTTCTTGGCTACGGCTGGGTAAATGACACCATCGGTCTTGTCGATGGAGGCAACGTATCTTTCGGTAACATTGGTAGCGGTTACATCTACCCGCTGCCCACGTCGCAGATTACCTATCGCTCTCCCGACATCGGCGGCTTTAAACTTGCCGTGGGCCTCATTGACCCTTCTCGTACGGCGGACGGTGCCGACGCTGAGGAGGATACGCCTCGCATCGAAGGTGAATTGACGTACAACGCTACCTGGGAAGGGGGTGCTCTCACCGCCTGGGGTGGCTTCTTGCAGCAGACTTCCGAATCCAGCACCGATGACGTGGATTCCACGGGTGTCTCTTACGGCGTGCGAGTGAAATTCGGTGGTCTGGCCCTGCACGCGTCCGGCTATGACGGTGAAGGTGTGGGCTTTCTTATCGGTCCCGCCGATTGTCTGGGCCTGGGGCTCTGCGATTTGATCTCCGTGGATGGGGACGAGGTGGACTCCAGCGGCTATCTGACCCAGGCGTCTTACAGCTTTGGCGACGAGCGGTTCGTGTTGTCCTACGGTGAATCTGAAATCGAGAGCACGGTGGACTGGACCAATGAAACCACCACCGTGGGATGGTTCCACAGCTTCGCGCCGAACCTTATCGGTGTGCTCGAGTACAACATGAACGAACTGGAAATTGGCGGTGCGACAGAGGAAGCGGACACGATTGCCCTTGGCTTGATTGTCAATTTCTGATCGATCCCTTCATCTTCACCCTGGCCGGGTCTCGTGAGAGTCCCGGCCTTTTTTGTGTGTGCTAACACACGTGCTCAATAGAAAAGTGAGGTGGGCACGGGGTGCTGTTTACCGAGTTCATGGACTTCGCGTGATTCCGGCGAGCTACGACGCATTCGTTCCGCTCGCTGAGGGGGGTGACGCTCGCTCCACGAACGCGCCGCAGCTCGCCTAGCACTGCGGTTTTGGCGCCTAACAGTGAGTCTCTCGTACGAGACGGTGCACCGCAGGGGCGGGTGTGCTCACGGGTAGATACGCAGCGAGCAATCGCTAGCACGCTAGAAACTGTGACTTAAAAACTGAAAGTGTGCCTGGGCATGAGCGGATTTCCGGCGAGCTACGACGCATTC
>DIYG01000162.1:7256-7471 GCA_002428935.1 Halieaceae bacterium UBA6060
TTCCGGCGAGCTACGACGCATTCGTTCCGCTCGCTGAGGGGGGTGACGCTCGCTCCACGAACGCGCCGCAGCTCGCCCGGCACTGCCGGTTCTAGCGCCTAACATTGAGTTTCCCTAACGCGTGGGTGTATCGCTTGGCTAGGTGTGCCCGCGGGTACTTCCGGAGCGAACGTCACCCCCTCCAGAGAGCGCAGGAAGTACCCGCGGGCGCACCG
>DIYG01000187.1:0-256 GCA_002428935.1 Halieaceae bacterium UBA6060
CGCAGGCGGCCTGAAAGGCGACGCTCTCGGCGAACGCGGGTGCCATGGGCTGATAAACCGGATCGGCCGCATTCTGTTTGTCCACAACCACGGCCATGCGCTCCAGGGTTTCTTGTACCTGGGCTTCGCTGCAGACACCGTGCACCAACCAGTTGGCGATGTGCTGCGATGAGATCCGTAGCGTTGCCCGATCTTCCATGAGGCCCACATCGTGGATATCCGGGACCTTTGAACAGCCCACACCCTGATCGACCCA
>DIYG01000187.1:363-659 GCA_002428935.1 Halieaceae bacterium UBA6060
TAGCCGAGGATGCCCTGGGCGCTGTTGTCCAGCTCCTGTTGAATCGCTTTCGCGTCGAGATCCGTCGCTCCGCGCAGGGGAATGGCAAGAATATCGTCGACGGATGCCGGTGCCCGCGATGCCAACTGGGTTTGCACCTCCGCCACGTTGACCGTGTGATAGTGGGTTGCGTGCAGGGTCGCGGCGGTGGGTGACGGCACCCAGGCCGTCGTTGCCCCTGACCGAGGGTGCCCGATCTTTGCTTCAAGCATGGCGGCCATCAGATCGGGCATAGCCCACATGCCCTTGCCGATCTG
>DIYG01000187.1:727-5097 GCA_002428935.1 Halieaceae bacterium UBA6060
GCCCACATGCCCTTGCCGATCTGGGCATGACCTGGGAGGCCGCAAGCCAAACCTACATCGACATTGAAGTCTTCATAGGCGTTGATCCAAGTCTCGGCCTTCATGTCACCTTTCGGAGTTACTGGGCCGGCGGCCATGCTGGTGTGTATTTCGTCGCCGGTGCGATCCAGGAACCCCGTGTTGATGAACACCACGCGTTCTCGGGCCCGGCGAATACACTCCTTGAGGTTGACGGTGGTGCGCCGCTCCTCGTCCATGATGCCGAGCTTGATGGTGTTTGGAGCCAGGCCCAGGGCGTCTTCAACCCGGGCAAAAAGCTCGACGGTAAAGCTCACTTCATCGGGACCGTGCATCTTGGGCTTGACGATATAGACGCTGCCCGCGCGGGAGTTTCTCAGGTGGCCGTTGCCTTTAAGGTCGTGCATGGCGCAGAGGGTCGTGAACATGGCATCCATGATGCCTTCGGGGATTTCCTCGCCCTGGGCACTTAGAATGGCGTCGTTGGTCATCAAATGGCCGACGTTCCGTACGAACAGCAAACTCCGTCCCGGTAAGGCCAGTTCACTACCGTCTGTGGCGGTGTAGTGTCGGTCAGGGTTTAGCGACCGGGTGAGGGTTTGCTCCCCCTTGCTGAACTTCTCCTGGAGATCGCCTTTCATAAGACCCAGCCAGTTGCCATAGACCACGGCTTTGTCTTCCGCGTCCACGGCGGCGACGGAGTCTTCGCAATCCTGAATGGTGCTGACGGCCGATTCCAAAAGCAGATCTTTCACACCGGCGCGATCCTCGGCTCCGATGGGGCTACGGTCATCGATCTGTATCTCCACATGGAGGCCGTTATGACGGAGGAGGATCGCCGTTGGTTGATCCGCAGCGCCCTGGTAACCGCGGAACTGATCCGCTATGGCGAGGGCGCGGGCGCCGCTCTCCGTGGTAACCAGGAGTTCACCGTTTTCCACCCGGTAAGCGCTGGCATCGTGATGGCTACCCTCTACGAGGGGAAAATGGCTATCGAGGAAGTTTCGCGCCCAGGTGATCACTTTTGCACCGCGTACGGGATTGTACCCACCGGCGCGCTCGGCACCGTCCGTTTCCGGGATCGCGTCGGTGCCATAGAGCGCATCGTAGAGGCTACCCCAGCGAGCGTTTGCCGCATTGAGAGCGTAACGAGCATTCATCACCGGCACCACCAGCTGGGGGCCGGCCAGCACAGCAACCTCAGGGTCCACGTGGGCGGTGCTGATGGTGAAGGGCTGGGGTTCGGGAAGTAGATACCCAATGTCCTGGAGGAACTGCTTGTAGGCCTGTCGATCGTATTCGGCACCGGGATGATCTCGATGCCAGCCGTCGATTTTCTGCTGGAGGGCGTCGCGCTCAGCGAGCAGCTCGCGATTACGAGGACCCAATTCTTCGATGATCGATGCCAGTCCGCTCCAGAAGGCCTCGGGACTTACGCCAGTGCCGGGGCAGATCCTCTCTTCGAGTAATTCCGCAATGACCGGTGCGACCTGTAGACCTGCTCGGGTAACGCGTTCCGCCATAGCTACGACTCCTTGCCTATACGCTTGATGGAGGGATTTTAGGCCTGCAGGCTAAATTTCCATAGGCTATCGCTTTGATCGCCGCCATTCACAAGAAAAATATCTAGGCCTGCCAACATTTGCTGGTTTAAGCCTCACGGCCGTCGATACTCCGCGCTTTATCGACGATGAGCTTGCGCAGCCAGCGATTCCCTGGGTTGTGCTGCAGGAGAGGGCTCCAGGCCATTTTCAGCTCCAGCGGGGGAATCTCAAGGGGTGGTTCACGGCGCACAAGGCGTGGGTTGTCTCGCTTGAGTAGCGCGGCGCGGGTGGGCAGGGTGACGATCAGATCATTCTGCTCCGCCAAGGTCATGGCCGCCTGATAGTGTCGGGTAAACACGCGGATCTGACGTTTTTTCCCCAACTTGTTCAGAGCCCCGTCAACCCAGCCCAGCCGTTGTACGTCATCGGGATTTACCCCAACGCCAACCCCCATGCCGGTCTTGCTCACCCACACATGATCCGATTTGAGGTAATTTTCCAGGGTGAAGTCATCCAGGATGGGGTGGTTTGGGCTCAGAAGGCAGGAGAAGCTGTCCTCCCAGAGAGGAATCTGGTGGAAGGACTGGGGCATGGCGTCAAAACGGTTGATCACCATATCGACTTTGCCTTGCTCAACATCTAAGAAGCTCACATCCGACGGCGTCATGATATCCAGGGTGATTCCTGGCGCGTGGGACCGCAGCTCCCCAAGGACAGCGGGAAATAAGGTGGACTCGGCGTAGTCGCTGGCCATGATGCGGAACACGCCCTGCGCATCCTCCGGTATGAATTCCGATCTCGGTTGCACGGCGCGATCGATGCGCGCCAGGGCATCGCGAACCAGCGGTTCCAGTTCCAGAGCTCGCTCCGTGGGGGTCATACCTTCGGAGGTGCGCACCAGGAGGGGGTCATCAAACAAGCTTCGCAGACGACGCAGGCCGTTGCTCATGGCCGGTTGGGAAAGATTGAGTTGCTGTGCGGCCTGGGTGACGTTGCGCTCACGGAGGAGCACATCAAGATATACCAGCAGATTCAGGTCTATGCGGTGCAGGTTCATAAATGTCTTCTACCTCGTCCCGAGGCGCGAGTATCGCGATGATGTAGCGGTACTGCCAAGTCTATATACTGGCGCGCCCGGTTGCTTCCGAGCACCGACTATCCCAGACAAAGCAGAGGCTAGCCTTATGTATCAAGCGCCCGTAGAGGATATGCGTTTCATCATCGATGAGGTGCTCGAAGTTGAAAACACTCTGGGTTCCCTGCCTCGATATGGGGAACTAGGGGTGGGTGCAGAACTGTCTGCAGCGCTTCTTGATGAGGCGGCGAAGCTTGCCGGAGGCGTGCTGGCTCCCCTGCGCCGCGTGGGTGATATGAATCCCGCGCGCTGTGAAGACCAGAAGGTGCTTATCTCCCCGGGCTATGCCGATGCCCTCCAGCAGCTGGCGGCCGGTGGGTGGTTTGGCATCTCGGCGGACGCCGAGTTTGCCGGACAAGGTCTGCCAGAGATCTACGGCACCGCCGCCGCAGAGATGTGGAATGGCGCCGATATGGCTTTCGCCCTCGCACCTTTTCTGAGCAGTGGGGCTGCCCTGGCCATCGCCGCTCATGGTAGCGAGGCCTTGAAAGCAACCTATCTGGAGCAACTGCACACGGGTACCTGGACCGGGACCATGAATCTTACGGAATCCGGGGCGGGCTCGGATTTGGGGCCCATGAAAACCCGGGCGGTCCCCAATGGCGATCACTACCTGATTAGCGGGCAGAAGATCTATATCACCTGGGGTGATCACGACGCGATGGAGAACATTGTCCACCTCGTGCTGGCCAAGTTGCCCGATGCGCCTGAGGGTTCCGCGGGCATCTCCCTCTTTTTGGTACCCAAGTTTTTGGTCAACGAAGACGGCAGCCTGGGTGAGAGGAATGATGTCTATCCAGTGTCTACGGAACACAAACTCGGTATTCACGGCAGCCCCACCTGCGTTATGGCCTTTGGCGACAATGGTGGTGCCGTGGGGTATCTCGTGGGCGAGGAAAATCGCGGCCTGGCCTGCATGTTCACGATGATGAACGAAGCGCGCTTGAAGGTTGGCATCCAGGGTCTGGGCGCTTCCGAAGGGGCGTATCAACAGGCCGTGGCCTATGCCCATGAGCGTGTTCAGGGTGGTGTGCCCATCATTCAGCACCCCGATGTGAAGCGCATGCTCCTAACCCAGCGGGCGCTCACAGAAGCGATGCGAGCTCTGGCCTACAGTGAGTCTGTGACCATGGATCTCGCGCATTTCGGTCCTGAGACCGAACGCGGTCACCAGCAGGCCCGGGTAGATCTCATGATCCCGGTGATCAAGGCTTGGATGACCGAGGTTGGCGTGGAGCTCACCTCTCTCGGTGTGCAGGTTCACGGGGGCATGGGCTATGTCGAGGAAACGGGTGCCGCCCAGTATCTCCGCGATGTGCGTATTACCCCGATCTACGAAGGTACAAACGGTATTCAGGCGGCGGATCTTGTAGGGCGCAAGGTGGGTCGCGATGGTGGATCGACCATGGCCCTGGTTATAGAAGAACTGAAGCAAGACACCGATGCTCTGGTGCTACTCGGCGGCGGTCTGGCCACGATCGGCGAAGCTTTGCGCAAGGCGGCCGCGCAACAGGTTACTTCCACCGAGGCGGTGTTAGCGATGTTGGCCAGCGAACCCGAAGCGGCGCGAGCGGCGGCCTTTGACTACCTCATGCAAACGGGGTTCTTGTTTGGGGGCTGGCAGCTCGCCCGGGGGGCAAGAGTGGCTGCAGAGTGTATGGCGGCGGGCAGCG
>DIYG01000099.1 GCA_002428935.1 Halieaceae bacterium UBA6060
CCGATCGATGCCTTTACGAGGCGTGGTTGGATAACGTTCGAAACGACCGTGGCATCGAAATCATGATGGGTGCCACGGGACTGCACCAACAGTTTGAAGCCCTGCCTGCCGATGCGGACAGTCTCCTGGAAGCCGCCGTGGCCGACCTGGATCTGCCCCGAGCCGCGCTCACAGACTACTTTCACGCGCTTCTACTGGACGTCAATGGCTGGGCTTCCTGGGTAGCCTACCTGCGCTGGCAAGGACAATTGGCGGGCCAAGAAGGCGACTCTGTTCCTCAGTTGGTCGCCGTACGACTGGCCTGGGAGCTGGCCCTGTGGCGCCACCATCGCGCCGTCAACCCCGACAGCGGTGAGCTTCTGTGTCGCCAATGGTTGCAGCAGTTCGAGCGCCTTGAGGAGTTCATCGCTCGCCATCAACAGAGTCAGCAACCGGCCTGGATCTGGCAACGAGCGGCAGAAATCAGCTATCAAAAAGAACTCCACGCGCGGCTACTCGCCCCCCAGGGAGACACCCCGAACGTAGAGCGACCCGAGCTTCAGGTTGCCCTGTGCATCGATGTACGCTCAGAGGTATTTCGCCGAGCTCTGGAGGCCCAGAGCGATAAAATTCAAACCATTGGCTTTGCCGGATTCTTCGGCCTGCCCATCGAATACACGCCCAACGGCGCAAGTTACAGTCGCCCCCAGCTTCCCGGTTTGCTCAGTCCCGCCATCACTGTGACACAAGACCGGGCGCGGGAGTCCGATGAAAAACAGGCGAAATCTCTGAACCGCCAGGCGCGCTGGTCCGCCATATCCCGCGCGGCTCCCGCTGCCTTCGGCTTTGTCGAGTCTGTGGGTTTAAGCTACGCCTTCAAACTGCTCCG
This sequence comes from Halieaceae bacterium UBA6060, assembly GCA_002428935.1. Classification (GTDB taxonomy): domain Bacteria; phylum Pseudomonadota; class Gammaproteobacteria; order Pseudomonadales; family Halieaceae; genus Congregibacter. Next base: position 869 of record DIYG01000099.1, read on the forward strand.
AGAATCAATGCTCGGTAAAGATATGGAGCACCCCGTGAACAGCCTCGGCTGTGAACACCATCGCTACACCCTCCAGAGCGGCGAACAAGTCCTGGATCACAACGCGCAAGCAGAGCTGGCAGCGGGCATTCTCGGCGCCATGACCTTAACGGAGAACTTTGCCCCCGTTGTGATTCTTGCGGGACACGGCAGTAGCACCCGCAACAACCCCCACGCTGCAGGCTTGGACTGCGGAGCCTGCGGTGGTCAAACCGGCGAGATCAACGTGCGCGTGCTAGCGCAGCTTCTCAACTACTCGTCCGTGCGAAGCGTTCTGGCGGAGCACCACGGCATTAACGTGCCGCAAGACACGCGGTTTGTCGCCGGTCTTCACGATACGACCACCGATGATCTGCACTGTCTTACGGAACTTCCCGAACGCTCTCAAAGCGTGCTCGAGTGGCTCGCCGCCGCTGGAAAAGCCACCCGCGGAGAACGGGCGACGAAGCTCGGGATCGAAGAAGCCAAGGCCGACCGGGCGATCCGCGAACGCAGTCGTGACTGGTCCCAGGTGCGACCGGAGTGGGGTTTGGCGGGCAACGCCTGCTTCCTCGTAGCGCCTCGCTCACGAGTGAAACACTGCGACCTGTCCGGAAGAAGCTTTCTTCACGACTACCAGTGGCAGGCGGACGCGAAAAACGGCTATCCAGTTCTCGAGCTGATCATGACGGCGCCAATGCTCGTTACCCACTGGATCAACATGCAATACAACGTTTCCGTAATCGACAACGAGCGGTACGGCTCAGGAAACAAGGTGCTGCACAACGTGGTCGGTGGCAATCTGGGCGTCTTCGAAGGTAACGGCGGTGATCTACGCATCGGCCTTCCCCTGCAATCTCTCCACGATGGCGAAACCTGGATGCACGAACCTCTGCGTTTGTCCGTATATATAGCGGCGCCCGCAGAGGCCATCAGCATGATAGCCGAGCGCCACGAAGTCGTACGTCAATTGATTGATAACGATTGGTTGTATCTGTTCCGTCTCGATGACGAGAACAACCAGATAGAACGCCTTCACCAGGGAAGCTGGCATCCAAGTTCATAGCCTGGTCTGAACACCGCCGTCGCGGGTCAAAAGGACCAAATCGACTGAGTTCACACCAGGTAGAATTGATCAACTGAGGTGGCCGCACATAGTGCGCGACCACCCAGTTCTCAGGAACGTACCGCTACAACCCCAAGGGGTAAGCTTTCGTCTGATGGATCACCACCGGAAAAACCCGCGTCCGCTACCGCCACTTCAAAACCCGCGGACTCCAATTCCCTGGATATGGAACCTATGGAGTAATACTGGAACCAGTTGAATATTTCCCAGCAACGATCCGGCTCCACAATCAGATATCGATCAAGGGCAAGAGAGGTGTCTTCGTAAAGAAAAGTCTTTTGCAGCCCCACGTACTCTCCGGGTGCCCAAAAGCCGCCCATGAGCCGCTCTTCCATCACCGTGGTTTCCTCACGCAGGAGAAACTCACCCAGCGTTGCGACATCCAGAATGAAGCGACCGCCTGGCTTCAGCATGCAACGGACGCGCTCGAGCAGACTGATGCGCTGCTGTGGCGACAACACACAGAAGTCTGTGTAGATAAGCGTTACCACATCAAAACCTTGGGGCAGTTCGTCCTGAAGATAATCGGCCACCAGATAACGAACGGTCGAGTTCGAATGGTCCCGGGCGTAGGCAATGCTTCGCGAAGAAAAATCCACCCCCGTAACCTCCGCACCCCTGGCCTGGAAGCGCTGAGCGTAAAGACCTGGGCCACAGCCCAAATCGCATAGACGCTTACCCCGCAGGTCCACCTGAGCATCAACCCAGGCCACAGTGCAATCGATCTCACCGAAGGTTCGAGAGGCCAACACCGTGTCCTGGCTCAGGTGATAGGTGAGCATCTGCTGAGAAAGATGGGGGGCAGTCCAGAGGTCTTTAACCGTGCACCGAGCGAACGGCTCCGGACGTTTACAAAAATCAAGTAAAAATTCGTACATAGTCATCCCTGAAACCTGTGAAGGTTTCTTTCCTAAGAAAAAATGGAAGAGGTTTGAGCAGCGTGCAGAGCGGCTTCCGTATGCTGCGGTAGCTACCGCAGCATCAGCACTATCGCCAGCACCATCACCACAACAAAACTTGCGCAAGCGCCGCTGTGGTTCTGCTTACTCGTTAATGACTACTAGATATTCATGGGCCGAAGGGTATCACGAACCAGCATGGGCGACGCCGATTTGTTGGCTGCCCGCGCATTTCCGATTAGGGCTTATATCAACGCCCAATGAATGGCGTACAGTACGGCCTGGGTTCGATCGCGGCTTCCAAGCTTTGCGAGAATGACGGACATGTGGTTTTTGACCGTTCCCTCGGCCAGGCTCAACACGCTGGCAATCTCTCGATTCGACATACCGCCCGCCGCAAGCTTGAGCACCTCTTGCTCTTTTGTCGTCAAAAGGTCTGGCGCGGCAGGTGGTGCATCCTCGAGGCCGGTGCTGACCTGAGATACCAGACGAGGCTCGGCGACAAAACCGCCGCTGACGATTTTCTTCATCGCCTGCATAAGCTTTTCCAGGGAAACATCTTTGAGCAGAAACCCATTAGCACCGGCAGCAAGAGCATCCAGGAACAGGCGGTGATCATCGAAGGTCGTCAACACCAGCACGGCCTGCTGGTCTCTGTTCCCGCGTAGGCGTTTTAACACGGTGATGCCATCCATGACCGGCATACGAATATCACACACTAGTAAGTCCACAGGCTCAGCCCGCAACATGCTCAGGGCGTCCTCACCGGTTTCAACTTGCCAACGAACTTCCGCCTCATCGGTCATTTCGATGAGCCGCGCGATGCCTTCGCGCACCAGCGCTTGATCATCGGCTAAACCCACGCTGATCATGTTTTACAGGTCTCTAGCTGGAGTTTCAGTAAGCCGCCCTCTCCGTGGGGATCCAAACTCAATTCACTGTGGCCGCCAAAGGCTTTGAGTCGCTGGTCGATGTTACGCAGACCAAAACCCGGCCGCACGACCCGCTTTCCTGGACCGGTGCCGTTGTCCCGGATCTCATAGGCGCCATGGCGATAGCTTAGTTCGATGCGATCGGCCCCGCCGTGACGGACCGCGTTGTGAACCGCCTCCTGGAAACAGAAAACCAACTCCTGGGCCAAGGGAGCATCGACATCAGGCAGCTCCGAGGTGACCGTTACGGTCACGCCGGGCGTCAGGGCGGCCAGTTCGCGAAGCGCACCGAGCAGATCCGCAGCCTCCCCGCTAGGCATGTCTCGGACGATCGCCCGCACGTCCTCCAACAGATCCGCAGCGACGGTTTTGCAGCGCTCAAGGTCCTCCTGCAGGGCGTCCGGCGCCTGGTGACCCAGGGCTTCCAACTGCAGTCGCAGAGCCGTGAGACGATGTCCGATGGTGTCGTGAAGTGCTCCTGCAATCCGCAAGCGCTCTTCCGCCTGACTTTGCTGGGCCATTAGGGCCCGAGCGGCCAACAGTTCACTGTTCTTCCGCTCCAAGGCCTGCTGGGATTCAGCGTCTCGGCGTCGCGCCAAGCTGGAACTGATGGCAAAACCCTGCAACGTGGCCAAGGAGAGAAACCCGGTCAAGTATTGCGATGTGGGATACCGCGAATGAAGTATCCACCAGAAGATCAGGTTGGCCAGTGCTAGCAGCAGCCAGCTACGTCGGGGCGACAGGTGGTATGGCGCACTGGCCGCCATAACCACTGACAGAATGAGCGTTATCGTATCCGGGTAAACAACTAGAGACGCCGCCGTCAGGCACAGGAGCGCCACCATGGCCAGGGCTCCAAAACGCTCTGGTAAACCCAGGGGATCCCGCGATGCGGAAATCAAGAACACTACCGCGAAGACGCTATGGAGTAACAGCAGATCCCACGACTCCGACAGCGCGAAGTTCACCCAGGCAACCACGGCGATAGCCAGTAGTCCGGAAACATTGAGCAACCATTGCTCACGACTCAGAGGTTTGTTCATAGGGGGAGATTAAAGCAGATACCACCCTTCGCCCACGGTGCCAAAAGTCACGGTTCTACCGCGCCAAAGAAATGACTTTCTGCACCTGTCACCGAGCAACTCCTGAATAAAACTACGATGCAAGGATGATCAAGACTCATTGGCTTACGGGAGGTATCGCCATGTTACGACCCCTCAGTATCTTCACCCTGCTCTGCCTGAGCATCCCGCCCCTGGCTCACGGGCACGATCTGAAGCTTGTAGTCCGAAATCTCTCGGAACCGGGCGGCACCCTGAACTGGATGATGTTCGATTCAGCCCAAAGCTATGACGCTGGAGACAACTCCGTTGCCTCGGGTCGACACCGAGTTACCGGCGACACGATTGAACTCACTTTGCACGGTTTACCGGATGGCACATACGCCGTACGCCTGTTTCACGATGAGAACAACAACGGCGAATTGGATACAAATCTTTTGGGTATTCCCAGGGAAGGCTACGGCTTTAGCAATAACTCTGGGGAACGCGGTCCAGCCTCCTTTGACGACGCAGCGGTAGCGGTCCATGGCGACCAGACCATCGAGATCCGGGTGCGATGAGCCTACGGCGACGGCAGTTCCTACACCTATTGACCAGTCTTTCGGCCGCGCAGCTCGCTTCCCTGGAGGTCCTGGCGGCAAAGGAACCCGCCTGGGCCAGCGGCTTCGCCGGCGTGGTGGACGACATGGCGCCCCATGATCTTGAGGTTTACGGCGACATTCCATCGGCCTGCCACGGCACACTCTATCGCAATGGACCTGCGCGCTACGCACGGGCCGGGCGACGCTATGGTCATTGGTTCGACCCCGATGGCATGATTCAGTCCTTCGCTATCAACGCTGCGGGCATTAGCCATCAAGGTCGCTTTGTGCGGACCGCCAAGTTTGTTGAAGAGCAGGCCGCAGAGCGTTTTCTCTACAACGGCGCCGGCACCGTGTTTCGGGACAGCTTGCCCGTGCGGAGCAACGAAAGCACCAACGTCGCCAATATCAATGTGCAACCCCTAAATGGAGAATTGCTCGCGCTGTGGGAGGCAGGCAGCCCCTATCGTATCGACCCTGAGACGCTAGAAACCCGCGGCCGCCTCCATTGGAATGACGACCTTGATGGCGTGCCCTTCTCCGCCCACCCTCGCTTCGACGAACGGGGCCATCTATGGAACATCGGCTCCGTGCCCTTTGTCGGACAACCCTCCCTGGTGCTCTATCACGTCAGCGCCGATGGGCAACTACGCAACTGGCGCGTACACAAGCTGGACTTCGCCGGCTACATGCACGATTTCGTGCTCACTCCCCAGTACCTCATAGCGCTGAACAGCTCAGCGGTCCTGGAGTCCGGTGAGACCTTTGTCGATCGCATACACTGGCGAGAGTCTCAACCCAGCCAGCTCCTGGTCTTTGATCGCGAAACCTTTGACCTTCTGCATACGATTGAAGTCCCCGCAACCTTCGTTTTTCACTTCGGCAATGGCTGGCAAGACCGACAAATGCTTAGCTTTACCGCCTGTCGTTACCCCAACAGCGACATCGTTACGCACGGTATGAGACGACTCGCAGGACAACAGCCAGGTCCCTATCATCCCGCGCCGGAGCTGGTGCGTTACGATCTTTCATTGCAGCAGCGCAGCGCCCAGATCACTTCCCTAGATATTGCTATGGAGTTTCCCTCCTTCGACGGGCGGTACCCTTTCACCTCACAGGCGGTGATTGGCAGCGGCGGGCAACGGAATTCCGAATCGGAGTTGGGTTCTGCAGTGCAGAGCGTTGATCCCCGCACCGGGGAACATCAGATTTTTGACTACGGTCCAGGAATAATCGTGGAGGAACCGTTGTTCATCCCTGGCCCCGACGGCGGCTACGTGCTCCACAGTTTCCATGACTATCAGCATCAGCGCAGCGGTCTGGCCATCCTTGCCGCGGGAAGGCTAGCCGAGGGTCCCCTGGTCAAAGCGGACATGAACAGGGTCATCCCCCTGGGCTTTCACGGCTGCTTCCTCTCGGCCTAAGCATCAGCCTTTGACGGAGGTCCTTCCCTGCTTTAATGTCCTTCGCCCCTGAGGATCATCATCACAAACACAACAACGCTATAGGAGCACCTCACCTCATGTTGGATCTTTCCGGTAAAACTGCGGTTATCTCTGGCGGCGCTGACGGCATCGGCTTCAGCCTGGCAAAAACCCTTGGCGAACAGGGCATGAACGTCGTTATCGCCGATATCGAAGGGCCGCAGCTCGATAAAGCCCGGGAATCCCTCGAAGCCGCCGGCGTGGCAACCCTCGCCATCGAGATGGATGTGGCGCTTCTCGAGGACTGGGAGCGCACCGCCAGCGAAGCTATGGATCGTTTCGGCAAGGTACACATGCTGATCAACAACGCGGGAGTGAGCGGTGGCATCGGCGCCATCGGGACTTTGGATGACCCCGGCTGGCGCTGGTGTATAGACACCAATCTTATGGGCGTTGTGTACGGCGCCCATGTCCTGGTTCCCCATATGAAAGACCATGGCGAAGACGCCTGGGTGATCAACGTGGCCTCCATGGCTGGCATGGGTGGCGTACCCCTGGCCGGTGGATATACCGCCACCAAAGCCGCCGTTGTCGCTCTCACGGAAGCCTGGGCCATGGAACTGAATTCCAGCAATATCCAGGTATCCGTCCTTGCTCCGGCCTTTGTTAAAACTCGCATCCATCTGTCTCACCGCAATCGACCCGCCCGCTACCCCATGACAACGGCCCCCGGACCGGACGTCATGCAGATCGCCAAAACCACAACGCAGGCCGTGGAAAACGGTATCGACGCGGATCTGTTGAGCGCTCGAGTCCTGGAAGCCCTGGAGGCCGGAGAGCTCTACATCTTTACCCATCCGAATTACAAACCCGTAACCGATCATCGCAGTGCCGCTGTGGCCAGTGCCTTCGATCATGCCGCTGACAGCCCGCTTCTGCAGGATGTTCTCAAGCAACCCTTGAATTTCGGATTCAGCGATAACTAGATAAGGACGCACCCCGGTTTCTTTGCCGGGGTGCCCTGACCCTGTTCAAGGGCCCAGGCGATAGATCAGGGATTGCAAAACTCGCAGAAACGAGGGTCTTCTGCGGTCTTTCCATGGGGGTAGCGAAGCTCCTCGGAGTAAGCACAGTGCTTGCAGACCGAGAGATGCCGGGAGGCGGATCGCGTCGGCAGATGGCAGAGCTCACAGGGCAGTCCGGGCACGACTTCCGTAACAGTAAATCCCGGCATGGCGCAGGAGGGACAGCGCGACTGGAGGAGATCAACAAGGGCACGGGCGGCATCGGCAATCACACCCATACGCGTGGGGTTGTACATGGCGCGCATGTCCGTCTCTACCCAGGCCTTGCCGTACTTTTTTACCAATTCGTCAAAACGCTGATACAGCAGCTTGCTATCGGTGATCCCTTTGGAAATATCGTCGGCGCTATCTCGGGCTTTCCGCAGGATCAAGCCGTGGCTGGGGAATTGCGCCTTATCCGCAAACGTCTGAAGCGCCTCCGCATCGTCAATGCCCTCGGCGGCGAAGTTCGTCGTCATGCTGATCTCCCGGGCGATGATTTCCAAACCGTTAAGGCGATCGATGAACACCAACAGCTCTTCATCGCTGGCCACAAACGGCATCGAAGGATGAGGGCCAAAGGATCCCTCACTGGCGACGGCCAAATCGCAGCCCGAGGCATCCATGGCCCGCATGCATTTTTCCCGCGCCGTCGCCACGGGATCGAGGGTTCGCTCGACCTCGCCGGTAAAGGTGCCCAGGAGATCCGTATCCAAGGTATCACTAGTGATGCAACGCACACCCAACGCCTCTTCAAGAACCGGCTGAATAGCCTGTTCTTTGGCGTGCTTGGTAGCAATAACCAGGGGTCGTTGGTCAAACATTTCTGTGGGCGTGATACGGAACGTTGCGCATATTAAAACGGTTCAAGTCCGTCGCGCCAAAGCGTTGCACCAACAGGCTCCAGGGTGTTTCATGAAGGCTTCCTTTTGACCACCCCCAAGGGAGCCATCATGTTTAACTGTACTGACCGGGTCAGCCTGCCCTGGTGTGTCACCGTCACGGTTTTCCTTCTGGGGTTCCTATCGGGAGCTTCTACCCAGGCCGACCCAAGCTCCCTGCCCGGCTATCGGCAAGAGACAACGGTCTTTAGCGAGGAGACCAACACGCGAAGACAGCTGCTCCAGGTTTCCCTGGCCCGCCAACCGGCGGACCTAATGATCCGCAATGTCACCTTGCTTAACGTGTTCACCGGCAACTGGGAACCAGCTCAGGACATCGTCATCGCGGAACAGCGTATTGCCTGGGTAGGCCCCACGGGCACCTGGGAAGGTCGTGCGGCGCAGGTCCGAGACGGCAAAGGTCTGTGGGCCGTGCCGGGTTTTGGCGAATCGCACAAGCATATCGAGAGTAGCTACCTGACCCCCGAGTACGAAGCCGAGTTGGTCGTGCCTTTCGGCAGCACCTGGACCGTGGAGGGGTCCCATGAAATATCGAACGTTATCGGCCTAAAAAATGTTGAGTACTGGCTGAAAGCCGAAGATGCGGGCAGCCCCCTAAAAATTTTCCCCGCCATAG
>DIYG01000147.1 GCA_002428935.1 Halieaceae bacterium UBA6060
CAGCCGTGGGAGTGGTATCGGGCTACCACGCGCTTGAGCACTTGGCGAGCATCGCCAAGATAAGGCTCCCCATCGGCGCGGAACATGGTCAGCATCAGCTGCCCATGACGACCTCGGGGCGACCAGGGCGTCGGCAATAGGGAGCCCTCAACGGGAAGGCACACACCGTCCTCATCTCCCGATGCGAACATGAGTTCTTCCACGTCGCGACCCCAAATGTCGAGACTGAGCGCGGTCTTGGGAAACTTCAGCTCGCCCTTATAGACTTTCTTAAGCTTGTCCCGGGGCAGCCACTTACCGCGGAGTACGCCGTTGCTGTCGGGCAGCAGCGCCTCAATCATCGTTATTCCGGGGTGTGCGCGCAGGAACCAGTCTACTTCTAAAGCCATACGCCTCCGTGCGTCCGAGTGTTCTCCCGGCTTGCACCAACCCAGGGCGTACTATTCCCGCGGCGGCCTTGGGTCTCAATGCCCCGCATTGGGCAGTAAAGCGGCTAAATCAAGCTGGGCCCATGTAAATGGTCAAGGGATCACCGCCGCCGGCCTCACCGAGACAGGACATGGCGTTCAGAAAGAGGGAAAACAGGTCGGTTTGAGAATTGACATCGAGCTTCCGATAGATGCTCTTCCGATGCCGGCGGATCGTCTCTCGAGCAATGGAAAGTCTCGTTGCTGAAGTGTCGGTGCCGTAGCCCCGCAGCATCAGTTCCAGCACATCTTTTTCCCGGGGAGATAGCAGCGAGGATCCAAAAGTTTCAAAGGCCAGGTTGATTTGGTGGTCCAGCCCTGGCTGGAGGAGGTTCTTCACGGCAAAGTTGTCGAATTCGCTGTGCACGCGAAAGAGCGCCGAAAGGGGATCAGCGAGACTATAGAGGAGCTGATAATCCTCTTCGGAAAAGACGCCGTCTCGCGGTAGGCGCATCATGGAAAGATTGAGGACATTGCCACCGGCCAGCTTCGAAACAAAGATCGCCTCGTCAACGGTCCCCGTATCGGCATAGTAGTCTCGGTAGTAGCCCGAGGTTTCAAGGCGCCCGGCGGTGAGGCGGGAGAGCAGATACAGCTTGTTCTTGGGTCGGTTGATGGAGGCCAGGAAAAAGGGGTCTTCGCGGTAGGGCCCCTCAAGATACTCATCGATCTGGGACGAGATCGCCGCCTTGGGGATCTGATGGTAGAGAACCTGCGGTGGTAGATCCTTGTGATAGAGCCAGATTTGCGGATAACTGATCCGCACGCGTTTTTTTACGGCTTCGATAACGTTGGGAAAGAAATCCTCGGTACCGATAGTCTCGATCGCCCGCGCCAGGTCATGATTCCATTCGCTCAGTTGCTTGAGTGCTTCCACGTTTGCCCTACTCATCGCCTGCCAGCTGCAGTTTCTTTGTGGTCCCAAGGTCTGTCAATCGACTACGACTATTCATTGAGTCCAGTCCAGGGCTTCCGTACGCCAGTGGCTGCGCCAGGCCGTTTCCACCTTGTCGCTATAGCGACGGCTGCCACTGCTACCGTTGTAGGCCGCCAGGGCTCGATGGAGAGCGCCCTGCTCCCTTTCCAGATAGTACTGAAGGATACGGCAGCCATATTCGAGGTTGGTCGCGTTATCCGTAAGATTATCGTCGGGTCGGCCGATTTCGTTCTTCCAAAAGGGCATTACCTGCATAAGCCCCTGGGCACCCACCCGGGATACGGCAAAGCGGTCGAAAGCGCTCTCTACTTCAATAACTGCCAGGACAAGCTCCGGCGACACCCCTGCGCGGCTGGCTGCAGCGTGCACCTGCTGTAACAGTTCCAGGCGCGCATCGGCTTCAGGTATGCGGCTCTCCAGGCGACCGCCCATGTCAACGAGCCAGACCTCGGCGGCGAAGCGATCGCTAAAACTATTGCTGACCTGAATCGTCTGCTCAAGAAATGCGCGCAACTCCGCTCGATCGTCCTCGGTGCTGAAGGCCAGGGGCGAGTTCAGGGCCAGGACCAGTGCGAGGGTCAATGCTGTTAGCGCTGCGATCCTGACCTCCCTTTGCTGACCGGTTTCCAAAGCTGATCGCCTCCAACGTCTGATCAAGACGCCGTTTGCAGCAGCCCATCTATGAACGAGTTGACGTCATCGAGGCGAACACGTTGGGCTTCAGAGTCTTCTCGACCCTGGTACTCAATTTCGCCGTCGCCCAGAGCCCGGTCACCGATGACGATGCGGTGGGGAATGCCCAGCAACTCCATATCGGCAAACTTGACCCCCGGTCGCTCGTTGCGATCGTCCATCAATACTTCAATACCGCGAGTACAGCAGGCCTTATGAAGCGTCTCCGCTGCTTCGGCAACGGCGGCAGACTTGTGCATATTTAGCGGCACGATGGCCAACTGAAAGGGCGCCATGGCGGCGGGCCAGATGATGCCGCGCTCATCGTGATTTTGCTCAATGGCCGCCGCGACGATACGGCTGACGCCGATGCCGTAGCAGCCCATGGTAAGGGTCAGGTTCTTGCCGTTTTCATCCAGAACCCGGGCATTCATGGCTTCGCTGTACTTGGTGCCCAACTGGAAAATGTGTCCCACCTCGATACCCCGGCGAATCTGTAGCTTGCCCTTGCCATCGGGGCTGGGATCACCGGCGACCACACTGCGCAGGTCTGCGCACTGGTAGTTTTCAACATCGCGGTCCCAGTTCACGCCCTGAAGATGTTCCTCGGCGCGATTGGCACCGCAGGTGAAGTCCGCCAGGCTTGCGGCGGCGTAATCGACGATCACTGGCAGCTCCAATCCTACGGGGCCCAGAGAACCGAAAGGGGCCCCCGTAGCCCGGGTGGCTTCGTCTTCCTCGGCCATACGCAGGGGACTCGCGACCAGGGGATGCTTTTCGGCTTTGATGGCGTTGAGTTCGTGGTCGCCGCGCAGGATTAGTGCCACGAGGCCCTCGTCGTTGCCCTCCACGAGAAGGGTTTTAACCGTTGTCGAAGGTTCGATGTTCAGGCTCGTACTCACGTCATCAATGGTGCGAACACCCGGGGTCGCCACGACGCTCATGTCTGCCTGCGGGGCGGGTCGAGCATCGCGCTGATCCAGGGTCTCGGCCCGTTCTATATTGGCGGCGTAGTCACTGCCGTCGCTGAAGGCGATGGCGTCTTCGCCGGAGTCCGCAAGAACATGGAATTCGTGGGATGTGCTGCCGCCAATGCTGCCGCTGTCGGCAAGCACGGGGCGAAAGTCCAGACCCAGACGGGAAAAAACATTGCTGTAGGCCCGGTGCATAAGGGCGTAGGTTTCTTCCAGGGAGGCCTGAGTGGTATGGAAGGAATAGGCGTCCTTCATGAGGAATTCCCGCGCCCGCATGATGCCAAACCGTGGTCGAATCTCATCTCGGACCTTGTTTTGGATCTGGTAGAGATTAAGAGGGAGCTGCTTGTAGCTGCTGATTTCGTTACGCACGATGTCCGTGATCACTTCCTCGTGCGTGGGGCCCAGGCAGAAGTCCCGGTCGTGGCGGTCCTGGATGCGCAAAAGCTCTGGGCCATAGGCTTCCCAGCGCCCTGATTCCTGCCATAGTTCGCCGGGCTGAACTATGGGCATGGCCAGTTCCAGGGCCCCCGCCGCATCCATCTCTTCCCGGACCACCCGTTCGACCTTCCGCAGGACCCTCAAGCCCAGGGGCATCCAGGTGTACATGCCTGCGGAAAGCTTGCGGACCAGGCCGGCGCGAAGCATCAGGCGATGGCTAACAATCTCTGCGTCGGCGGGCGTCTCCTTGTGGGTGGTAAGTAAAAACTCGGAGCTGCGCATGGTGGTCGGGTTCCTGGTGGTCAAGGGAGGCGGGCAGTGTAAGGCCCCTGGCAGAGCCGGTACAGGGTTTGTGTACCGTGGGAGAGCGCCAAGCGCTAAAAATACAGGGTTTTTTGCCCTCGAATGGCGAAAAACCCTTGTATTGTAGTCTCGACCGCTTTATAAATGACGGCGAGTCGCGTTCGGCGCTATATATGTAGAGCCAGCCGTCGACGCCAAGGAAATTTCTCGGCGGAAAACCTATAGCCCCCGAGGTGCATCCAGCAGCACGGCGTAACTGAGAACGACGACTCATATGCCCAGGTCACTCATTGGAAGAATGCGGGGAGGGCGCGGCGAAATCAGGCTTGAGATGAGCGGTTTCTGACGCTGCCAAAACGGTCCGAAGATCGGGTCACAGAACCCGGGTCGGCCGCCCCCCAGCGAAAAGTACCCGTTCCCCTCCAGACTGCTCTCGTCGAACTTCGAACCGCGCAACACTACGTGAAACGTAAGGAAGGTTCTTAAACATGGCGACACGCAAAGCAGCGAAGAAAGCTCCGGCAAAGAAGAAGGCCCCAGCTCGGAAGAAAGCTCCCGTAAAGGCAGCGGCTCCAGCTAAAAAGGTGCCTACTATCAAGGAGAAAATGACCAAAACTCAGATCATGGCGAGCATCGCGGACAGCACGGGTTTGTCCAAGAAGCAGGTCGGTGACGTTTTGGCCGAGCTGGAAACCCTGATCGAAGGCAGCATCAAGAAGCGCGCCGTCGGTGAATTCACCCTCCCGGGACTGATGAAGATCACCACCGTGAAGAAGCCCGCCGTCAAGGCACGCAAGGGCATCAACCCCTTCACTGGTGAAGAAACCATGTTCAAAGCCAAGCCCGCCAGCGTTGCCGTCAAGGTGCGTCCGCTGAAGAAGATGAAGGAATTCGCGCAGTAAGCGCCTCAGAAATCCTTTACGGGAAAGGCCGCCCGAGTGATTGGGCGGCCTTTTTTTGTCTTCACGGTTCCTCGGCTCTGCGCGCAGTCCCTTCAGTTATCGCGCCTAGCTGAGGTAGAATCCGCGCCGCTTTTGTGTTTCCCCCTGAGTTTGCCCCTGGCAGCGCCTATCCGCTGCCGCGCGAGACCGGAAAATGCCCATCTACGAGTACCAATGTGATGCCTGCGGTGCGCAGCACGAGGCTCTTCAGAAAATCAGCGATCCCGTGCTGACAGACTGCCCTGCCTGCGGCAAAGCGGCCCTGCGTAAGAAAGTCTCCGCCGCCGCGTTCCGCCTAAAAGGCAGCGGTTGGTACGAAACGGACTTCAAAAGTGGCAACAAGAAGAATCTCGCGGGCGATCAATCCAGCGAAGGCGAGAAAAAGGGCAGCGCCGGTGGAGATGCCAAGGGCGGTGACAAGAGCGGTGACAAGAAAGATACGAAGGGCGCCAAGAGTACGGCGACCAGCAACAGCAGTGCTGGTGGCTCTGCCGCCTGAGCGGCAACCAGCGAAGAAAGGGAGAATCCACGGCCATGCGCAGCCATTACTGCGGGCTTATCAGAACTGATCATATCGACGAAACCGTCACCCTTTGCGGCTGGGTAGACCGGCGCCGGGATCACGGCGGTGTGATTTTTCTCGATCTTCGCGATCGGGAGGGCATCGTCCAGGTCGTGTTTGACCCCGATACGGAGGAGCATTTCGAGACTGCGGATCGTGTGCGCAGCGAGTACGTGCTCAAAGTGACAGGGCGTGTCCGTGCGCGCAGCGATGCCACCATCAACCCGGCCATGGCCACCGGTGAGGTAGAGGTGCTGGGCAAGGAAATCGAGGTTCTGAATACGGCCGCGACACCGCCGTTCCAATTGGACGAACACACGGCCGTGGGCGAGGAAGTTCGCCTACGCTACCGCTATATGGATCTTCGTCGGCCCGAAATGCAGGAACGCTTGCGCTTGCGCTCTCGGGTGACCGACGCCGTTCGTCGCTTTATGCACGATGAAGGCTTTCTGGACATCGAAACGCCTATCCTGACTCGTGCCACGCCCGAGGGTGCGCGGGATTATCTGGTCCCCAGTCGGACCCACGAGGGGCAGTTTTTTGCCCTCCCGCAGTCCCCGCAGCTGTTCAAACAGTTGCTGATGGTTTCGGGCTTTGATCGCTATTACCAGATCGCCAAGTGCTTCCGCGACGAGGACCTACGCGCGGACCGACAGCCTGAGTTCACCCAGATCGATATCGAGACCGCATTTCTGGATGAAGCGTCGATCATGGATATCACCGAGCGCATGGTGCGTGAGGTATTCCATGCGGTACTGGAGCTAGAACTCCCGGCCTTTCCCCATATGACTTGGGCCGAGGCCATGGACCGGTTCGGCTCCGATAAACCCGATCTGCGGATTCCCCTGGAACTCACCTCCGTTGACGACCTCATGCAGCAGGTGGATTTCAAGGTCTTTCGCGGTCCTGCCGATGATCCTTTGGGGCGTGTCGCCGCTCTGCGGGTTCCCGGCGGTGCCAAGATCTCGCGGAAGGAGATCGACGACTACACCCGCTACGTGGGCAACTACGGTGCCCGGGGCCTGGCCTGGATCAAGGTCAATGATCGCGCGGCGGGCGTAGACGGCTTGCAGTCACCGATCTTGAAGTTTATGCCCGAGGAGGTCGTCGCGCAGATGATGGATCGCCTCGGGGCGGTCGACGGCGATATTGTCTTTTTTGGTGCGGATCGCGCATCCATCGTCAATGAATCTCTCGGCCATCTGCGTATCAAAGTCGGTACGGATCTGGGTATAGTCGCCGAGGGTTGGGCGCCCCTTTGGGTTGTGGACTTCCCCATGTTCGAGGACGACGGCGATGGGGCCTGGACGCCCCTCCATCACCCCTTTACGGCGCCGGCCTGCGATCTCGCCACGCTCCGCGAACACCCTGGTCAGGCTCTGTCGCGAGCTTATGACATGGTCCTCAATGGCACGGAGCTCGGCGGTGGCAGCATTCGTATCCATCAGCTTGATGTACAGGAGACAGTCTTCGATATTCTGGGCATCGAGCGCGATGAGGCCCGGGAGAAATTTGGTTTCCTCCTCGATGCACTGAAGTACGGCGCTCCACCCCACGGTGGTCTGGCTTTTGGACTGGATCGCCTGGCGATGCTGATGAGTGGTGCGACGTCGATTCGCGACGTGATTGCCTTCCCCAAGACCCAGACGGCAGCCTGTGTGATGACCGAAGCGCCGGGCACAGTGAGTGCGGCCCAGCTGCGCGAACTGCATATTCGCCTGCGGGACACGGAGAAGACGGGCGGGCAGAATTCCCAGAAGAGCAGCGAAGGCTCCTAACATCCGGGGCTTTGCGACAGGGCGCTGTCCCTAGCCGTGGAATAAGAATCAGGAGGGCATATGGCCGGACACAGTAAATGGGCCAATATCAAGCACCGCAAAGCGGCCCAGGATGCCAAGCGCGGTAAGATCTTTACCAAGTTGATCCGCGAATTGGTGGTGGCCGCTAAGCAGGGCGGCCCACTGCCCGAAGACAATCCTCGCCTGCGGGCCGCCGTGGACAAGGCCTTGGGCGCCAATATGACTCGCGACACCATCGACCGGGCCATCGCCCGGGGGGCGGGCACCAACGACGCCGATGATGTCGAGGAACTCACCTATGAGGGCTATGGTCCCGGCGGTGTAGCAATTCTTGTGGAAGTGATGACGGACAATCGAAACCGTACCGTAGCCGAGGTTCGCCATGCCTTTACCAAGCGTGGTGGCAATCTTGGCACCGATGGTTCCGTGGCCTACCTCTTTACCCGCAAAGGCCAGATTTTGTTCCCTGCCGGTACCGATGAGGACCAGGTCATGGAGGCGGCGCTGGAGGCCGGGGCCGAGGATGTGGTCAGCGCCGACGATGGCTCCATCGAGGTAACCACCGCCTGGGAGGACTTCTCCGCCGTGAAGGCGGCAATGGAAGAGGCCGACCTCGCCGCAGAGTCCGGCGAAGTCACCATGATTGCCTCGACCACGGTACCTCTTGATGTTTCCGGCGCCGAGAGCGTGCTGCGGCTGATCGACGCTCTCGAAGAACTGGATGATGTGCAAAACGTCTATTCGAACGCGGAGCTTTCGGAAGAGGTCATCGCCCAGCTTTCCTAGGAAGGTCGGCCTGTCGCTGCCGGTCGACGGAAAAGCGGCCGCCAAGCTGGAAACGCTGTATGTTTATACATACCATGACCCCGTACGCGATCGACGGCTAGACACCCGTGGCAACGCGGCAACGGCGGACACGCTATGGCAATCATTCTGGGCATCGATCCCGGATCACAGAAGACGGGCTTCGGCATCATCAGCAGCCTCAACGGTAAGCACAGCTACGTTACCAGCGGCGTTATCCGCTTGCCCCGAAGCGCCTTGCCGGATCGTTTGAAGATCATCGCCGAAAGCGTTGAGGAGCTGGTCGAGCGCCACGGCCCAACGGAGTTGTCCATCGAACAGGTTTTTCTCGCCCGCAGTGCCGACGCCGCGTTAAAACTGGGGCAGGCCCGCGGAGCTGCCATCGTGCCCTGCGTGACCCGAGGCCTTGAAGTCAGCGAGTATTCCGCACGACAGATCAAGCAGTCCGTTGTGGGCACCGGAGCGGCCGATAAAACGCAGGTGCAGCACATGGTTAAGGTGCTGCTGAATCTACCGGGGACCCCTCAGGAAGACGCGGCCGATGCGCTTGCCGCCGCTCTTTGCCATGCCCATATGCACCAGGGACTGGTGCGCGTGGCCGGAGCGACGGCGACCCGCCGTCGCCGCTTGCGCTAAGTGGTGAGTATTGGCCTCACAAAGATGGCGCCAGACCTTCGGCACGGTGTCTCAGTCCGCGCCCGAGGGTGTAAGCCCTGGCCCAAGATGTGGTGCAAACAGTGGAGTAAGCCTTCGTGATAGGACGTATCTCTGGAACCCTATTGCACAAACAGCCACCGCAAATTTTGGTGGACGTCGGCGGAGTGGGGTATGAGCTGCAGGTGCCCATGACGACCCTGTTTCTGCTGCCCGCCGTGGGCGAGGACGTGACCCTGGTTACCCATCATGCGGTGCGTGAGGATGCTCATACCCTGTATGGCTTTGCCGCCGACCGTGATCGCGAGCTGTTTCGTCACCTGATAAAGGTCAGTGGGGTGGGGCCGAAGCTCGCCTTGACCATTCTCTCGGGTATGGACGGCGAAGCCTTCGCTCGCGCCGTACAGGCCGGCGATCTCAGCGCCTTGGTGGCACTTCCGGGCGTGGGTAAGAAAACCGCCGAGCGGTTGGTGGTGGAAATGCGCGACCGATTAGCCGGTTGGCTCGAAAGTCTCGGCGGCG
>DIYG01000064.1 GCA_002428935.1 Halieaceae bacterium UBA6060
TTTGCATCCGAACGGGCCAGGGCATCCACCAGGGCGTAAGCCAACACATGGGGTAAATGACTCGTAGCGGCCAAAACCGCATCGTGCTCGTCCACCGCCATGGTCGCCACGGAGGCCCCCGCCGCCTGCCATAACTTCGCGACCGTGGTCAGAGCCACGGGATCACTGCTGGCCTGAGGCGTCAGAATCACCCGGTGTCCGGCGAACAATTCCGCCCGGGCCGCGGTAACCCCGGAGCGCTCGGAACCGGCAATGGGATGCCCCGGGATATAGCGGGCCGCCGCGGCATCACCCAACGCCGTGGCCGCTTCACACAAAGGCCCTTTGACGCTGGCGACATCGGTAATGCAGGTTGCGCTCCCGGGAGCCTGGAGCATCGCTCGCAGGAGGTCCTCGCAGGCTACCGTGGGCGCGGCCAAGACCGCCACGTCTACCTGGCTCATAAGATCGGCGAGGGAGTCTGTTGCACCATCAATAACGCCTCGCCTATGCCCTTCCGCCAGCACCTTAGAACTCTGATCCCAGGCGATAATAGAGCTGACCGCCTGGGCCTTACGGAGGGCCAGCGCCAGGGATCCTCCGATGAGTCCCAGACCGACAACACCGATGCGCGGCTTGGCGTCTCTCTCCATAGCAGGCTTTAAAGGACAGCGCGGGGGTAGGAGCCCAAAGGCTTGAGCAAAATTGACTGCTCTTCGAGTTCGCGCATGATTTCCAGCACCGCAGGGTCCTGCATGTGACCTTCGAATTCGATAAAGAATACGTAGGCCCACTTTTCCGTTCTCGAGGGACGGGTATCGATACGGGTGAGACTGACCCCGTGACGACGGAAAGGATCAAGAAGGGTAAACAGGGCACCGGGTTTGTTGCGACTGGAAACCACGATGGAGGTTTTATCGGCACCGCTGGGCGGTACTTCGCCGCGACCGATAACCAGAAAGCGCGTGGTATTGTCCGCCGCATCTTCGATGTGTTCGGCGAGGGGCTCAAGGCCGTAGGCCTCGGCGGCCATATCACCGGCCACCGCCGCTGTCCCTGGTGTCACCGAGGCAATCCTTGCCGCCTCACCGTTACTGCTGACCGCTTGCTTTTCTACTCCCGCCCAGTGGGTCTCCAGCCAGTTGCGACACTGCGCAAGCGCCTGTTGGTGGGCACAAATACGGCTGATGTCCTCCGCTCGCGCTCCAGGAGCGGCGAGCAAATGATGGCCGATGCGCAGCTCGACCTCTCCGGATATTTTCAGCGGGGAGTCAATGAATGAATCCAGCGTATGGCTGACCATGCCTTCTGTGGAATTCTCCACCGGCACCAGACCGTAATTGCACTGTCCGGACTCGACCTCGCTAAACACCATATCGATGGTCACCTGGGGCACGCACACCGCCGCATGGCCGAAGTGCTTCAGAGCCGCCGCCTGGGTAAAGGTGCCCTCGGGCCCCAGGTAAGCAACTTGCAGGGGTTTCTCCAGGGCCAAGCACGCCGACATGATCTCGCGAAACACGTGAGCGACGGTGGGTCCTTCCAGAGGGCCCTGGTCCCGATCGATGATCCGCTTGAGTACCTGTGCCTCTCGCTCAGGCCGGTAGTACACGACCTCCTGATCGGATTCACCACGGCTCCGAGCGGCCTGGACCGCCTCGAGTTTGATGGCGGCCACGCGCTGAGCGCAGCGCGCCCGCTGAGCGATGAGATCCTGAATCTGTGCGTCGATGGCATCGATGTCCGCACGCACCTCATCAAGGTTGCGCTGATCGCCGCCGTTTCGCTCTCCGTCGCTCACTGTAGGCAACTCAACCGTGCTGGCTCTCGAAGTCCTGCATGAAGGCCACGAGGGCTTCCACCCCCGCCATGGGCATGGCGTTGTAGATGCTCGCGCGCATACCGCCCACGGAACGGTGGCCCTTGAGATTAAGCATGCCCGCCTCTTCCGCCTGGGCGAGGAATACCTTGTCCAGTTCACTATCGGCCAGGGTAAAGGGCACATTCATCCAGGATCGGTCGGCCATGGCCACGGGATTGCCGTAGAAGTCACTACTGTCTATAGCGCTGTATAAGGCCGCCGCTTTTTTCTGGTTCGCTTTGGCCATCGCGACCAGCCCCCCCTGCTCCTCCAACCAAGCAAACACCAGACCGGCCAGATAGATGGAGTAAGTGGGCGGGGTGTTGTACATGGACGCGCCCTTGTCCATGGTCTCCCAATTCAACATAGCCGGGCAGCTGGCCAGGGCCCGGCCAAACAACTCCCGACGGACGATGACCAGGGTCAGTCCCGCGGGACCAATGTTCTTCTGCGCCCCGGCATAGATCACATCATAGTCATCGACGGAAATGGGACGGGACAGAATCGTCGACGACATATCTGCGACCAGCGGCGCGTCACTTTGAGGCACCCAGTGGAACTCGATGCCATCGATGGTTTCATTGGGTGTCGTGTGCAGATAGGCGGCGCCCTCCACGGAAATCCAAGCGTCCTGGGGCGGTATGGCCCGAGGAGCGTCCGTCGTTGCCGACGCGATCTCGATCACCTCGCCGTAGCGCTTACCCTCGGCCATGGCTTTGCGAGACCATTGCCCGGTATTGGTGTAGGTCAGCGCGCCACCCTTGGCAGCAAGATTCAGGGGCACGGCCGCGAACTGTGTCGACGCGCCGCCCTGAAGAAACAGCACGGCGAACTCGTCGCTGATCCCAAGCAGACGGCGAAGGCTCGCTTCCGCTGCTTCCACGGTGCCGACCACCTCCGATGAACGGTGGCTCATTTCCATGAACGACATGCCCGTCGCATGCCAATCGAGCATCTCTGAGGAGGCCCGCTCCAGCACTGCCTCGGGGAGCACTGCGGGTCCGGCGCAAAAGTTAAATTTACGTGTCATCAGCTTTCCGTTGCGCCGTCATCGATATCAGTTGTTGTGACGCTTTCGGTTCCCTCGGTTTCCGCATCCCCCGTGTCCGCAATCCGCTCCACCTGAACCAGGTTTTCACCGGGTTTGGTGCGGATAATGCGAACACCCTGAGTGTTTCGTCCGAGTTGGGAAACCTCGTTGGCCGGGGTTCGCACCAAGGTGCCTTGATTGGATATGAGCATCAACTCATCGCCATCAAAGACCTGCAGGGCCCCAACAAGACGACCGTTACGAGCCGAACTGGCCATGGCAATCACCCCTTTACCGGCGCGCCCTTTCGTCGGGAACTCACTCACGGCGGTACGTTTGCCGTAGCCGTTCTCGCTCACGGTTAGCACGCTGCCTCGTTCATCGGGCACCAGCAGCGCGATCATGTGGTGACCATCGGCGAGGTTTATTCCCCGTACGCCGCGGCTGGCGCGCCCCATGGGCCGCACCTCGGTCTCGCGAAAACGCATACTCTTGCCTTCACTACTGAGGAGCATGACATCACAGTCGCCGTCGGTGATCGCCGTACCCACAAGTACGTCGCCCTCTTCAAGAACGATGGCCCGAAGTCCCGCCGATCGCGGTGCAAAGCTCGCCAGATCGGTTTTCTTGACATAGCCATTAGCGGTGGCCATGAAGATAAAGCGGTTTTCCGTTTCTTTTTCCAGCGACAGGATGGACGTCACTCGCTCGCCTTCATCCAACTGCAGGAGATTGACCATGGGCCGCCCTCGAGATGCCCGCCCGGCCACGGGAATCTGGAAAACACGAATCCAGTAGACCTTGCCGAAGTTTGAAAAACACAGCAGGGTGTCGTGGGTGTTGGCAATGAGCAGGTGCTCGACGAAGTCCTCGTCTTTTACCGTGAGAGCGGCCTTACCCATACCACCCCGACGTTGCACCTGATACTCAGCCAGGGGCTGGGTCTTTGCGTAACCGCCATGGGATAGGGTGACCACTCGATCTTCCGGTGTGATGAGATCTTCGGCGGTTAGGTCTTCCTGGGAATCGCGAATCTCCGTGCGACGCTCATCGCCAAACTCCGTCGCGACTTCTTCAAGCTCCTCGCGGATAACCTGCAATAGACGCTCCGGGTCCTCCAGGATATCCAGAAGATCGGCAATCTCCGCCAGTTTGTCCTGGTACTCCTTGAGGAGCTTTTCATGCTCCAGACCCGTAAGCCGGTGCAAACGCAGATCGAGGATGGCCTGGGCCTGGGCCGGCGATAGGCGATACTGACCATCGTGGAGTCCAAAGGCGGCATCGAGATCGTCGGGACGGCAGGCGGCGGCACCCGCCCGCTCCAGCATGGCCGTAACCTCACCGGGTATCCAACGCTCGGCCAGCAGTCCTTCCCGGGCTTCCGCGGGGCTCGGTGAAGCCTTGATGAGTTCGATAATGCGATCGATATTCGCCAGTGCTATGGCCAGACCTTCCAGCACATGGCCACGCTCGCGGGCTTTTCGCAGCAGATAGACCGTGCGGCGAGTCACCACCTCGCGGCGATGGCGGAGGAAAGCCTCCAGAATTTCTTTGAGATTGAGAACCTTGGGTTGCCCGTCGACAAGGGCGACCATGTTGATGCCAAACACGCTCTGCAAAGCAGTCTGGGCGTACAAATTATTCAGCACCACATCGCCGATTTCGCCCTTACGCAGTTCGATCACGATGCGCAGGCCGTCTTTATCGGACTCATCCCGCAGCTCGCTGATGCCCTCGATCTTCTTCTCTTTGACCAATTCCGCAATGCGCTCAATCAGCCGGGCTTTGTTCAGCTGGTAGGGAATCTCGTGAACGATGATCGTATCGCGGCCGGATTTTTCGTTAACGATTACCTCGGCCTTGGCACGGACATAGATGCGCCCACGACCCGTTCGATAGGCCTGAACGATCCCCGCACGGCCATTGATGATCGCCGCTGTGGGGAAATCCGGGCCCGGCAAATAGCGCATGAGATCATCGATGGTAGCGTCGGGATCGCTGATCAATGCCAGACAAGCGTTCACTACTTCGCGGAGGTTGTGCGGTGGAATATTGGTAGCCATTCCCACCGCAATCCCCGCCGAACCGTTGACCAGGAGATTGGGAACCCGGGTCGGCAACACTGCGGGGATCTGTTCCGTGCCGTCGTAGTTGTCGACGAAATCGACGGTTTCCTTGTCGAGATCAGAGAGCAAGGAATGGGCGATCTTCGCCATGCGAATTTCGGTGTAGCGCATAGCAGCGGCGGAATCGCCATCGATGGAGCCAAAATTGCCCTGCCCATCGACCAGCATGTAACGCATGGAGAACGGTTGCGCCATACGCACGATGGTGTCGTAAACCGCGGAGTCACCGTGGGGGTGGTACTTACCGATCACATCACCGACCACGCGAGCAGACTTCTTGTACGCCTTGTTCCAGTCGTTGTTCAGCTCGTTCATTGCGAACAGCACACGCCGGTGTACCGGTTTGAGGCCATCGCGAACATCCGGTAAAGCTCGTCCGACAATAACGCTCATGGCGTAGTCAAGATAGGACTGCTTGAGCTCGTCCTCGATGGTGACGGGAGAGATCTCCCTGGCTAGTTCACCCATGAATCATCCATTGATTTTCAGTATTAACAGGCCCGACAAGACGGCGGCGACACCCTCGGCGAACCTCCATCGACGGCAAACTCCTTGGATGAATTACCCACCCAGAGGTCCTGCCGAATTGACTGGAAAGCTACCGTCATCGCCGGCGGAAAAGCACCCGACATAAGCGATCAAGTATACCGTCTAAGGGGCCCCCAAGGCTATGCGCCGGGCCGTCTCCAGGGGGCTCTCAGCGGCTCTCCTGCGGCCACGCTATACTGCGCCGCCCGTCGGCCCCGAAGAGGCCGTTTTGGCGACTTTGTGCAGGAGATATCTCCCCCATGATTGACCCATCGGCCCGTGCCGATCTGATCATCAGTGCCGACTGGCTGATCCCCGTGGAACCGACCCAGACGGTCCTTAAGGACAAAGCGGTGGTCGTGCAGGGTGGAACCATCAGCGAAGTCCTGGATCGATCCGAGGCCGCCAGGCGGCCAACGGAGCAGCGCATCGACCTGCCCGGACACGTGCTCTTGCCCGGTCTAATCAACGCCCATGGCCATGGCGCAATGAGTCTTCTGCGCGGCTACGCCGACGACCTCCCGCTTATGCCCTGGCTCGAGGATCACATCTGGCCCGCAGAAGGTGCTCACGTCAGCGCAGATTTCGTCCGCGATGGCTCGAGCCTGGCCCTGGCGGAGATGCTTCTTGTGGGCACTACCACCTTCAGTGATATGTACTTCTTCCCCGATGTGGTGGCGGAAGTGGCAAGCCGCACGGGAATGCGCTGCCAGTTGGCATCACCGGTCTTTGATATGCCCAGCGCCTGGGGCAGCGGTGCCGACGAGTACATCAGTAAAGCTCTGGCGCTACGAGATCACTGCAAGGGCCGAGAGCGAATCACCGTCGCCTTTGGCCCTCACGCCCCTTACACCGTGGCGCTCGATAAACTGGAAAAAATTGCCACGTACGCGGCTGAACTCGATATGCCCGTACATATCCACCTCCATGAAACCGCGGGAGAGGTGCTGGCAGCAGTGGAGGCCCGCGGGGAACGCCCCATCGACACGCTCCAGCGTATCGGCCTGTTGGGCCCCCGCACCCAATGCGTCCACATGACAGACCTGGGCGAGCAAGACATCGGCACCCTGGCACAAACGGGAGCGCAGGTAATCCACTGCCCTCAGTCGAATATGAAGTTGGCCTCGGGGACCTGTCCCGTACCACGTCTGCTCGCCGCGGGCGTTAACGTCGCCCTGGGGACCGATGGCGCAGCCAGCAACAACGACCTGAATTTGTTCAATGAGATGCACAGCGCAGCGCTTCTGGCCAAACTTTCCAGTGGCGATCCGACGGTTCTCGATGCGGCGCAGACCCTGGAACTGGCCACCCTGGGCGGCGCCCGAGCCCTGGGCCTTGAGGATGTAACCGGCAGCATCGTGGTGGGCAAACAGGCGGACCTGATTGCCGTTGACCTGTCGGGCCCATCCACCCAACCGCTATACAAGCCCTTGTCGCAATTGGTCTACGCCTGCACCGGTGCCGAAGTCACGCACAGTTGGGTGGCCGGTGCAGCGCTCATGGAAAATCGCGAACTGAAAACCCTCGATGTCGACGCCACCATCGCCCGGGCTCGGGAATGGGGCCGGAGGATCCAAGCATGACTCAGCACGCCAACGTCGATGAAACGGAAATAGCCAAATTCGAGGCCCTCGCCGCCCGCTGGTGGGACCCCGATGGTGAGTTTCGTCCGCTTCATGAAATCAATCCCCTGCGGGCAAACTGGATCGATGAGCGCTCCCCCGTGGCCGGCCAGCGGCTTCTCGATGTAGGCTGCGGCGGCGGCATTCTCGCCGAGGCCATGGCCCAGCGCGGCGCATCAGTCACCGCCATCGACATGGGCACCGGCCCCCTGGAAGTGGCGCGTCTTCATCAACTGGAATCGGGGGTGCAGGTTGAGTACCAGCAAAGCACCGCCGAAGCCATGGCGGAGCAACACCCCGAGGCCTTTGATGTGGTGTGCTGTCTTGAAATGCTGGAACACGTACCTGACCCAGGCGCGGTGATTCAAGCCTGCGCGGACCTCACGCGCCCCGGTGGCAACGTGTATTTCTCCACCATCAACCGTAATCCCAAGGCCTTTCTATTTGCCATTGTGGGGGCAGAGCACATTCTGCGCCTACTTCCAGCGGGCACCCATGAGTACGAGAAGTTCATTCGTCCATCGGAACTCGCGGGATGGATACGCGCGGCAGGCTTGAATCTTGAGGGCATGACCGGCCTAACCTACAACCCCCTGAGCAAACGCTATCGCCTTGCTCGCAGCGATGTCTCCGTCAATTACATGGTTCGCACGAGCAAACCTGCATGAAACACCCGGGGGCGGAGTTACGAGCCGTGCTCTTCGACCTGGATGGAACCCTGGTAGACACCGCGGATGATTTTATTCCCACAGTCCAGGAGTTGCGCAGGGAACATGAATTGCCGCCCCTGGCGGAAGACCTTATTCGCCGGCAGGTGTCCAACGGATCTCGGGCCCTCGTGCAACTGGCGCTAAACCTTTCCGAAGGAGCGCCGGGGTTTACGGAACAACGCCAGCGCCTCCTCGATTTGTATGGCGCCGTGCTGGGCGAGCACGCCAGCTTGTACCCCGGGATGGACGAGCTCCTGGCCAGGTGCGAAGCAAACAACATCGCCTGGGGCATTGTGACCAACAAGCCACGGGCTTACACGGTACCGCTCCTCGCATCCCTTTCCCTGCACCCCGCCTGCACGTTCTGCCCCGACGATGTGCAACACCCCAAACCTCATCCGGAAAGCCTTGAGCGAAGCTGCGCGGTGCTCCACTGCCTACCGAGCCAGAGCATCTACGTGGGAGATCACGCCCGGGACATCGAAGCGGGACGCCGGGCCGGGATGTACACGGTGGCTGCGGCCTACGGATACCTGGAACTGGACGACGAGGCCGACCGCTGGGGGGCAGACGCTATCGCCCAGCGCAGCGAGGACCTCGCACACTTGTTGTTCCCTCACTGACTATCGCCTGGATGATTCCATGACCGAACACTCCCATCGTGTAACGACGATCCCTAATACCTATGAGCCTGATGGGGACGCTCTAAAGGGCAAGACCATTCTTGTCACCGGAGCCAGCGAGGGCATTGGTCGCGCGGCGGCCCTGACTTACGCCGCCCATGGTGCCACGATAGTACTTCTGGCCCGGAACGTGGAAAAACTGGAAGACGTTTACGACGCCATTGAAACTGCCGGTGGGCCACAACCCGCCGCCGTACCCTTCGATCTGAGCCAGGATTCCGAAGAGGCTTACGATAGCCTTGCCGACGTGCTCTCGGAGCAATTTGAGCAGTTGGACGGGCTGCTCCTCAACGCCGGGATACTCGGCGAGCGTCGACCCCTGGAGCAGGCAAAGTGGTCCCAGTGGCGGGCGGTCATGCAGGTGAATGTAGACAGCCAGTTCCTCATGCTACGAGCGCTGATGCCGCTTTTGCGCGCCGCCCCTCGCTCATCGGTGGTATTGACGTCATCGGGCGTAGGTCGACGCGGTCGCGCCTACTGGGGCGCCTACGCCGTATCAAAGTTTGCTGTCGAGGGAATGGCCCAGGTATTGGCCGACGAATTGGAAAGCACCAGTGAGGTACGGGTTAACTGCATCAATCCTGGCGCGACAAACACCGCCATGCGGCGGGCCGCCTACCCGGGCGAAGCGCCCACGACGAATCCATCGCCCGAAGACATCATGGGACCGTATATGTATCTCATGGATGACGCCAGTACACAGATCACCGGCTGCAGTCTGGACGCCCAGTGAACAGAGTGCCGATCTTCAGCGTTTGGAGCCTTTCTTAGGGAAAGCTTTCGTGGAGGACTTACCAGCGCCGGACCCTTTGCGTCTCTGCTTGGGGCTATCGTCCTTGTGCTCGTGGCGACCTTCGCGGCTCTTTACGGCCTTACCGGCCCTGCCCCCTTTGCCCGTCGCACGCTGATCTCGACTCGCTCCCTGAACCCGGCCTCGCTTGGCCTTTCGTCGCTCCTGACGGCGGCGCTCTTCGGGCTTTAGGTCGGCCACGGCCTTCGCGGGCAAGTCTGCCATGCGATACAGCACGGCCACGTCCTTGGCTTCCAGCTCAAGCCACTGGCCTTTCTTGACCTTGGAAGGAATAAATAGATCACCGTAACGGACGCGCTTTAGGCGTGACACCTGTAAACCCTGGGATTCCCAAAGCCGGCGTACCTCCCGGTTACGCCCTTCCATCAGCACCACGTAGTACCAACGATTGAGGCCATCACCACCCCCGGGCTGAATATCCGTGAAGCGAGCGATACCGTCGTCAAGCATCACGCCCTGGAGCATGGCATCGAGCATCTCATCGCTCACCTCACCCATGACCCGCACCAGGTACTCCCGTTCGATCTGGGCGGAAGGGTGCATTAAGCGATTGGCAAGCTCTCCGTCGGTGGTGAACACGAGTAGCCCCGAGGTGTTGTAGTCGAGGCGCCCCACGGACACCCAGCGCCCCGACTTAACCTTCGGTAGACGCTCGAATACGGTCCGCCGGCCTTCGGGGTCCTTCCGAGAGCAGACCTCTCCCGTGGGCTTGTGGTAAAGCAGGCAGCGGGTGGTCTCCCCGTCGCTGGCTTCGAGTGCTTTGCCATCGACCTCGATCCGCTGTCCCTTGGAAACGCGATCTCCCAGGCGCGCCGCACGATCATCGATGGCAACCCGGCCTTCTTCGATCCAGCGCTCCATTTCCCGACGGGAACCGAGTCCCGCGCGGGCCAGGACCTTTTGCAGCTTTTCTCCGTCGCTGCTTGAGATAGCCGTTTTAGGTGCCTTGCTCATGGGCCTCGGATCGCGATGGATTTAAGGAATCCTCATCACTCGCTGCTGCATCTTCCTCATCTCCCTCTCCTGCATCCCCCTCTGTGCTCTCGGAGGGGTGCTGCTCAAAGGAGTGCTTATCGAAAGTCTGCTCGTCGAGAGACGGTTCTTCGTTCAAAGGCTCGGCGACAGATTCCGCGCTCGTATCTTGCTGTTCTGAATCACTCGCTTCGACAGGGCTTTCTTCGGCAGGGCTTTCTTCGACATCGCTCTCGTCCAAGCCCCTGTCTTCCAAGCCACTATCTTCCAAGGGCTGCTCTTCTGTGTCAGCGTCGGATGCGCCGTTCTGGGCTTCCTGTCCTGAGATGTCGTCCTCTACCCTTTCTTCAGATCCTTCTCCACCGGTCGATTCTGCATCGGTCACTTCTCCGGTGGGCTCATCGCCCTCATCACCGCTCTCGTGCTCAGCCAGAGGTTCGCTAAAGCCCAACTCCGCATTCAAGGTTTCCAGGTCTCGAATGTCCGCCAGGGCCGGCAGCTGATCGAGGCTCTTGAGATTGAAATAGTCCAGGAACTGTCGCGTTGTCGCATACATGGCAGGACGGCCAGGCACATCGCGATGCCCCACCACACGGATCCAGTCACGCTCGTGGAGGGTGCGGATGATATTGGTGCTCACCGCAACGCCGCGAATCTCTTCGATCTCGCCACGGGTAATGGGTTGGCGGTAGGCGATGAGGGCCAGGGTCTCAAGTAAGGCACGGGAATACTTTTGCGGACGTTCCTGCCAAAGGCGACTGACCCAGGGACTGAGTTGCTCACGCACCTGAAAGCGAAAACCACTGGCCACCTCTACCAGCTCATAGCCTCGACCGTCACAGCGCTCGCGGACCTCGTCCAGGGCTCCCTGAAGGTCCTCTTTCGCCGGTCGTTCATGCTCTTCAAACAGGGCGCTCAGTTGCGACGCAGACAGAGGTTTCCCCGCGGCAAAGAGCGCGGCCTCGAGAATCTGTACCAGGCCCGTGGCGTCGCTCATTCGGAACGTCCCTTGATATGAATGGGGCCAAAGCTCTCCGTCTGCACGATCTCCACCAACGATTCCTTAATCAACTCCATAATGGCCAAAAAGGTCACGACCACTCCCAACTTACCTTCCTGCGCGGAAAACAGAGAAACAAAAGGCACAAACTGCTGTCCCTGCAGGCGCTCCAACACCTCCGACATGCGTTCTCGCGTAGACAGGGCTTCGCGCTGCACATGATGACTCTCGTACATTTGCGCCCGCTTGAGCACCTCCGAGAGCACCGTTAGCAGCTCGCGCATATCCACATCGGGGGCGGGTCGATCCTGCTCCACCGCCGGCGGCGCGGCACTGGCTACCCAGATATCGCGCTCCATACGCGGCAGCTCTTCAATATCTTCCGCCGCCTTCTTGAAACGCTCGTATTCCTGCAGGCGACGAATAAGCTGCGCGCGCGGATCTTCTTCATCCTCTTCCACGGTTGTGGCCCGCGGGAGCAACATCCGCGATTTGATCTCCGCGAGCATCGCCGCCATCAGCAGGTACTCGGCCGCGAGTTCAAACTGCATGGCATCCATGAGTTCGACGTATTGCATGTACTGCTCGGTGATCCGCGAGACATCCACATCGAGAATATCGAGGTTCTGGCGCCGTATCAGGTAAAGGAGAAGATCCAGCGGGCCCTCAAAGGCCTCAAGAAACACTTCCAAAGCCTGAGGCGGTATATACAGATCCTTCGGCAGCTCCGTGACCGCCTTGCCCATAACCACGGCAAAGGGCATTTCGGCCTGGGCGGGCAATACCGCCTCGGCTTCCACGGCGGGTGCGGGCGGGTCCACATTACTGACCGCTGCTGGGGGGTTGTCGTTCGTCACAGGAACACCAAAATCGAGGTGCGCGGAGTATACCTCAGGCGGCCTCAAAGGGCGCCGGATCGCCCTTCCCAGCCCGAAGGAGCATGGGCACCTCGTCGGCGAGATCAACCACCGTTGTCGCTTCCATGCCGCAGTAGCCGCCATCGATAACCAAATCGACCTGATGCTCCAGCAGTTCGCGAATTTCATACGGATCGATGAGCGGTAGATCATCGTCCGGCATGATGAGCGTGACGCTCATGAGAGGTTCTCGCAGGTCGTCCAGTAGGGCCTGGGCAATGGCGTTGTCTGGTACACGGAGCCCTACGGTGCGGCGCTTGGGATGCATGAGTCGCCGCGGCACCTCCGAGGTGGCGCGCAGGATAAACGTGTAGGGACCGGGCGTATGGTGCTTGAGAAGGCGATACACACTGTTGTCCACCCGCGCATAGGCCGCAATCTCGGAAAGATCTCGACATACCAGGGTGAAGTTGTGCCGGTCGTCCAGCTTACGAATGCGACGAATGCGATCCAGCGCCGATTTATCTCCCAGATGACAACCCAGGGCATAGGCGGAGTCGGTCGGATACACAATGACCCCACCGCTACGAACAATGTCGGCGGCCTGCCGAACGAGTCGCACCTGGGGATTGTCTGGATGCATCTGAAAGAACTGGCTCAAGAATGCCCGCTCCGCGCCACTGGTATTTGTTTTACAATGCGGCCTCTTGGGCCGGGCGGCATTCTAGCACTGCCTCCCGTCCAAACCCTGATCAATTCAGCAGCGACGAGACCCCGGTACGAATTTCCAATACCAACCGCTAATACCACCAACCAACTACTAACCAACTACTAACCAACTACACACCATCACTTTCCGCATCTTCCGCCACATCGTAGCCCCTTGAATCGTTCATGAAACAGCTCCTCGAGTTTTTGCCCATCGCGCTCTTTTTTGTTGTCTATCAACTGGATGGCGAAACCCTGCAGCTGGGCTCCTGGAGCCATACCTTTGACGGCATTTTCAGCGCTACGGCCGTGCTGATCGCGGCCACGGCACTGCAGGTATTGATCGCTCGTCTCATGAGTGGCTACTGGGAAAAGCGCAGTTTGTGGACTCTTGTCGCGGTGGCGGTGTTCGGTGGCGCTACACTGATTCTCCGGGATGAAACGTTCATCCAGTGGAAGCCAACGATTTTCAACTGGGCCCTGGCGCTGATTTTCATCGGCTTCCAGCTCTTTAGCGAGCGCAACCTGCTGGAGCGCACCCTGGGCATGCAACTGGCCATGCCCGCCACGGTCTGGCGTCGTCTAAATCTCCTCTGGGTAAGCAACTTCGTCATCGTCGGTGCCTTAAATCTGTATGTCGCCTATGGCTACAGCGAGGCCACCTGGGTGAGCTACAAGCTCTACTCCGCCATCGGTTTCACACTGCTACTGACCCTTTTGACGGCGCTTATCGTCAGCCCGCATTTGCAGGAGGCCGATAGCGCGGCAAGCGCGGGGGAAACCGATTGATCGCGGCTGCCGTTACCCTTGTTTTGCGAAAGACCTGGTTGAAGCCAACGCCCCCAGGCTGGAGAAATTGATGTACTACGCCATTATCGCCCGCGATGTTCCCGGCAGCCTGGATAAGCGCCTCGCCGCACGCCCAGCTCATTTGCAAAGAATCAGCGACCTGGTCGACGAAGGCCGTGTACTAGTCGCCGGCCCTCATCCGGCCATCGACAGCGAAGACCCGGGACCTGCGGGCTTTACGGGCAGCCTGATCATCGCCGAGTTTGCCAGCCTGGAAGCCGCCCAGGCCTGGGCTGCGGAAGACCCCTACACCACGTCAGGGGTATTTGAGTCCGTCGACATAAAGCCCTTCAAGCGTGTATTACCCTAAGGCTAGGTCCAAGCAGTAACGGAAGGTCCGCCGCCATCAACCCATCGCGCAGTACAATCCTTGCGCCGCTGAACAACCACCAGGAAACATCGTGCTTCGATACACCACCGTTCTCGCCCTCTTCCTTTTGCTGGCCATACCAGGTCTTGCCCAAGACGTGCGCTATGTGAGCGACGATGTGTTTATCGTCCTGCACGCTGGTCCGGGCTCCAACTACCGTTGGCTTGGCAAACTGATCCCCGGCACAGAGCTGACGGAGCAGCGACGGTCTACGGACGGGAACTGGGCGGAGGTCTCCACCAACCGCGGCACCGTGGGCTGGGTTCAGGTGGAGTATCTGGCCAGCGAACCTCCCGCCCAGGTTCGTCTCCCGGCTGTTGTCCGTCAGTTGGAGGACGCCGAGCGGGATGCCGCGGAACTTCGTCAGACGCTGACAGCGGCGCAAACCGAACGGGATAATCTGCAAAGCCAGCTGAGCGACAGCAATGAGGAACTCCAGCGGATCAGCGAGGAACTCGCCCAACTGCGCCAGATATCCGGCAGTGCCATCGAGACGGCCGAGAGCAATCGTCGTCTCGTCGAAGAAAGCGAGGGCCTGCGTATGAATCTCGATACTCTTGAAGCGGACAACCAACGCCTCCAGGACCGTGTTCAAAGCAGCGCGTTCATCGACGGCGCCCTGGCGGTCCTTCTAGGAGTCATCATCGCTCTGGTCGTTCCGCGCCTATGGCCCAAGCGCCGCAACAGTTCGAGCTGGGCCTGAATCCCGAACATCAAAGGAGCTCCTATGAATCGTCAAAACCCTGTCTCGGCTCTTAACTGGCCGCAGCTTGTCACGCTGATGCTGCTTGTCGTGTCGTTCGCTCTCGGCGGTCAGCTCGCCAGCGCGCAGTCAGAGACGCCCCTGCCCAATCCCCAGGTGGTGATCAAGACCAACTACGGCGACATCACGATCCGTCTGTTTCGAGATAAGTCACCGGTGACCGTGGAGAACTTTCTCGCCTACGTCGACGAAGGCTTCTACACCGGCACCATATTCCACCGTGTGATTCCCAATTTCATGATTCAGGGCGGCGGCTTCACCCCGGACATGCAGGAAAAGGCCACCCGGGATCCCATCGTCAACGAATCCCGCAATCGCTTGCACAACGTGCGCGGCACTCTGGCTATGGCCCGCACCTCGGACCCGGACTCGGCGACCGCGCAGTTCTTTATCAACCAGCGCACAAATCTACGCCTGGACTGGCAGCCCGGCGCCGTGGGTTACACGGTGTTTGGAGAAGTTGTCGATGGCATGTCCGTGGTGGACTTCATATCCACATCCCCCGTGGGGCAGATCGGCGGACACAGCAATGTACCCCTCGATCCCGTCATCATCGACAGCATTGAGCGCAAGAGCCTCTTGTGATCGCCCTGTCGGTCAATCTCAATAAGATCGCCCTGATCCGGAACTCGCGCGATACGACGATTCCCGACATCCCGGAACACGCGCAACGGTGCATTGATGCTGGAGCAAACGGCATTACGGTGCACCCCCGACCGGATCAACGGCATATCCGCGCGGACGACTGTCGAGATCTCGCCGCCATGCTTTCGGTGGAGTTCAACATGGAGGGCAACCCCTTCGCTGCGGCCCGAGCCAGCGATCGCCCAGGCGTGAGCGACTACCCGGGCTTCATGGACCTGGTGCGAGAACTCAAACCCACCCAGTGCACCCTGGTACCGGATGGCGATGGACAGTTAACTTCCGATCACGGCTTCGATCTCAACACCCAGGCCACAGCCCTCGAACCCATCCTTGCGGAGCTGCGCGCCCTTGGTGTGCGCAGCAGTCTGTTTATGGATCCGGTTCCGGAACAAATGGCCATCGCCGCCGCCATTGGCGCTGATCGCATCGAGCTGTACACAGAAACCTTTGCCGCCGCCTGGATGACTCAGAACGACGTCAGCGCCGTGTACGAAGGCTTTCGCGTCACCGCCGAAGCTGCCCTGACTGCGGGCCTTGGTGTCAATGCCGGCCACGACCTCAATCTACAGAACCTGGTCCTGTTTCGCGACCTTCCGGGGCTTGCGGAGGTTTCCATCGGCCACGCCCTCACCGTGGACGCCCTGCGCATCGGCCTTGACCCCGCCGTGCGCCGCTATCAAGAGGTGCTCGGGAACGCGTGAGCGATCCAGGTTGGGAACCAAACCAGGGTCAGGAAGAGAATGGAGCATGTCCGCCGCCCTATCTCGTTCCCCACAACCCAAAACCCGTAGGCATCATCTACCAGGACCCGGCGCTGCTCCTGGTGCACAAGCCCGATCTGCTCCTGTCTGTGCCGGGTCGCCATCCACAGAATCGCGACTGCATGATCCGTCGCGTGCAGAAGCAATACGATGATGCCTTGGTGGTCCACCGCCTGGACCTGGATACCTCGGGAATCATGGTGGTGGCCCGAGGAAAGACCAGTCAGGTCGCCCTGTCTAAACTGTTTCAAGAACGGCGAGTGCACAAACGCTATCGCGCCTGGGTGAGCGGTGAAGTTGCTGCAGACAGTGGCAGCATCGATTTGCCCATTGCGCCGGATTGGCAGCGGCGACCGCGGCAGCGTATCTGCAAGGAAAAAGGTAAAGCTGCCCTCACCCACTACCGCGTGCTGCGACGGGAGCCCGGTCGCAGCTATCTGGAATTGAATCCCATCACCGGCCGCTCTCATCAACTACGCATTCATTTACAGGCTCTGGGGCATCCTATTCTGGGCTGCGATTTGTACGCGCCCTCCCCAGTGCTCGGGAGCGCTCCGAGACTCATGCTGCACGCCACCCTGATCGCCTTCCCCCACCCACTCCATGGACGAGAGCTAGTGGGTCATTGCCCCGCGCCGTTTTAGCTACGCGGTTGGTAAAGCGGGAGCGGTTTGGGAATACCGCTCTACAGATAACTGCACCAGTCGCTCCAGCTACCGCCATAGAGCCAGACGTCATCCCGCCCAAGCTGAGCCAAGGCCAGTAGATTTACGCAGGCGGACACCCCCGACCCACAGTAGACAATGAGCGGATCGGCCTCGGCGAGATCTCCCCAGAGCTCGCGCAGGGCGTCTGCAGAGAGAAAAGATCCATCCTCACTGATAAAACTCTGCCACGGACGATTTTCAGCGCCGGGGATATGCCCCGCAACCGGGTCAATCGGCTCTTGTTCACCGCGATAACGGACCGCTTCTCGCGCATCCACAAGCCGAGCACCCTGCTCCTGGAGTTGCTGCAGCTGTTCTCGATCACAGCGTCGAGGCCAGGACTCCGGCACCGCTGGCGATGCAATAGCTTGCGGCTGTGGTGTATCGGTCTCGGGCGATCCCCCAGCGACCAACCAGGCCCGATAGCCGCCCCGGAGGAAACTGGGCTCGCGATAGCCCAATGCGCGAAGCATCCACCAGCACCGAGCCGCGAAGGCATAGCTGGCATCATCGTAAAGAACCACGGCGGTATCCGGACCGACACCCAACGACGCCAGGGTTTGGGCAAAGGCCTCGGTGCCTGGCAGAGGATGACGTCCGCCGTGAGTCCCTACCGGTCCCGAAAGATCGCGGTTGAGATCAACGTACAGCGCGCCGGGGATATGCCCTTCCTTGTAGGCCGCTCGCCCCGCGTCGGGATCGGCCAGGGAGAAACGACAGTCGAGAAGTACCGTATCCCCGGACGGCAATGCGTCGGGCAACAAGAATTCGGGCATTAGCTTGATCTCGCGAAGGAAAGACTGCGTAACATATCAGGAAACCTCGTCGAGAAACCTCAGCTCCCTGGGCTGAATGTGAAATCCAGGGGACACCTGTAGTCACGAGCAAGGTCCACTATACTCGCTCGCGTGTCTCGCGCAGTCCGTGGAGCCTACGATTCACGATCTTTATGATTCGACTTAACAAACACAGATTCAGCGCGTTACCCAGGCACAGGAACATGCCCCATGACCCTGCCTCGGACACGGTGTAGCCGTGGTCCATAGCCGCCGCAGCGGGCAAGAGCTGGTCATCGTCGCCAAGCCCAACCATTCGTCCACTTGGCGCAACAACCGCAATGTGTTGTTGCTTATCTCCGTGCCATCCCTGGCGGCGGCCATCGGCTTCACCATTCTCGGCGCCTGGCCCGTGCTGCCCTTTGCTGGCGCGGAACTCCTCGCCCTCACTGCCACCTTGTACTACGTGAACTGGAAGCTGGAGTATCGCCACGTCATTACCGTCAGTGAGGATAGCGTGTGCATCGACAAAGGCCATTACACACCCAAACGCCATTGGCGCTTTGATCGAGACCAGGCGGCCCTTGCCGTCACCCCCGAATTGCACCCCTGGGACGGACCTCGGCTGGCAGTCCATGGAGATCGGGACAGCGTGATCGTCGGAGATTTTCTAAACCGGGACGACTGCTTATCCCTCCTGGCCCTGCTGCGCAAAGAACTGCTGGTACGCACGCACAGCCCACGAGGTCGGATCCGCGCTTAAGCGTCGGTCTTCAGGTTCTCAAAAAAACAAGACCTCCTGCACTGAGCAACCAAAGGCGCAGCTCTAGATCGAAGTGAAGTCACCGTGACGCCCCAGGCCGTCGCGAAACCGCGCTGCCCCCGCTTGCGTCTCACCACTGGCCACCACCCTTTCACCCGCGGCAAACTCTCTGGCCAAAGCGCTTTCTTCGTCCAGCGACCACTGTTCCAGGGCGCTGGCCCGGTCTGCCCGCAAGCAACCCTGAGGAAAACTCGCCAGCTGTGTCGCCAGTTCCAGAGCCGCTTCACGAACCTGCCCGGGCTCCGATAAGCGGTTCGCCAACCCCATATGCAGCGCTTCTGCGGCCTCCACGGGGCGGCCCGTCAGGATCATATCCAGAGCGCGGGACTGACCAATCAATCGCGGCAAACGAACCGTGCCCCCGTCTACCAAGGGCACACCCCAACGCCGACAGTACACGCCAAAGACCGCGGCGGGGTCCACCACCCGCAGGTCGCACCACAGGGCAAGCTCCAGGCCGCCGGCGACGGCATGACCATCCACCGCCGCAATCACGGGCTTGCTCAAACGCATGCGGG
This sequence comes from Halieaceae bacterium UBA6060, assembly GCA_002428935.1. Classification (GTDB taxonomy): domain Bacteria; phylum Pseudomonadota; class Gammaproteobacteria; order Pseudomonadales; family Halieaceae; genus Congregibacter. The sequence goes on from DIYG01000064.1 coordinate 19,100, forward strand.
ACGGACCCATCGGGCCATCGCCGGTCGCGGTCATAACATTGCTTCCCTGGCCACTGGCTACTGCTTTCAAATCTGCTCCGGCGCAAAATGTGCCACCTTCCCCACAGAGGATCGCCACCGCCAGAGTGTCGTCTTCATCGAACTGGCGAAAAGCGTCTGCAAGGGCAGCGGCCGTTTCCCCATCGACGGCATTGCGCGCCTCTGGACGATTGATGGCCACCACCAGGGTGGTGTCGTGACGGCTGAGATGGACTTTCATAGCTTTCTCCCGGTAATTCTGCTGACCGTTGCAGAGATGATCGTAGTGTAGACATGCTAACCTGCGCGCTTTCAGATTCCGATTCCCATCATGTCTTCGAACCGCAGCACCGTCGGCTTTGTGAGCCTTGGCTGTCCCAAAGCCCTGGTCGACTCCGAACGTATCCTCTCGCAACTTAAACTGGACGGTTATGACATCGTCGGCAGCTATGAAGATGCGGAACTGGTGGTGGTCAACACCTGCGGTTTCATCGACAGCGCCAAGGAGGAGTCTTTGCAGGCCATCGGCGAAGCCATCGCCGAAAACGGGAAAGTTATTGTCACCGGTTGCATGGGCAAGGGAGAAGACGCCCAGCGCATCCGCACAGAACACCCCAAGGTACTATCGGTAACGGGGCCCGCCGCCTATGAGGAGGTGGTCTCCGCGGTGCACGAGTACGTGCCCGCACCACCGCCGAAGGACGCCTTCACAGACCTCATTCCCACGTCCAGCGTGCGCCTGACACCCCGCCACTATGCGTATCTAAAGATCTCCGAAGGCTGCAATCATCGCTGCAGCTTCTGCATCATCCCGTCTATGCGCGGCGACCTGGTGAGTCGACCCATCGGCGATGTAATGGATGAGGCCGAGGGCCTGGTGCGCTCTGGGGTACGAGAACTGCTGGTGATTTCTCAGGACACCAGCGCCTATGGCGTCGATCTGAAGTACCGCACCGGCTTCTGGCAGGGGCGCCCCCTAAGCACGCGGATGGAGAGTCTGTGCCAGGCCCTGGGGGAACTGGGAGTGTGGGTTCGCCTGCACTACGTCTACCCCTACCCCCATGTCGATAAGGTTATTCCCCTCATGGCGGAGGGCAAGATCCTTCCCTATTTGGACATCCCTTTTCAGCACGCCAGCCACGCCGTGTTAAAGCGAATGCGTCGCCCCGCAGCAACAGAGAAAGTCCTGCAGCGCATCGAGCACTGGCGCTCCCAATGCCCCGATCTAACGTTGCGCAGCACATTTATCGTGGGCTTTCCCGGTGAGAGCGATGCCGAGTTTGAAGAACTGTTGGATTTTCTCGATGAAGCCCAGCTCGACCGGGTGGGCTGCTTTACCTATTCCCCCGTGGCGGGCGCCACCGCTAACGATCTGGAAAACCCCGTACCCGAGGCGCTGAAGCAGGAGCGCTATGAGCGCTTTATGGAACGACAGCAAAAGATTAGCGCGGCGCGGCTTCAGAATCGCGTCGGTCAGGAAATAGAGGTCCTGGTGGATCAGGTGGACGGTCAGGGCGCGATCGGTCGCTCTAGCGCCGATGCCCCGGAAATCGACGGTCGTGTCCATATGCCCGGCGCCACGGATCTGGTACCCGGTGACTGGGTCCGTGGCGTGGTCTCTGCAGCGGACGAGTACGACCTCTGGATCGATTGAATCCTCGTGAATCTACTCCTGGCCACCCCTGACGAGATCGGCCCAGATAATCGCCTCGTGGTTCGAGGGCGCCGGCTCCGCCATCTGCAGGAAGTGCTTCGCGCAAAGGTCGGCGACCGATTACGGGTTGGCGTACTGCAAGGTCTTACGGGCCTGGGAACCCTGGAAAGCATAACTCCCGACGCCGCAACCCTCAGGCTCGTACTTGAGGACGCTCCTCCACCAGCGCTCCCGCTGACCGTGGTGCTCGCCTTGCCCCGGCCAAAGATGCTGCGCCGCATCCTTCGCAGCCTCGCTGAGTTGGGCGTGAAACAGATTCATTTGATTAACAGTTACCGCGTGGAAAAGAGTTTTTGGCAAAGCCCGCTCCTCGGTGACGAGGTGCTTCAAGAAGCCTTGATCAGCGGATTGGAGCAGGCACGAGATACGATCCTGCCAACGGTTGCCCAACACCGTCGATTTCGTCCCTTCGTTGAGGACCTGCTGCCACCGCTCTGTGCGGATCGAACCGCTCTCCTTGGGGACCCCCACGCCACCCAGGCTTATCCTTCGCAACCTCCTACTCCGGCGCTGCTTATCCTTGGGCCGGAGGGTGGTTTTATTCCCTTCGAGGTTGACCTGCTAAAAAAAGCTGGGGCGCTACCGGTACACCTGGGGCCTCGTATCCTGCGGGTGGAGACCGCGTTAAGCGTATGCCTGGGACGCCATCTGCCGGTGTCTTGAACCGATGCGACAGCTGCGGACTTAGGCTTCCTTGACGCGGATCAATTCCCTGTCTCCAACCTTTGATTAACGTTTGCTTTGACGCCGCCTCGCTATCGCGAGGCTTCAAATCCGCCCGTCGAATCGTCGCTGGAAACCCACGACGAAAAGCGAGGGCAATAGTACGAGGACTGACCCATGCTCAGCGTGGAAGAAATTATGACGCGCGAGCCCTACACCCTGGGGCCCGATGACAGCCTGCGGGACGCCGCTGCATTGATGCGCGAACACCACATCCGCCACATCCCGGTGGTCAGCTCCGACCAAGGCGTTATCGGCATCGTCTCCCACCGCGATGTCTTAGCCGCCAGCGATTCTTCCGTACTGGACAGCAACGCGGACGGCTCCGACAAAAGCGCTTACGTTGCCCTATCCAGCATCATGAGCACTCCCGTGCAAACCGTTGCGGAAACCTCTGAATTGCGTGCCGTGGCCATGCATCTACGCAAACACCGCATGGGTTGCGTGCCCGTGACCCGCGAGGGACGTCTTACCGGGATAATCAGCGACTCGGATTTTCTGGAAGTCGCCATCGTGCTCATGGAGCAGCTGGAGACCACGGAGCCCGAAGCCGAACTCTGAGGCTCCGACAGGGCGTACTGCTGGTTGAGACCTAGGCTTCTGAGCTTACTCTAAGGCCTACGGGGCAGCTAACCCCCGTTCCCCCCAGACCGCAATAACCGCCGGGGTTTTTGTGCAAGTACTGCTGATGATAGTCCTCGGCGAAATAGAACGCGGCGGCGGGTGCTATTTCCGTTGTAATGGCACCAAAACCTGAGGCCGTCAGTTGAGCCTGATACCGCTCGCGGCTCGCCTCCGCCGCGCCCGCCTGGGCCTCCGTGAAGGTGT
>DIYG01000029.1 GCA_002428935.1 Halieaceae bacterium UBA6060
TTCTGCAGTGCAAACAGCACGCCGACCGCCGCCATGGCGAGGGCGATCGCAAGACCCAGGAGCTTACGCAGAAATCCCATCAGCAGCCTCCTAGAGGCCAGCCATGAGGCCCATGTTCACGCGGTCTCGAAGCTCCTTGCCGGGCTTGAAGTGGGGTACGTATTTACCCGTGAGCTCGACGGCATCACCCGTTTTCGGGTTTCTACCCCGGCGAGGTTCGCGGTAATGAAGAGAGAAGCTACCGAAGCCGCGAATCTCGATCCGCGCTCCCGTGCTGAGGGAATGGGACATATGCTCGATGACGGTCTTCACCGCAAGCTCCACATCCTTGGTGGACAGCTGCGTTTGCTTGAGGGCTATCGCTTCGATCAATTCGCTCTTGGTCATCGGGGCGGCTTCCAGGCAATCCCAGGCTCAATAAGGCCTATTGTGGACGCATGCACGAATTCACGCAACGTCTTATTTTTTATGGAAAATTTACAATAAAAAAGGGGCCCTAAGGCCCCTTTCGATAGCTGCAGCGATTACTCACAGCGGCACAGGTATTACTGACCGCCCATCTGGGCCTTGATCAGATCACCGATGGTGCCTGGAGAAGAAGCTTCTTCCTGGTCCTTGAGGGACTTAACCGCTTCCTGCTCTTCTTCGTAGTCCTTGGCCTTGATAGACAGGGACAGACCGCGGTTTTTGCGATCTACGGAGACAATCTTCGCTTCTACGGTGTCACCCACCTTGAACTCGTTACGCGCGTCTTCCACGCGATCACGGCTGATATCGGAGGCTTTGAGGATGCCCTCTACCTCTTCCGCCAGCTTGATAGTGACAACCTTTGCGTCTACTTCGACCACTTCACCGTTCACGATGGTGCCCCGATCGTTAAGGGCGATGTAGTTGCTGAAGGGATCGTCTTCCAACTGCTTGATACCCAGGGAGATACGCTCGCGCTCGGGGTCTACCGAAAGGATCACGGTTTCGATTTCGTCGCCCTTCTTGTAGCTCCGCACGGCTTCTTCGCCCGTCTCGTTCCAGCTGATATCGGACAGGTGCACCAGACCATCGATGTTGCCCTCGAGGCCGATGAAGATGCCGAAGTCCGTGATGGACTTGATAACACCGGAGATGCGGTCGCCTTTGGCATGGCCAGAGGCAAAAGCGTCCCAGGGGTTCTGCTGGCACTGTTTGATACCCAGGGAGATTCGACGACGCTCTTCGTCGATATCCAAGACCATGACTTCGACTTCGTCGCCGAGCTGGACCACTTTCGAGGGGTGTACGTTCTTGTTGGTCCAATCCATTTCGGACACGTGTACCAGGCCTTCCACACCTTCTTCGATCTCGGCAAAGCAGCCGTAGTCTGTGAGGTTGGTGACCTTGGCCAGCACGCGGCTGCCCTCGGGATAACGACCGGTGATTTCCACCCAGGGATCTTCGCCAAGCTGCTTCAGACCCAGGGAAACGCGGTTGCGCTCCCGGTCGAACTTCAGGACCTTCACATCCAGCTCTTGACCGACTTCTACGATCTCTGACGGATGCTTGATGCGCTTCCACGCCATGTCCGTGATGTGCAGAAGACCATCGACACCGCCGAGATCGACGAAGGCACCGTAATCCGTGAGGTTCTTGACCACACCTTTGACGGACTGACCTTCTTGAAGCGTGGACAGCAGTGCGTCGCGTTCGGCACTGTTGGCTTCTTCCATGACCGCGCGACGGGAAACGACAACGTTGTTGCGCTTCTGATCGAGCTTGATGACTTTGAATTCGAGTTCTTTGCCTTCCAGGTGCGCCGTGTCGCGCACGGGGCGAACATCCACCAACGATCCGGGAAGGAAGGCGCGGATGGTGTTGATGTCAACGGTAAAGCCACCTTTGACCTTGCCGTTGATGACCCCTTTGACCACTTCTTCAGCGGCAAAGGCGGCTTCGAGATCTTTCCAGGCTTCCGCGCGCTTGGCTTTTTCGCGAGACAGTTTGGTTTCACCGAAACCATCTTCTACCGTCTCCAGCGCGACCTGGACTTCATCACCAATGTTCAGGGAGCACTCGCCAGCAGCGTCCGTGAACTGGGCCCGGGGAATGACGCCCTCGGACTTGAGTCCCGCGTGCACGGTGACCCACTCGTTGTCGATATCAATCACCACGCCGGTAACGATGGCACCGGGCTGCATATCGACGGTTTTCAGACTTTCTTCAAAAAGATCAGCGAAAGATTCGCTCATTACGTTAATACCTGTTTTTGGCGGCAGACCGGGGGCCTGCGGCAACTATTACCCAACCTTCCAGCACGGCGGGGTCCAATTCATCTAAGCCTTGGTGAAAGCATGACTGGAACTACGGCTTCACCAATGGCGTTTTTTTCTGCTTAGGAAAGGTTATCGGGATCTATCCCAAAGCCCTGTCTAAGCAGCCTTCTAAAAGCCATGGAGCCAGCGTATTTGCCATGCAAACAGCGAAGAATCCGTCGTCGACGCTCAACCGATCAGTTGGCGATTTCGGGCTTCGCTCAGGACGGTATCGAGCACCTCCTGCGCCGGGACACCGGTGCTATCGACGACGATCGCGTCGGCAGCCGGCATCAGCGGAGACGCTGCGCGGTTTCGATCACGCGCGTCTCGCTCCTCGATGGTCTCGAGAAGGCGCGCGAGGGTAGCACTTTCACCCCGGGCCAGCAACTGCGCCTGACGGCGTTTTGCCCGGGCCTCGGCGCTGGCTGTGAGGAAGATTTTCAAACTCGCCTCGGGGAATACGACGGTGCCCATATCCCGTCCATCGGCGACCAGACCCGGGGCTCGGGCCATACGCCGCTGTCGATCCAACAGTGCCGCACGCACGGACTCCATGGCTGCCACTTGCGAGGCCTTGTTGCCACAGGTTTCCGTGCGAATGGCGTCCGTAATATCTCGTCCGGCAAGCACGACGCGAGTCAAACCCTCCGCAGCGGGCAGAAACTCCACGTCCAAACCTTCAGCGATCGACACCAGAGCCCCTTCATCGGCAAAGTCCAAGCCCGCATCGGATGCCGCCTGGGCGGTAACGCGGTACAGGGCACCGCTATCGAGCATATGCCAACGGAGTTGGGTCGCGAGGCTAAAGCAAAGGGTTCCCTTACCTGCCCCGCCAGGACCGTCTACGGCAATAACGGGTACGTTCAAGGCTCTGGATCCTGTACCGCGATGGGCAGCCCAAGTCCGCGGGCCAGGGAGTCGAAACCGGGGAAGGACGTCGCCACATGATCGCAATCCAAAATCTGGATATCGCGCTCGGCGCAGAGGGCAGCGACGGCAAATGCCATCGCAATACGGTGATCATGGAAGGTTCGCACGGTGCCGCCACCGATGGGGCCGCCTTCAATGATGATGCCGTCGTCCAGTACTTCATTGCGCACCCCCAGGGTGGAGAGGCCTTCCGCCATGCTGGCGATCCGGTCGCTCTCTTTGACACGCAACTCTTCCGCGCCCCGCAGCACCGTGCGGCCTTTTGCACAGGCGGCGGCGATGAACAGCGCCGGAAACTCATCGATAGCCAGGGGCACCAGGTCTCGGGGAATCTCGATTCCTTTGAGGGGGGCGTGACGGATAAGCAAATCCGCTACCGGCTCACCGCCTATCTCCCGAGGGTTCTGCACGCTTATGTCGGCGCCCATAAGTTCAAGAATTTGCAGCACTCCCGTGCGTGTGGGATTCATACCGACGTGAGTCAGGAGCAGCTCCGAGCCGGGGGCAATGGTCGCACCAACCAAAAAGAAAGCCGCTGAGGAAATATCCGCGGGCACATCAATGTCCGTGCCCGTCAACTGACCGCCCCCGCGCAAACCGATAACGCCGTCTCGCTGGAAGACGTCGTAGCCAAAGCCGCGCAACATACGCTCCGTGTGATCTCGCGTGGGCGCAGGCTCCGTAACCGAGGTTTCTCCATCGGCAAACAAACCAGCCAGAAGCACGCAAGATTTCACCTGGGCGCTGGCCATGGGTAAATCGTAGTGAATACCCTGCAGCGTTGCCCCGGCCGAGATACGCAGGGGCGGTCGCCCACCATCAGCGGCTTCAATGCGGGCTCCCATGCGGGTCAACGGTGTAATCACTCGCTGCATCGGCCGCCCCATGAGCGATGCATCACCGACCAACTCGCTGGCAAAAGCTTGTCCCGCCAGGATTCCACATAGGAGGCGCATGCTGGTGCCGGAGTTACCCATATCCAAAGCCGCGCTAGCTGCCCGCAACCCCTTCAGGCCAACGCCCTGAATTTTCAATTCTCCGCGCGTTGGGCCATCAATGGATACACCCATGGCTCGAAAAGCCGCCACCGTGGCCAGCGCGTCTTCCCCCTGCAAAAATCCGCTAACCCGGGTTTCACCGACCGCGAGAGCTCCCAACATGACCGAGCGATGGGAAATAGATTTGTCTCCGGGGACTCGTACCTCTCCCTGAAGGCTACCGCCCGGCGAAACTAGAAATTCCATGAATTTGTCTCCGTGGCGAGGTCAGTCTGGGGAACTTGAGCTGGGAGTGGCGCGTTCATCATCCGGATCATCCCCTGCCGTTCTACGCTGCAATTCCCGAGCGAACTCATCCCGGGCTTCCTTGGCATTGCGAAAAGTGGCTTCAAGGGCCACGCCGTCCCCCTGTGCGATGGCCTGGCGCAGGGCACCGAGGCGATCAGAAAAGTCATCGATGCTTGTCAACAATGCATCGCGATTCGCCAGGGCGATATCCCGCCACATGATGGGGTCGCTGGAGGCGATGCGGGTGAAATCGCGAAAGCCGCCCGCCGCGAAACGAAACACATT
>DIYG01000003.1 GCA_002428935.1 Halieaceae bacterium UBA6060
TGGTGCTACCTACTCGGAAAAGGGCAAGTCCATCATCGCGTTGCCCAGCACCGCTCGGGACGGGACCCTGTCTCGTTTGGTGACGACCTTGGCGGCGGGGGCGGGGGTGGTTACGACTCGAGCTCAGGTGGACTTTGTGGTGACGGAATACGGAATCGCAGAGCTGCGCGGGCGATCTTTAAAGCAGCGTGCCCAGGATCTTATCGCCATCGCTCATCCAGATTTTCGAGAGACCCTGAGTCGCGAAGCCAGAGATCTGCTGAAGCTGTCGCTGGATTGATCCGGCGGGCCCTATCGCCCATGGTTACACTGGTGCGCGGTAGCTAGAGCGGCACTTAGAGAGGCGCCTGGAGGAAAGCGCCGGGTGGGAGCAGCCCTCGGGAACCGTCTAGAGAGGGGCAGGGCGTCAGCTTCGTTGTATTTCGTCGAGTTCCAGATCCACGCTATCGAAGCCGTCACCTTTGTTCAGACGTATGTGCAACGACACATTGTTCTTGGAGTCCGCGAACTCAATGGCCGTTTCGGCGGTGATACGTCCCTTTTCGTAGAGCTCAATGAGCGCCTGGTCGAAGGTGCGCATCTGGTACTTGCTGCCCTGCTCGATGGTGTTACGCAGTTCGCTAAGATCCTGCTTGGTGATCAAGTCTTGAACCCGTGGTGTATTGATGAGGATCTCCATGGCCGCACACTTGCCATCCTCTTTGGTCGGCACCAATCGTTGGGAGATGATTCCGCGAAGATTCTGGGCGATACGAACCACTTCGTTGGCCTGATCTTCCGGCGGGAAGAAGGTGGTCATACGCTCGATGGCGGACACCGCATTATTAGCGTGTAAGGTGGTAAGACACAGGTGGCCGGTGTTGGCGAACTTCAGCGCCGATTCCATGGTGTCGTGATCACGGATTTCACCGAGGAGGATCACGTTGGGAGCGGAGCGCATGGCCGAGCGGATGCCGCTGTTAAAGCTCTCCGTATCCACACCAATCTCGCGCTGCGCCACCACGGAGCGTTTGTGGTTGTGGAGGAATTCAATGGGATCTTCCAGGGTTAGGATATGTCCAGCCGCGTTAGTGTTGCGATGGTCGATCATCGCCGCGAGGGAGGTGGATTTCCCTGAGCCCGTGGCGCCGACTACCACGACCAAACCGTTTTTCTCCATCACGAGATCGTTGAGCACCGGGGGTAGGCCAAGTTCCTCGACGGTGGGTATGTCGTTTCTCACATAGCGGAAGACCAGCGAGGTCTCCCCCCGTTGGCGGAAGGCGGAGCCGCGAAACCGCCCAAGGTTGGGTACCCCAAGGCTGAAATCGACTTCGCCGAACTCCTCAAAGTCCTTGATCTTTCGATCCGAGGCCACGCTGCGGAAAATCCGATCCACCTGACCCTGGGCAAGTTTTTCTCCGATCCAGGCAAAGCCGAAAGGGCCTTTGATCAGGATCTTGGCACCGGAATGGAAATAGATGTCTTCGCCATCCTTATTGACCATCAAAGCCAGATAAGGCGCGATTTCCAGATCCGTGTTTGCCATGCGTCGATCTCCCCCCAAATGGTATGGAAGAGTATCGCATTGCTTGAGTTCTGCAGAAAGAGTGTTGTTAGGAGTGAGCGATTAGCTCCTTCAAGAGGGCCCCGGTTTAGCGAGGTCTCATGAGCAGAAAGCTTGCAGGGGCTGTCGACTAGGCGTTCGAGAACTGCGCTCGATAGGCTTGCGGTGACACACCGCAGCGCTTTCGAAACGCCCGGGTGAAGTTCGCTGGATCGGAGTAGCTCAGCGCGTGGGCGATATCGGTTACCTGCATGGCGGTGTTTTCCAGCCATTCAATGGCCAATCGCATCCGCACATCATTCACCACCGCTGAGTAGGTGAGGCCACGGCGGGCAAGGTCTCTTTGCAATGAACGCACGCTAACGCCCACCGCCTCCGCGGCCACATTAATATCGGGATACTGGTGGGATAGAAATGCCTCGATGAACGGTAACAGGGTGGCATCCGGTGCCCCTTTCAGTCCTGGCATATAGCGTCGCGGGTTACGATCTGGGGTGTGCATACCAACTCGTCGGTGCCTAAAGGGCATCGCCAGAAATGATTTAGGTAGGCTGAAAAAGGAACTGCCGGCGTTAGTCTCTATAACCCGCGTGCCCTCCAGGGCCAGCGAGTGAGGTAAGTCACCCGATACACCATGTCCTAGTCCCAACTCAGTCGGTGTCCAGTCATGACCGACCACGTCACGAAGCTGGTTGATGGTGATGATCAACGCAAAGAGATCGACCTGGTGTCTACCGTAAGAAGACTCACCGGGAATGAAATGATGGAATCTCAGTTCGTGCTCGTGGGACGAGATCCAGAATCGCTCCTCCGGCACCCGCGCACTGATCATTTGCATGCCTTTGCGTAAATACTCGTGGACGGTGAGCGAGTCTTGCAGGATGGCACCGAATTCGTCGAAGTCGTCCAGGCCAGTTTTGTCGCCCGCCATGAGTCCAAGATGGGGGAGGTCTTCACCTCTACAGGCAAGCTCGAAGAAGCGATGTCCCAAATTCAGGGGCAGTGGGCATGACGGGTGTTCAAGCAATTGCAGGGGAATGCCCGCCTTCTGCCAGTACCTTTGCCATGGGGTATTGAGTTCTTCCAGATGACGGATGTAGAGAAGCAGGTCGGAAACCAGTACAAAACGCACCTTTGGCGATTGCATTCTCCTGATCGTCTCTGCGACAAAATCATTGCTTCGCTTTAATAGCTGGTTCTTCATGACTTCAATGACAGCTTCCGTTGCCGGCCAGCAGGTTTCACGCTCACGGGGAGTGAATGGGCACGTAGGATAATGTTTGTTGCTGCACTACATGTCACTAGATGACAGGCACAGATTATCCACTTGTTAGAGAATGCAAAAGCCCTCAGTAATTAAGATGCCCATCTGGGTGTTCCCGGCCATAACCGCATCAACGTGAGCAACGCTACGCTGACTTCCCGATTCACATCGCTGCTCGTTTCGATGTTCGTTCTTGGTCTCGTACTGGGTCGAGCTCAAGGGCGCGCCGAGGAAGCGGATGCCGTGTCGTTAGCTGAAGCAAAGGAGTCACCCTGGCTCCTCACTCCAACCCTCAGCAGCGATCCAAAACTGGGCTCCAATCTCGGCGTCGTCGCAGCCTATACCTTGGACATTGACGAGGGGTCACGGCCTTCCACCCTGGTTGCCTTTGGCACCTATAGCGACACGGATTCCTGGTTCGCCGGTGTTTTCGGTGATGTGCACTGGGGTTACGGTAAACACCAGATTACCACTGGTCTGATCCAGGGCACGATTCGCAATGAATATGAAGACTTCCTGGGTACGGGGCGCCCGGCCAACACCACGGACGATATCGAAAGCCTGTTCCTGCGCTACAAGCAGCGGATTCGTCGCAACTGGTTTTTAGGCGGGCAGGTGATTACCTCAAATTACGCTATCGGTGCCGATGGCCTTTTGGGCGATATCCTTGAACAAATCGGTCTGGTGGGTTTTGACTCCAACGGAGTGGGGGCGGTCATTGAATATGACAGTCGCGACAGCCTGCGTAATCCCCGCCTTGGTCAGCACTTCATCGCCCACAACATTGCCTATCGTGAAAGCCTTGGGGGTGACGAGTCCTTTGATGCCTTGAGCTCGGAATATACGCGGTATATGCCCTTTGGTGATGGCCATGTGCTTGCGGTTCAGGTCCAGGGTCGCTGGACGAGGGACGCACCTTTGGGAGGGTTCTCCTCAGTTACCCTCCGTGGCTATACCCGCGGGAATTATCTCGCTGAGCACTACACCCATATCGATGTTGACGCTCGTTTCCAGCTCCGCAGTCGCTTCGGAGCCGCGCTATTTGCTGGTGTTGGCTGTCTGTATCGGGGGGTATCTGATTGCAGCGATAGCGGGGCTCTTTTTCCTGCCGTGGGTGCCGGGTTGATATACAACGTGAAACCTCAGGCCGGCTTTGTATTGCGGGCCGATTTTGCGGTGGGGGATAGCGATAATTCGGCCTTCTATCTCAACCTCGGGCATCCGTTCTGAATGGGTTTTGTGAGCGCCTCTGGCGTCTAATGACAACCGCGGAGCAGCGATTGCGTTATTCTGTTCGATGTAAAAAAACTAGCTGCTGCGGCTAGCGAAGCCAGGGTGGCGACTTATCTATTCGGAGGCTATTTGCATGCGTAACAACCCGTTATGGTCGTTTGTAATCGGTGCCCTAAGCATAGGCATGGCTGTTCCCCTTGTGGCCCAGCCCGGGGCGGAAGGATCAAATTCCATTCCCTATCCCAATGATGAATGGAAAGGCGTTCAAGGGCAGACCCTGGCGGACTCAAAACCGTATTTCATCGGTCCCAAGCAGGCCCCCGAGGATGCCCCCAACGTTCTGGTCATCATGCTCGATGATACGGGTTATTCCCATGCGGGATCCTACGGGGGGGCGCTGCGAACGCCGACCTTTGACCAGATCGCCAAGGAAGGTATTCGCTACACCCACATGTCCGTGGCAGCGGTCTGTTCACCTACCCGCGGTTCCCTTTTGACGGGGCATAACATTCACACCATCGGCACGGGCATTATTTCTGAGTTTGCCACCGGCTATCCGGGCTACAACTCACAAATGGATTACAGCACGCCTTCGATCGCGCGGATCCTAACGGACAACGGCTACGCCACGGCGGCATTTGGCAAGTGGCACAACACGCCAATGGAAGAGGCATCACCTGTGGGACCGTTTCAGGCCTGGCCGACGGGCATGTGGGGCTTTGAGTACTTTTACGGATTCCTCGGCGGCGAGACCAACCAGTTTTTCCCACTCTTGTATGAAAACAATACGGCGATCGATACCCCAGAGTTCAACGCCGACGGGTCTACCTATCACCTATCCCACGATATGGCGGATCAGGCTATTAAGTGGTTAGACAACTGGAAGGGCCTTCGCGACGATCCGTTCTTTATGTACTACGCACCCGGTGCCATCCACGCGCCGTTGCAGGTCCCCGAGGATTGGCGTGACAAATACAAAGGCGAGTTCGATCAGGGTTGGGACGTGTATCGCGAAGAGGTGCTGGCGCGGCAGAAGGAGATTGACCTGGTTCCCGAAGATACGCAACTGGCCGAGCGCCCGGAAAGCATACCGGCCTGGGAGTCCTTCAGCGATGAAGGTCGTGCCTATCTTTCCCGACAGATGGAGGTTAACGCCGCTTTTCTTGAGCATACGGACCATCATGTGGGGCGGGTTATCGATCGCTTGAGAGAAATGGGCGAGTTGGACAACACCCTGGTGATTTATCTCACGGCTGATAATGGTGCTACGGCAGAAGGTTCGCTGACGGGCAGCTTTTCTGAGTTGCTGATGCAGAACGGCTTCCCGCCCTTGACCATGGAACAGCAACTGGAAAAACTCGAAGAGTACGGCGGTCTTGAAGAGTGGGGTGGTCCCCATATGAACAACCACTACTCGGTGGCCTGGGCGTGGGCTTCATCCACTCCCTTCCAGTGGACCAAACAGGTTGCCTCCCACTTTGGTGGGACCATATCTGCCACGGCGGTGCGCTATCCGAAAATGATTCAAGCCCGGGGCGAGTGGCGACGGCAGTTTCAAAACGTGACCGACATTTTTCCTACCATCCTCGAAGTTACTGGTGTACCCAGACCTGACTTTGTGAATGGACAAGCGGTCGAGGTCGGCCCCGGGGAATCACTGGTGTACGCGTGGAATGACCCCGACGTGAAAACCAATCACCCTACACAGTATTTCGAAATGACGGGTTATATGGGGCTCTATCACGAAGGTTGGACTCTGGCAGGCAAGCCCTACCGAATTCCGTGGTCTTTGGACACCAGCGCCCTGGCAAACTTTGATCCCCTTAACACCGAGTGGGAGCTATACAACATTGACGAAGATCCCGGTCAGACCACCGATGTCGCCGCTCAGCACCCCGAGAAGGTCAAGGAATTGGAAGCCGTCTTCTGGCGGGAGGCTGAGAAAAACAACGTATTCCCAATCGGGGGCTCTTTGGGACGTAACCTGCAACCGGAATCGAACCCCCAGGCAGAGGCGAAAAAGCACTGGGAGCTCACGACCAATGTTTATCGGGTGCCCGAGCTGGCCGGTCCGTACCTCAAATCCGCAAACTACGAGGTCAACGCTTACCTTACCGCTGATGAGACCACCGAGGGTGTAATTTACGCTGTAGGTGACCGCATGGGCGGGCAGGCTCTGTTCATCAAAGATGGGAAATTGCGTTACAGCTACTCAATGCTGGGTTTGTACTGGCATGACTTCGAGGGCGTCGAGATACCCCATGGCGATATCCAGATCACCCTAAAGCAAACCATGAAGGAAGCTCGGTTAAACGGCCCTGCGACGGTTGAGTTGTTTATTGACGAAAAGAAGGTGGGGGAGTTAGACCTAACAGCAACGCCTTATGGAGTCTTCTCCGCTCACGAAACCTTCGATATTGGTCGCGACGAGGGGCTGGCGGTAAACCGCGAATATGAAGACAAAGGCAAATTCAAGTTCACGGCGGGCCAGTTGCATAAAGTGGTGTTCGATATCGAGTAGGGCTCACGCAACGTGTCGGCCTAAGGGCTGAACTGGAAGGGGCGTTTTTTGCGCAGCTAGCGCATTGAACG
>DIYG01000117.1 GCA_002428935.1 Halieaceae bacterium UBA6060
TGGCTATCGGCGGGGCCGTCATGTCATTTCTGTACTGGGGGTTCAGCTTCCTGCGCATGGGCACCACGGGCGAAGTTGCACGGGCCTCGGGCGCCGGTAATGAGGAGCGCGCCCTCCTGGCCCTGGGGCGGGCCGGTGTTTTGGCCCTCGGGTTGGCCATCCTCCTGCTGGCCCTGCAGGTACCACTCCTAAGCCTGGGCCTGGCAATCATGGACCCCAGTCCTGACCTCGCCACCACCGCTTTCACCTATGCCCAGGTAAGGCTATACAGCGCCCCAGCGGTACTCCTTACCTATACCGCCGTGGGCTGGTTCATCGGCCACCAGGACACGCGCTGGCCCATGGGGATCGTAATCGTCACAAACGTCCTCAACATCGGTCTTGACGCGCTTTTCATTCTTGGACTTGGAATGGCCAGCCAGGGTGCCGCCCTGGCCACGGTGATTGCTGAGTACCTGGGTTTATTCCTTGCCCTATACGGTTTGTACCGGCGGGGTCTGCCGCCTATCAATGCCGAGGTTTGGGCCGCCCTTCGTCAGCTAAGGGCCTATTTGTACTTATTGCGCAGCAATCTGCACCTGTTTTTACGCACCTTAACCCTGCTCTTTTCCTTCGCCTTCTTTACCGCCGCCGGCGAGAAGTTGGGGGCCAACGTGGTGGCCGCCAACGCCATCATGATGCAGTTCCTGCTATTCGCAGCCTTTGCTCTTGATGGCTTTGCCTATGCCGCTGAGGGACTGGCGGGGGAAGCGTTGGGGCGGGGCGAAGCGAGGCGCTTTTATAGGGTCAGTGCACGCTGCGCTCGATGGACGGCCATCTCAGCGCTGTGCATCAGTGGTCTTATTCTCCTCGGGCGCGGCACGCTGTTTCCTCTATTGACGGACCTGGCCGAGATTCTGGATCTTATGCACCGCCATGGCCTGTGGCTCGCTGTACTGCCCCTGGTCGCCGCCCCGAGCTATCTGCTGGATGGATTGTTTATCGGCGCCGGGGCTACTCGGGCCATGATGCTGAGCATGCTATTGAGTACCCTCGCGGTGTACCTGCCGTGTTGGTACCTGACTCAAGGCTGGGGTAACCATGGCCTTTGGTTAGCCTTTACGCTATTCAACGCAGCGCGAGGCATCACCATGGGGCTCGCCTACGCCGCCTTTACTCGCCAGGGTCGTTGGTTGGACTGGTCGACGGATCCATCAACCTGACCGGTTCGGCGGTAGTTTCCACACGCCGGGCGGCCGCCCGATTGACCCGGGTTTTCACTTCTTCCGCCGCTGGCGCCTGCGGACGGTCTTCGCTAAACCCGCAGGCGACGCACTCGCGCTTGTCGGTATCCAGGTCGACCACAATCTTATCCATGGCGGAGCACCGAGGGCACACGGCGCCCGCGATGAATCGTCGACGACTGCGAAATCCCTCCATGATCTATGTCCTCGTGATGGCCATGCTTGGGGCCCGCTGCACTGGTGCCGGGGGCCCCTACTGGGCTTTCTCGGCTCTTTGTCGAGCTCGGATGTACTTTGCCGCAGACCGATAATGACTCGGGCCAGTAGCCTCGGCCCAACGCCCAAGCGTCCAATCGTTAGCGGCTCCTATCAAAGGACCCGAATACAGCTCCCGATTTGACCGCGCCTGCAAAAACGCAAGCAGTTTGTCGTGGCCATCTCGAAGCGACACCTTGGCCTTTGCCCAGCTCAGGCGCCGCTGCTTCGCACGCAGATCCGCATTGTATTGTTTGAGCTGATTCCACTTATAGCCCTTGGCAGGAATGAACACTTCCCGACCCGCCTTCCCGTCGGCATACCAACCGAGAAACAGATCTATCCAGTGCGCTCGATGGGCAACGACATCTTTAATCGAGGTGTCGTCTTCATCTTTTACCAGAGCAAGGCGGGGACTCACGCTCTCTACCAGGGTTTCAAGCTTTTCGAACTCTCCCTGCGTAAGTTCCAGTAGTTCCTTTTTTTCTGTAGCGGCTGGCATGGGGTTTTCACTCCTTGGCCCACAACGGTGCGATAACATGAGGGAGTACGATTCACACTCCGCCGCCCTTGTTGCCTGAACCGTCGAAGTAGGGAGACGTACATGATAGCCGTCATTCCCAGCAAGAGAACCGTTCACCGTGCAGGATCATTACACCGCCACCAGCCTTCGCAGCTTTAGAGGTCATACGCCAAAACTGGGAGAACGGGTCTTAATTGATCCGAGCGCAGTGGTCCTCGGGGACGTGGATCTCGCCGACGACGTTTCCGTATGGCCTGGCGCCATTGTGCGCGGGGATATGCACCGCATTCGGGTGGGCGCACGCACCAGTGTCCAGGACGGCTGCGTCTTGCACATTACCCACGCCTCCGATTACAACCCCGACGGATGGCCTCTCACCATCGGCCAGGAGGTGACCATCGGTCACAATGCCACCCTCCACGGCTGCACCCTCGGCGATCGCATTCTGGTGGGTATGGGTGCGATCATCATGGACGGCGCCATCGTCGAAGATGATGTGGTGATCGCTGCCGGCGCTTTAGTTCCGCCAGGGAAAAGGCTAGCGAGTGGCTTTCTCTATGCCGGTGCTCCGGCCCGTCAGAAACGTGCCCTAAGCGACGGCGAAATGGCCTACTTCAGCTATAGCGCGGGAAACTACGTAAAGCTTAAAGACCAGCACCTTGAGGAATTGAATCGCGCGGCAAAAAGTCCCTGAGAAAAATACTGCGCTTACTCAAGCCGCCGCTGCGAGCACCCCTCGCAACTCGTGGATTACCGGCTGGGTTTCCGGGCGCTGACGATGCCAGGTGAAAAACGCCTCCGCCGCTTGTTCCACAAGCATGCCAAGGCCATCGCTCACGGCCCAGGCGGCGTTATGGGCCGCCCAACGCATAAAGGCCGTGGGCTCGGCTCCGTACAATAGGTCGTAGCAACAGGTTCGCTCACCAAGGATGTTTGCGTGAAGGGGAGGGGCTTCACCGCAGAGGCCTGCGGAGCTGGCGTTGATCACCAGATCGAACTGGGATCCGCACAAGCCGTCATAGCCACTGGCGGTTATATCCCCCAGGCCAGCGAATTCGTGCGCCAGGCGCTGGGCGCGCTCCACGGTCCGGTTAACGATATGGATGCTCAGGGGCAACTCCCGAAGCAGCGGCTCGAGAATTCCTCGCACGGCACCGCCGGCACCAACGATAAGTACTCGCTGGCCCTGTACCGCCCAGCCCAGGTTCGCGACCATGTCCCGAACCAGGCCAATGCCATCGGTGTTGTCTCCATGGACCTGGCCTTCGTCATCGGTCCAAAGGGTGTTTACGGCACCGGCTCTACTCGCCCGGGGAGTCAGCTCCTGCGCCAGACCGGCCGCTTCCTCTTTGAAGGGAACGGTAACGTTGAGGCCCGATCCACCGGCGTCGAAGAATGCCGCCACGGCTCGTGGAAAATCTCCCACCTCGACCCGAACGGCACGATACTCCAACCGTAAGCCGCATTGACCGGCAAAGGCGCTGTGAATAAACGGTGAACGACTGTGTTTGATAGGGTTGCCAAAAACGGCGAACCGTAAGCTGTTGTTCATGCACTCACCTGCAGAGACGGCTCACCAAGCCAGTCCCGACCCTGAAGAAAATATTCCGTAAGCCGCGCTTCGTCGGAGCCGGCCTCGGGGTGATAGTCATACTCCCAGCGCACGAGCGGCGGTAGGGACATGAGAATCGCCTCCGTACGCCCGTTCGACTGCAGACCAAATAATGTTCCACGGTCAAACACCAAATTGAATTCCACATAACGGCCTCGACGATAAAGCTGAAATTGTCGTTCTCGCTCGCCGTAGGGCATATCTTTACGTCGCGCCAGGATAGGGCGATAGGCCGGGAGATAGGAGTCTCCCACGGCGCGCATAAACGCAAAGCAGGTATCGAAATCCCAGTGGTTCAGATCGTCGTAAAACAAGCCCCCCACACCGCGGGGTTCATCCCGGTGTTTGAGGTAAAAGTAGTCGTCACACCATTGCTTACAACGGCCGTAGACCTCATCTCCAAAGGGTGCACAGGCATCAGCCGCCGTGCGGTGCCAGTGCACGCAATCCGCATCAAAGCCGTAATAGGGCGTGAGGTCATAACCCCCACCAAACCACCAGACCGGTTCTTCGCCAGGTTTCTCGGCGACAAAAAGCCGGACATTGGCATGAGAGGTAGGTGCATAGGGATTTCGGGGGTGAATCACCAGGGACACACCGAGGGCCTGATAGCTGCGGCCCGCCAGCTCCGGACGAGCCGCCGTCGCCGAGGGAGGCAAACCCTCACCTATCACGTGGGAAAAATTTACCCCAGCCTTTTCCAATACGGCGCCATCGCTGAGTACCCGGGAGCAACCGCCACCGCCCTCGGGGCGCTCCCATCGATCAGTGAGGAAATCGCAATCGCCGTCTTCTTGCGCCAGGCCCTGGCAAATGCGCTCCTGCAAATCCAATAGGTAGGCTTTGACGCTTTCTATTTGTTCACTCATATCTTTTTTGTCCGTTGACCCATGGCGCTGGTGAACCAACACAGCATGGATCCTTCCCTACCGACACCCCCATTCGGTACCGACATTGTAGATGGCCGTGGCCTGGGTCCGGTTGGGCGGTATTTCCGTGTCGCCGTCGACAATCGGTAGGGGGTCTTCGCAGCTGCCCAACACGAGACCGCTGTCGCGGGGCGCAGATTCTAGCAACTGTACCGGCGCGAACAACCGCAGCGAACAAACGGCCAGCTACAGGCGGATAAGGCGGCCATCGGAACGGCCGACCCAACCGTCTACTTCCAGTTCTGCGACCGCCGCCAGAAAATCGTCCACGGACAAACCCGAGGCCCGTTGGACATCGTCAAAAATCGCCGGTTCATCGCCCAGGCAGTTTAGGATCTGCCGCCCAACGACCGAGGGATCGTCACGGCGCGATACGCCCCGCAAACCCCTCGACCCCTCTGCCGCAGGGCTAAGGCGGGGAAACAGGTTCGTCAAATCATCCAGATCCGTTATGGGCTGAGCTCCGTCGCGCAGAAGCGCCAGACAACCGGCGCCCTGTTCATGGAAGACAGACCAGGGCAAGACGAACACATCGCGGCCCTGCTCCAGGGCCGCCGATGCCGTATGGAGTGACCCGCTGCGCAGGGCCGCCTCGACGATCACCGTTGCCTCGCACAAGCCGCTGATAATGCGATTGCGCCGGGGAAATCCGGCTTTCGTCGGCGGAGCGCCATCGGGTAGCTCGCTGAGCAGGCAACCTTCCCGCATAAGCTCCTGGGCGAGAGCCCCGTGTCGGTGGGGAGAGGGTCGATCTACCCCCGAGGCAAGGACTGCGGCGGTTATCCCGCCTCGCAGGGCACCGCGATGGGCCGCCGCATCTATGCCCAGAGCCAAACCCGAGCATATGGTGTACCCCCCCGCTGCCAGGGACTCGGCAATGCGCTCCGCAGCCTGTAGGCCACCCTTGCTCGCCCGGCGGCTGCCCACCACTGCGACGGCGGGGCCTTTCAGACAATCCAGGCTTCCCCGGTGGAACAACCATGGCGGTGGATCCGGAGTCTGTCGAAGCCGATCCGGATAGGCCTCAGCGGTAATGGGTGTGAACGTCGTGCTTAGGCCTGAACCTGAATAGGACCCGCTGCGAGCTGTCATGGGTGGCTCTGCAGACGGAGGCTTTGGACCACAAGACCGTTGGTCACAGAACCACTGATCTCGGGCCCGAAATACGGCCCGCTGGGTTGCGGGAGGTAACTGGGCCAGCCGTTCATCGGGGGCATGGAGCGCCCGCTCGGGATGACCAAATTCTAGAAGTAGGGGACCGAGCCCCTGGGTTTGCTGACCTACGCTGCGAGCCAAGGCCCGGAAAGCGTCCTGGGAGTGAGCACTGGCAAGAGAAGGAGAGGCATCATTCACGATGCCTCGTAGTCTAGGTTAGGGGTTTTTAACTTTGTCCATCACTTTCAGCGGACGATTGGCCTTTAGCACCAGAGCGTAGCTGGCCTTCTCGGCAACTTCAAAAATCATCGCCAGGCCGGCACGGGTATCCGGAAGACGGACGTTGTTACGGGCCACCTCATCGAAGACCAGTTGTCCGGCCTGATAGATCGCCAACACCTGGCCGGGTTCCATGCCTTCCCGAGCACCTTTATTGATGACCACAATGTCTGTTGTGCCGATCTGACTGACACCACCATCAACGGCGATCATAAAGCCGTCTTCAATGGTCTCCGTCGGGGCCCGCGGCTGAAAAGTAGCATCGAGGATTCGCTCTTCCAGGGGCAGCAGGCGATCGGTGATTCGTACTTCTTCCGTTACGCGGGTGATTTCCAGCTCAACCACCTCTTCCTCGAGGCTGCTCTTGGCCTGGGCGTTGCCGATGTCCTGGGCCTGGTAGCCAAGGATCTCCAGGGTGATGGGGTCGCGGTAGATATCACCGGAGCGATAAATACCGTAGGCGCGCTCCCCTTCCGGGAAGTAGCCGCGACCAAAAATAATGTCTCCGTTAGCGGTGATGAGATGTTCCTGGCCCCCGGCGATGACATAGGCCGATTGTTCAAGCTCGTCGACACCCAGAATCCTGTGGCGCAGCAAAAACGCGCCAATCTGGTCCAGGGGGATAACCGGAATGGCCAGATCCAGAGGCGTGACCCGCATATTGGGCACAAGCTTCACGTCCCGGCCTCGCGTTAGGGAAAGGCGAGGGCGGCCATCAACATAGCTCAGATAAATCGTGTCGCCGGGGAAGATAAGGTGCGGGTTGTCGATCTGAGGGTTCACGTCCCAGACCTCGGGCCAGAGCCAGGGCTCCTCGAGAAACATGTCCGCGATGCCCCAAAGGGTATCGCCTTTTTGCACCAGGTATTCGCGGGGCGCCGAGTCCTTTATGGACTGGCCATGGCTCGCCTGAATCCCACCAAGCAGCACCAGCAGGGCGACCACCAACGTCAGCGGCAGCTTACGGCCCAGCGTCGGCGGCAGGATTCCATGGATGCCGAACAGCCTCTGTGTCATCGTCTCTTCTCCCCGGACCGATGTACTCGCGCTGTACTCGCACGATTCGCTGCACGTTATACTACCCCAGTCTACGGTAGAAGTTTTTTCCATGGCAGTTCTCGACATTCTGGAGTTTCCCGATCCCCGCCTGCGCACGGTGGCAAAGCCCGTAACCACGGTGGACGATGCCCTGCGGGCGTTTATCGGTGATCTTCTGGAAACCATGTACGACTGCTCTGGCATTGGCCTGGCGGCCACCCAGGTCAACGTCCATCGACGCCTCTTGGTGATGGATGTTTCGGAAACTCGCGATGAGCCGAAGGTGTTTATCAACCCGGAAGTCACCGTCCTCGACGAAACCCTGGGCAGCTATGACGAAGGCTGTTTATCGGTGCCCGGCTTTTATGAAGAAGTGAATCGTCCGCAAAAAGTACGCGTCGACGCCCTCGGCCGCGATGGCGAGGCATTCAGCGAGGAATTGGACGGACTGTCTGCTATCTGCCTGCAGCATGAGATCGATCACCTCGATGGCAAGCTGTTTGTGGACTATATCTCCCCCCTGAAGCGCCAGCGCATTCGCCGCAAGCTGGAAAAAGCACACCGGCTGCGGGCCTAAAGGCCCTTGTCCATGTCTCATCCTTTACGCCTGGCATTTGCCGGTACGCCAGATTTTGCCGCCCGACACCTCGCCGCCCTCATTGATTCGCCCCATGAGCTGGTGGCCGTACTCACCCAACCGGACCGCCGTGCCGGTCGGGGCAAGAAAGCCACCGCAAGCCCCGTAAAGACATTGGCCCTGGACAAGGGTCTCCCGGTGCTGCAACCAGCCTCGTTGCGGGACCCCGCAGCTATCGCGGAAGTGGCCGCCCTGGAGCTGGACGCGTTCATTGTTGTGGCCTATGGACTTATTCTGCCGCCAGATATTCTCGCCCTGCCCAAACATGGCTGCTTAAACGTCCACGGTTCCCTGTTGCCTCGCTGGCGCGGTGCGGCACCGATTCAACGGGCAATAGAAGCGGGCGACGACGAAAGCGGCATAACCATCATGCAAATGGACGCGGGTTTGGACACGGGACCAATGCTGGCATTAGGGCCCTGCCCAGTACCGCCCCTGGCCACGAGCGGAGACCTTTACGAGCGCCTTGCCTTTACCGGCCCGGCGCTCCTGCTAGAAGTACTCGAAGACCTGCCGGCGGCCCTGGCCCGAGCGCGCAGTCAGGACGAAGCACTGGCTACCTACGCGGCCAAAATCGACAAGGCCGAGGCGGAAATCACCTGGGATCAAGCGGCCAACATGCTGGCGCGCCGAATCCGCGCTTTCAATCCAGCGCCGGGGTGCTTTACCTATGTGGACGGTCAGCGTCTCAAGGTGTGGAACGCGCAACCGGAGCCGGCAACGACCAATGTAGCGCCCGGGATGATCATGGACGCCAACGCCTCCGGCATTGCCGTGCGCTGTGGCGAGGGAGCCCTGCGTTTACAGACCTTACAGCTACCCGGTTCCAAAGCCATGGCGGCCGAAGACATACTGCGCGGGCGAAGCGAGCTTTTTCAGCCCGGAACTGTCCTCGGCCAGCCACCACCCCCATGAAACCTGGCGCTCAGGTCCGCGCCAATGCCGCCCGCATCGTGGCCGCAGTATTCGCCGGACAAGCTCTGGATCGGGCCATGGAGCCCATCATTGCGGCGCTACCCGCAAAGGATCAGAGCCTGTGCCGAGAGCTTTGCGCCGGAACCCTGCGCTTTGCCCCGCGGCTAGAAGGTTTCCTGGAACAACTCCTAGACCGCCCTATGCGAAAACGGGACGGGGATGTGCGGGCCCTGGCTTTGATCGGTCTTTACCAACTGAGCGAAACCCGCATCCCCCCGCACGCTGCTGTCAGCGCTACCGTGGACGCCGTTGCGGCACTAAAAAAACGCCAGGCCAGCGGCCTGCTGAACGCTTTGCTCCGTCGCTTTCAACGGGAAAGCGACACCCTTTCCCCATCCCTAACTCCCGCTGCGAAAGCGGCCCATCCTCCCTGGCTGTGGAATGCGCTCAAGGAAGCCTGGCCCCAACAGCTTGAGACAATTCTCATCGCAAACAACCAGCGTCCACCCATGACGCTAAGGGTTAATCTGGCGCAAACAACGCGGGAGGATTGCCGCCGGACTTTGAACGACACCGGTTTTACGGTTCAAGAGGGGCGGTTGGCTCCGTCAGCGCTGACTCTTGAGACACCGGTCGCCGTGGGTGAACTACCGGGTTTCGATTCCGGTCTGCTGAGCGTGCAGGACGAAGCGGCACAGCTGGCCGCCGTGCTCCTGGCCCCCCAGGCGGGGGAGCGAATTCTCGATGCCTGCGCCGCACCGGGGGGTAAAACCCTGCACTTACGGGAGCTGGCTCCCTCGATTGCCCTCACGGCCATGGATAGCAGCGCAGAGCGCCTGACTCGGGTGGCGGAGAACCTGCAGCGTGGCGGCCAACAGGCGGAGCTTTTAGTGGGAGACGCTGCGGCGCCACCGCAAGCTTTGGCCGACGGTGGACCCTACGACGGAATGCTCGTCGATGTGCCCTGCAGCGCAACGGGGGTTATCCGTCGCCACCCCGACATAAAAGTGCTCCGCCGCCCGGGGGATATCCAGGGGTTCGCCAATCAGCAAAGCGCCATTCTCGAAGGTCTTTGGCCCCACCTGAAACCCGGGGGCCGCCTCCTCTACGTAACCTGTTCCATCCTGCCCGCAGAAAACGGCGAATTGCTTAAAGCATTTCTCACCCGTCATACAGATGCGCGACTGCAGCCCCTGACGGTGCCCGGTGCCGAAGTGTTAGAGGTGGGCAGTCAGCTACTGCCGGACGCCCAGGGTAGCGACGGTCTTTATTTCGCTCTCATCTCCAAAGCCGAGACCAGCGCCTGAAGGAGAGACTTTGTGCCGGTCAAAATCCTGTATTGCAATCGACGATTGCAGTAATGTGCAGCCACCGTAGCGGCATCCCTGGTTCCGCATGAAGATCATCATTCTTGGCGCCGGTCAGGTCGGGGGAACCCTCGCCGAACACCTGGCCAATGAAAAGAACGACATCACCGTGGTCGACACGGATACCGAGCGTCTGCGAGCCCTGAAAGACAGCCTGGATATCCGCACCGTAACCGGCGGCGCCTCGCACCCAGATACCCTATTGGACGCGGGTGCGGAAGACGCGGAGATGCTCATCGCGGTCACCAATTCCGACGAAATCAACATGATGGCTTGTCAGGTGGCTCACACCTTTTTCCGCACGCCGCAGAAAATTTCCCGGATCCGCTCCCAGGACTATCTCAGCTACGAAGAGCAGTTGTTCTCACCGGACCATATTCCCGTGGATGTGATCATTGGTCCCGAGCAGCTGGTCACAGACGCCATCCGCCAGTTAATCACCAACCCCGGTGCTCTGCAGGTAATGGATTTTGCCGAAGGGAGGGCGCAGCTTGTGGCGGTCCGCGCGGTGCACGGCGGCCCTATCGTCGGGCAGCAGCTCAGTGCAATCCGCGAACATATGCCCAAGGTCGATACCCGGGTGGCCGCGATTTTTCGCCACAACCGGGCCATCATTCCCGAAGGCGATACGATTGTTGAAGCGGAAGACGAGGTGTTTTTCATCGCCGCGCGAAAGCATATTCGCCAGGTGATGTCGGAGCTGCGGCGGATCGACAAGCCCTATAAGCGAGTCATGATCGCCGGCGGCGGCAACATCGGCGCGCGTCTCGCCCAGTGCCTCGAGAGCGAGTATTCCGTAAAAGTCATCGAGTTTAGCTACGCGCGCTGTCGGGTGCTTTCCGAGCAACTCAAGCACACCCTGGTTATCGAAGGCAGTGCCGCCGAACCGCAGCTCCTGGCGGAAGAGAACATCGAGAACACCGATGTGTTTTGCGCCCTGACCAATAACGACGAATCGAACATCATGATGTCCATGCTCGCCAAACGTATGGGAGCAAAAAAGGTCATCACCCTGATCACCAACCCTGCCTACGCCGAACTGGTGGGGGATGAAATCGATATCGCCATATCCCCCCAGGAAATCACCATCGGCAGCCTGCTGACCCATGTGCGCAAGGGCGATATCAGCGCCGTGCACGCCCTGCGCCGGGGTGCCGCCGAGGCCATCGAACTCGTGGCCCGGGGTGATGCCTATTCATCCAAGGTGGTGGGCCGACGCATCGAGGAAGTTTCCCTGCCCGAGGGTGTGACTATCGGCGCCATCGTTCGCGGTGACCAGGTGCTGATAGCCCACCATGACCTGCTGATCGAAAGCGATGACCACGTGATTCTGTTCCTCGTGGACAAACGCAAAATCAGCGCGGTGGAAAAACTCTTTGCCGTGGGCTTCGGGTTCTTTTCCTAGGCCATTCCGTGCACCTATCCATCAGTCTGCGTATCCTCGGCCTGCTCCTGACGCTGTTCAGCGTCACCATGCTGCCGCCCCTGCTGATCGCCATCCTCGCGGATGACGAAACGGTAACCGCATTTATCTACGCCTTTGCCATCACCTTACTCTGCGGCGTGGTGCTGTGGTTACCCATGCGCCGGATTCGCCGGGATTTGCGCATCCGCGATGGCTTCCTGGTAACGGCCCTGTTCTGGACCGTGCTAGGTTTGTTTGGAGCGCTGCCCTTTGCGCTGACGGAATCCCTGCATATCGGCGTCACCGACGCGATCTTCGAGTCCATGTCTGGACTCACCACCACCGGCGCCACGGTGCTCACGGGCCTGGATGACCTGCCGCCATCGATACTCCTTTACCGCCAGTTGCTGCAGTGGCTGGGGGGCATCGGCATCATCGTCGTGGCGGTGGCCGTTCTACCCATGCTCGGTATCGGGGGTATGCAGCTGTACCGGGCGGAAACACCGGGTCCCACCAAGGACAGCAAACTCACTCCGCGCATTACGGAAACCGCTAAAGCTCTGTTTATTATCTATCTGGCCCTGACGGTGCTTTGCGCCATGGCCTATGCGGTGGCCGGTATGTCGGGCTTTGACGCCGTTTGCCACGCCTTTTCTACCGTAGCCATCGGCGGCTTCAGTACCCACGACGCCAGCATGGGTTACTTCGAGAGCAACGCTATCTATATGATCAGCACGGTGTTCATGTTTGTCGCCGCATTGAACATCGGCCTGCACTATGCGGCGTTTTATCGGCGAAGCCTCGTGGGTTATACCCAGGATTCGGAGGCCAAGTTTTTTGCCGGGGCCATGGCCGTATGCGTCACCATAACCTGCGTTTACCTGGCTCTCTCGGAAACCCTCACCGCCCAGGACAGCATCGTCCACGGTTTGTTTCAGGCCGTGTCCATCACCACCACCACGGGCTTTGCAACGCAGGATTTTTCCCTGTGGCCCGGTTTTCTGCCCATGATGCTGCTGATGTTTTCCTTTATGGGTGGCTGCGTAGGATCGACGGGCGGCGGCATCAAAGCCATGCGTCTTATGCTGATCTACAAGCAGGGTATCCGCGAGTTAAAGCAGCTCATTCATCCCCACGCGGTCATTCCCCTAAAGGTCGGTAATCGCCGCGTTGAAGCCAAGGTCGTCAGCGCCGTGTGGAGCTTCTTTGCGGTATACACCTTCGTCTTTATCGTCATCATGTTGCTGCTGATGGCCACCGGTCTGGATTTTCTCACCGCCTTCTCTGCGGTGGCCGCGGCTCTGAACAATCTTGGTCCCGGCCTGGGCGACGTGGCGGCAAACTACGGTGGGGTTAGTGGTTTCGCAAAGGGTGTGCTGTGCTTCGCCATGCTTCTGGGGCGGCTGGAAGTCTTTACGCTCCTCGTTCTATTTACGCCGATGTTTTGGCGGCAGTAATCTCGACAGATTCATCGAGCTAAACAGGCGTAGAGGGTTCAACCCGACCTGGAGGTCCCTCGCGTTTTCCGGATGAGCTCATAGGCTGCCTGAATCTCCTGAGATTTTTCCGTCGCCAGCTTAAGCATGTCTTCGGGAACACCTCGCGCCGAAAGTTTATCCGGGTGGTTCTCACTCATGAGTTTTCGGTAAGCGCGTTTCACCTGGGCATCACTTGCACTAGCGTCGACACCCAGGGCCGCATAGGCATCATCCAGGGTTGGCGCGTTGCTCGGCGCAGCTCCGGCGTGTCCGTGGAACTGCTCCTGGGCCGTGGCCATGCGTAGCAGATCATTTACGGCCGCTTCGCTATAACCCAGGGCAAGACCGATACGCCCCAGGGCATCCCGTTCGCCGTGATGCAATTCGCCGTCGGCGAAAGCCAGGGCTACAAGAAACATGAACAGAGTCTGGCGCAGAGCCGGATGCGCACCGCCCGCGCGGAGAAAGGCCCTCGCGGTAGTCTCTGCATCAAAATCTGAACCGGCGCCTTCTTTGAACAACACAATGGCTTCCTGACGCTGGTCATCGGCAAGGCCCAGCTGGGCGAAAAGCTGCTCCGTATGAGCAATTTCCTCTTCGGACACCCGGCCGTCGGCCTTCGCCAGGTAGCCCATCAAGCGAAACACCGTGGCGAAGAACACCTCTCTTATTTCCGCCAACTGCGCGCCGCCAAAGCCCATGGCGGCGGCCAAGCCGCGATCAAAAAAATGGCCGATTACCAAACCAATAAGAAGTCCGGGCAACCCGACTATCAGAAGGCCGAGGAGTCCAGCGATGATCTTGCCTGCAAACATGAAGGGTTCCTTGTTAATCCTGGGCGGGGTGGCGGCTACCGGGGCGCCAGGCCGGAGCATAGAAATCGACGGGCTCTCGCGGGCGGGTGCGAAAACGCTTGTACTCCCACTGGTACTGCTCCGGCACCCGCCGTAGGCAGGCCTCAACACCATCATTGAGCGCTTTTAGGGACACGGAGAGATCTTCGCTATAGATGCCATCGGCAGCCGGTAGAAAATGCATGCGAAAACCCCCTTCCACACGCTCGGCAAAGCCGTAGAAAGCGGCGGCGCCGCTGCGCTGCAGGAGTTTGCTGACAAAGGTCATGGTAAAGCAGGGCAAGCCCATGAACTCGCTGTTCTCCCCCGATTCCAGCACCGGTGGCACCTGATCGGGAAGGATCCCCGTCACGCCTCCACGTCGCAGCGTTTTCACCAGGGTGGCAAGGCCCCGGGGAGTGGTCGGCACTAGCTTGGTTCCCGAGCGCTCTCGGGCGCGACGAACTACGGCTTCCAGAGCCTGCATATGGGGCGGTTCATAAAGCGCCAGGGCGTCGCCCCAGGCGGCAATATACAAGCCGGCAATTTCCCAGTTACCCAGATGCGGCCCAAGCACCACCACGCCACGACCCTGGGCAAGGGCGTCGAGGACAGGTGCCTCTCCTTGCACATCAATGATTCGCTCGCGCACCTGTTCCCAAGGGCGATACCAGACGTAGCCCATTTCCAAGGCTAACTCTCCCGTGGCCTGAAGGGAGCGGTAGGCCAGTTGCCGGCGTTCCGATTCATTCAGCTCCGGGAAGGCCAAATAGATATTTCGCTCCGTGACCCGCCGCGGGCTGCCGCCGACCCACCAAAGGACGGTTCCCAAAGCTCGGCCCAGGGCGCGACTTAGGGACAGCGGTAGGTAGGAGGCGAGGCGTAAAAGAAAAACGGTGAGACGAGCTTTCACAGAAGTTCCAGAGGCGTATCAGGCGCGTATTGTGCCGCTGTTGCGATTGCTATACTACGCGCCTTTTTTTCGTCTCCCTCAGGATTCCTCGTGACGTCGACAGCGCACCCCGCGGCGAATGGTTCCGCCGCAGACTCCCCTACCGTGGTCAGCTTTCAAGACCTTGTTTTGCGGCTCCAGCAGTTTTGGGCCGCCCAGGGTTGCGTGGTCCTCCAACCTCTGGATATGGAAGTCGGAGCGGGCACGTTTCATCCGGCGACTTTCTTGCGCTCTCTCGGTCCAGAAACCTGGAACGCGGCCTACGTTCAGCCCAGCCGACGCCCCACGGACGGTCGCTACGGCGAGAACCCCAACCGCTTACAGCACTATTACCAGTTTCAGGTGGTCATGAAGCCTTCGCCGGAAAACTTCCAGGAGCTTTACCTGCAATCGCTGGAGGCCCTCGGCATCGATCCCCTGGTCCACGATATCCGCTTTGTGGAAGACAACTGGGAGTCGCCAACCCTGGGGGCCTGGGGCTTGGGCTGGGAAGTGTGGCTCAACGGCATGGAAGTCACGCAGTTCACCTACTTCCAACAAGCTGGGGGCCTGGAGTGTTATCCCGTGACCGGTGAGATCACCTACGGACTGGAGCGCATCGCCATGTACCTCCAGGGCGTCGACAGCGTGTACGACCTCCTGTGGACGGATAGCCCCCAGGGCCCCGTGACCTACGGAGACGTTTTCCACCAAAACGAAGTTGAGATGTCACGCTTCAATTTCGAGGAAGCCGACGTTCCCTTTTTGTTTACGCAGTTCGATCACTGTGAGCAGGAGGCCCTGCGGCTCGTCGACAGCAAATTGCCCTTACCGGCCTATGAGATGGTGATGAAAGCTTCTCATACCTTCAATCTTCTGGACGCCCGCCACGCTATCTCCGTGACGGAGCGTCAGCGCTTTATCTTGCGCGTGCGCACTATGGCTCGCGCCTGTGCCCAGGCCTACTTCGATGCTCGCGCCGCGCTGGGCTTCCCCCTAGCGGACCCCACCCTACGCGATGAGGTGCTTGCATCGATGGCGGAGGATGCGGCATGAGTAAGCGCTCACTTCTTTTGGAGATAGGCTGTGAAGAGCTGCCCTCCAGCGCCCTTAAGACCCTGGGCGAAGACCTCCATCGTTTGGTCTGCAACAAATTGGCGGAGCTGGGGCTCTCCCATGGGAACAGCTATTGGTATGCCGCACCCCGGCGGCTCGCGGTACAAATCGACGAACTTGTTGAGCAAGGCCCCGATGAAAAGCGCGAGGCCCTAGGTCCGCCCCTGGCCCAGGCCAAGGACGACGACGGTAGTTGGACTCGCGCAGCGGAAGGTTTCGCCGCCCGCCAGGGTCTGAAACCCGAGGACCTACAGATTCTCGACACGCCCAAGGGACAACGCTTGGGCGTAGAGCAGGTATTGCCGGGGGCGGTCACCCGGGAAGCCCTGCCCAAGCTGGTGCAGGAGTGCATACAGGAATTGCCCGTAGCCAAGCGAATGCGATGGGGCTCATCGCGCCTCGAATTCGCGCGACCCATTCATTGGTTGACGCTACTGTTCGGTGAGGAAAGCGATTTCGGAACGGTGTTGGGCATCGCCATGGGCCGAACCAGCCGCGGCCATCGCTTCCACGCACCGGACACGATTTCCATTCCCAGCGCCGACAGCTACACCCAAACCCTAAGAGACGCCCATGTGGTCGTTGACTTTGCGCAGCGGCGGGAGACGATCCGGGCACAGGTGCAAAAGGCGGCGGAAGACCAGGGCGCCACGGCTGTTATCGACGAGGCGTTGTTGGATGAAGTCACCAGTCTGGTGGAATGGCCCGTGGCCCTCCTGGGCGGATTCGATGAGGACTTTCTTACGGTACCGGCGGAAGCGTTGATCTCGTCGATGCAAAGCCATCAGAAGTACTTCCCCGTTGTGGACGGCAACGGAAAACTCCTCAATCACTTCATCACCGTGAGCAACATCGACAGTCGCGACCCCGGGCAAGTCATCGCCGGGAACGAGCGCGTGATTCGTCCCCGCCTGGCCGATGCGGCTTTCTTCTTTAAACAGGACCTGGGACATAGTCTGGAATCACGAGTTGGCAAGCTTGACGCCGTTGTGTACCAGAAACAGCTGGGCTCCCTCGGGGATCGAGCCCGCCGTATCGAGCGCTTGGCCGCCCAGCTTGCGAACCCCCTGGGTGCCGATGCGGACATCGCGGCCCGGGCGGGCTTGCTCTGCAAAGCCGACCTGGTATCGGAGATGGTCCTCGAGTTTGCCGATCTGCAGGGGATTGCCGGTGCCCACTACGCTCGTCACGATGGCGAAGCTGACGCCCTGGCATCGGCTATCGAAGAGCACTACTGGCCCCTTCAGGCCGGCAGCCCGCTGCCCAAGGAGGCCGTGGCCACCGCTGTAGCGCTAGCTGATCGACTGGATACGCTGGTGGGGATTTTCGGTATCGGCCAGGCTCCCAGTGGCTCCCGCGATCCTTTCGCTCTGCGTCGCGCATCCATCGCCGTGTTGCGCATCATGGTGGAAAAGGACCTGCCCCTGGACCTTCGCGACTGCCTGGAATTGGCTCGCGGTGGGTTTGCATCCATCGCGCTCGACGAAGCGGTGGTGGATACCGTGTTGGCCTATCTACTCGATCGCCTCCCCGCCTTCTACGAGGACCAGCAGGTTCCCGTGGAGACCGTCCGCGCCGTGCGGGCCACGGGATGCACGCAGCCCCGCGACTTCCATCAACGCGTTCTCGCCGTCCAGGAGTTTCGTGGCCAGGAGGAAGCCGAGGCCCTGGCTGCCGCCAACAAGCGTGTCGGGAACATTCTCGCCAAAGCCAAGGACTTCCACGACAATATTGAAGTGAGCGATAACTTACTTCAAGAGACCCAAGAGAAAGAGCTATTCAAAGTGCTCTCTCGCGTGGACCAGGAAAACAAAACCGATCTGGACGCCGGCCGCTATAGCGAGGCGTTGCTGCGCCTGGCAGCGCTGCGGGAACCCGTTGACGCGTTTTTCGATGAGGTCATGGTCAATGTCGAAGACCTTTCTGTACGCAATAATCGTCTCGCCTTGCTGGCGAAGCTAAGGCAACAGTTTCTGGCCGTAGCGGACATTTCCCAACTGGCCGGCTAAACACCCGTAGCCCCGGGCGACGGTAGCCAAAGAAAGCCTAACCCGCAGCGCCGCGTACCAGCGGCGCTACGGTACACTGCAGGCTAATGTTTTCGCTGATCGTGGCATGGACCCAGAATTAGTCTCCCAGGCCCTCACAGACCCCCGTCTGAGCTGGGGACTGGTGGGTTTTTTTGTTGGTTTAGCTCTTGTTTGGCTGTGGAAGGGCTGGCAGTTGCGGGACGCTCGGAGACTATCCGAGGAACGGTTGGACTCCCTCCAGGCCGGGGAAATCACTCAGGCAAAAACCCTTAGCGAGCGCGATCTCTACGAAGGGCAGCTCAATCAAGTGTCGGCGCAACTTGCTCAGCTTCGCAAAGAACGAGAGCGGCTGTTAAGCGAACACGCGGCCCTGAAGGCCAGACAGGAAGCCGACCGGCAAAAACACCAGGAGCAAATCGCTCTCCTGGACAAAAGTCGGGAACAGCTACGCATCGAGTTTGAAAACCTCGCCCACAGGATTTTCGAAGAGCGCGGTAAGCAGTTCAGCGACGTCAATCAGCAATCCATGGAAGCACTGCTCAAACCCTTTGGGGAGCAAATCCACCGCTTTCAGTCACGCATCAATGAGGTTCACGAACAATCCGTCCGTGGTAATGCCAGCCTGGCAACGGAACTGCGAAACCTCATGGGCGTGGGCATGAAGATGAGCGATCAAGCGGAGAACCTGTCCAAGGCCTTAAAGGGAGACAAGAAAACCACCGGGAACTGGGGCGAAATGCAGTTGGAGCGCACCCTACAGCTGGCGGGGCTGGAACCGGGAACCCATTACGAGGCCCAGGCCGCTTTTCGCGACGACGCGGGCAAATTACGTCTGCCAGACTTCGTGATCAAGCTCCCCGACGGCAAGCATCTCATCATCGATTGCAAAGTGTCCCTGGTGGATTACGACCGAGCCATCGCCGCGGAAACGGATGAGGAGCGCAGCGAGGCCCTGAAAGCCCACACGGTCGCTCTCAAACGGCATATGGATGATTTAGCGAAGAAGGATTACAGCGCCCTTCCGGGGGTCGATAGCCCTGAGCTGGTGTTCATGTTCATGCCTATCGAAGCCGCTTACATCGAAGCCATGAAGTTCAACCGGGAGCTGTTCAACGAAGGCTACCGAAAGAACGTGGTCCTGGTGTCCCACACCACCTTACTACCCATGCTGCGCACCGTCGCGAGTCTGTGGATGGCCTATCGCTCCAACCAGGAAGCGCGAGAAATCAGCACCATGGCCGGCGATATCTACAATAAGGTCTGCCTCGTGGGTCAGCGTCTTGAGGATATGGGTAAAACCCTATCTACGGCCACGGACAAATACAACAAGACCGTTACCGCCCTGGTGGGTAAACAAGGCCTTTATGGCAAAGTCGAGCGTTTTCGTAGTACTTCGGCGAATGCCAAGGGCGAACTGCCGGAAGCCGCGACCCTCCATCCGCCTATCGAGCATGACCGCCTGGGTGTGCTGACGGAGAATACGGCCGAGGACAAGGACGAAGCGGCAACGCCTCGCCTAACGGCTGTGGATTCCGAAACGAAACTTAGCTAACCGTAAAAGCCCTCAAACGTCGAGGTTCGCCACAAACAACGCGTTGTCCTCAATGAACTCCCGCCGCGGCTCCACCTGATCACCCATAAGGGTGGTGAAAATTTCGTCTGCCTGCATGGCGTCATCAATGGTGACCTGCAGCAGTCGCCGGGTGTCCGGATCCATGGTGGTTTCCCAGAGCTGATCCGGGTTCATCTCCCCCAGGCCCTTGTAGCGCTGAATGTTGTAGCCCCGCCGAGCCTCACTCAGGAGCCAGGTCCAACCTTCGATAAAGGACATGGTCTCAAACTGCTTTTCACCACGCAGGAAGTAGCCACCGGCTTCGATGAGGTCGCGCAAGGTCTCGCCCAGGCCTGCCATCTCCGAATAGTCATTGGAGCGGAAGAACTCCGGCTTCAGAGGAACCAACCTCTCCACACCGTGCGCCAACATGCGAACCAGGGGATACCAGTGGCCGTCGTCATCGCTACGAACATCGACGGAGTAGCTTATTCCTTTGACTTTTAGGGTTTGTAAGCGCTCACTTATGATCTTGCAATATGCCTCTACCTGCGCTTCCTGAGTCAGAGATTCCGCGCTCAAGCGGTCCGCAAAGATCAGCTCCCAGAGTACATCCTCGGGGTAATGTCGGCCTCGACGAGCGACAATTCGTTCCACGGACTGATAGCGTGACACAAGGTCCGCCAGGGATTCACCCATGATTCCCGGAGCATCGGGATTCACATGCAGCGCCGCGCCCTCCAGGGCCGCAGCCGTCAAATAGTCATCCAGGGCGGCATCGTCCTTGAGGTATTGGTGCTGCTTACCTTTGGCGATCTTGTAGAGCGGCGGCTGAGCGATGTACACGTGGCCGCGCTCGACGAGTTCCTTCATCTGACGGAAGAAGAACGTCAGCAGCAGGGTGCGGATGTGAGACCCATCCACGTCAGCATCGGTCATGATGATGATGCTGTGATAACGCAGCTTCTCGGGATCAAACTCCTCTTTACCGATACCGCAACCCAGAGCCGTCACCAGGGTTCCTACTTCGGCGGAGCCGAGCATTTTGTCAAAGCGCGCCTTCTCGACGTTAAGAATCTTGCCCTTCAAAGGCAAGATCGCCTGAAAGCGTCGGTTCCGACCTTGTTTAGCAGAACCGCCGGCCGAATCGCCCTCCACCAAAAACAGCTCAGACAGGGATGCGTCTTTCTCCTGACAGTCCGCCAACTTGCCCGGCAGACCCGCAATATCCAGAGCGCCCTTGCGCCGGGTGATTTCCCGAGCCTTTCGCGCCGCCTCCCGTGCTCGCGCCGCCTCAAGCATCTTTGTCACCACAGCCCGAGCTTCGTTGGGGCTTTCCAGAAGATAATCCCCAAAGCGAGCATTCATGGCCTGCTCGACGGCGGTTTTTACCTCCGAAGACACCAGTTTGTCTTTGGTTTGCGAGGAAAACTTGGGGTCCGGGACTTTTACGGAAATAATCGCCGTAAGCCCTTCCCTGGCGTCGTCTCCAGTTGTGCTGACTTTCGCTTTCTTCGCCATGCCCTCACGCTCGATATAACCGTTTAGGGAGCGTGTAAGCGCGGAGCGAAAGCCCGCCAGGTGGGTTCCCCCGTCGCGCTGAGGGATGTTATTGGTGTAGCAGAAGATATTCTCCTGGTAAGAATCGTTCCACTGCAGGGCCACTTCGACCCCCGTACCATCATCCGCATCGGCCTGAAAATGGAAAGCCTTGTGAATTGGGTTCTTGTTGCGGTTTAAGTAGGCAACAAAGGCGTGGAGGCCACCTTCGTAGTGGTAGGTCTCTTCTTTTTCCGAGCGTTCGTCTCGCAGCACGATTTCCACCCCGGAATTAAGAAATGCCAGCTCTCGCAGCCGCTTAGCGAGTATTTCGTAGTCAAACTCAATGTTGGTGAAGGTTTCTGCCGATGGTTTAAAGCGAATCAGCGTGCCCGTTGTTTCAGCACTGCCCACCACTTCCAAGGCCCCCTGAGGAACACCATGGGCATAACGCTGCTCAAAGCGCTGACCACCCCGCCAAATCGTTAGCCAAAGCTCTTCCGAGAGCGCATTGACCACGGAAACACCCACGCCGTGCAGTCCGCCCGACACCTTGTAGGTGTTATCGTCGAACTTTCCGCCCGCGTGTAGCACCGTAAGAATAACTTCGGCGGCAGAAACGCCCTCCTCGTGCATATCCGTGGGTATGCCACGACCATCATCTTGAACGGAGACGGATTCATCGGGGTGGATGGTGATCTGAATACGGCCACAGTATCCGGCGAGAGCTTCGTCGATAGAGTTATCCACCACTTCAAACACCATGTGGTGCAGGCCTGTACCATCATCCGTGTCACCGATGTACATACCCGGCCGTTTTCGTACGGCATCTAGGCCCTTTAAGACCTTGATCTTCGATCCATCGTAGTTGTTCGATGCATCGCTCATGATGCTTTCTCCTATTTGGGTCTGGTTTTCTTGAACCAGACCGGATTCTTATCCTGCTACACCTGAGGTAGCGCGGCTTATCGGCTCCACCTCTCCGTGTTTCACGTGAAACACCGCTGTTTTTGCGCCTTTACCGAACCACTCGAGGGCCAGGCTTTCACGCGCCACACAGGTAACCAAGGTTTGAGCCTGTATTTCCCCTAACAATCGGCAAACGCGCTCACAGCGCTGACGATCGAGCTCGGACGGTAAATCATCGACCAGGTATAAAACATCGGCCCCATCCAGGCCCAACAACTGTCCTTGTGCCAGCTTTAAGGCCGCGATTAAGAGCTTTTGCTGCCCTCGGGACAGCGTGTCCGCTGCGGAATGTCCATTTACGGTAACGCGGATATCCCCTCGCTGAGGCCCGGTTTGGGTAAACCCCTGATCTCGATCACTAGCAAACCCACGGGTCAGGGCTTCGGCATAGCTCACGCTAGCATCCCAACCCGGCCTGTAGCCCAAGACCACATCGCCTACCTCGGGTACGAGACCGGAAATCATTCGCTCAAACACAGGCCTCAGAGCGTCGACGAATTCACGACGGGCGAGGGATAAAGCCTCCCCATGACGAGCCAGATCATCACTCCAAGGCGCGATTTCCGCAGGGTCCAGTTTATCACGGCGCAAGAGGTGATTTCTCTGGGTCAGGGCGCGCTGAAAACGCTGGCGATGCTCCCGATGCTCGTGTTTCACGTGAAACACACCCCAATCCATAAAACGGCGTCGATTTGCTGGCTCTCCCACCAGGAGGTCAAAACTGGCCGCATTCAGCACCAGCATGGGCAATTCATCCGCTAGCCGTGCGTTGGATTGGACGGTCTCTCCCGCCACGCGGAGCAGTGCTTCACCAGAACCCTGGCGCCGAACACCAAGCTTTCGCACCGCCCCCGCGGCTGCCGCCACCTGGCCATGGACCGTGTACTGATCTTTACCGTGTGTGATCTGGCTGCGCGGCGATCCCGAACGAAAGGAGCGTGCCGTGCCCAATACATGGGCACATTCCAGCAAGCTGGTCTTGCCGCTGCCGTTCTCCCCAAAGATGACGTTGTGTCGAGCCAGGGGCCCAAGCGTCACATCATGAAGATTTCGATAAGCGTGTACGTTTAGGGAAGTTAACAGCGTGGTCCCCTGTCAGGGCCTAGAGCCGCATGGGCATAACGACATAGAGCGAATCGCCGCCATCACTTTCTTCCAAAAGCGCGCTGCTGTTTGGATCGGATAGCGAGAAGCGGATTTCCTCGCCCGTGAGTACACCCAGAACATCCAAGAGATAACCCACGTTAAAGCCAATCTCCAGCGCATCTCCGGTGTAAGCCACCGACAGGGTTTCTTCTGCCTGTTCTTGTTCTGGGTTATTGGCGACGATATCGAGGGTGTCCTGGGACAGCTTTAAGCGCACGCCCCGATACTTCTCGTTAGACAGAATCGCCGTGCGGGTGAAGGCCTGACGCAGCTCCGTGCGGTTCCCCTGGACAACCTTATCCGCAGACTTGGGTAAAACCCGCTCGTAATCGGGAAACTTACCGTCCACGAGCTTCGATGTGAAGGTAAACTCTGGCGTGGTCGCTCGAAGATGATTACTGCCCAGAATAATCGTCACGGCTTCTTCGTCATTTTGCATCAGCCGAGCCAGCTCAAGGACTCCCTTCCTCGGAAGAATGACCTGGGTGTCTTCGAGATCCTTGAGGGTGCCCGGAAAGGTACAGATCGCCAGCCGGTGGCCGTCGGTGGCCACGGCGCGCAAACGGCCAGATCGCAGCTCCCAGTACATACCATTCAGGTAGTAACGTACGTCCTGCTGGGCCATGGCGAAGCCCGTGCGTTCGATCAGTCTGCGCAGTTGGCCTTGCTCCAGGGAAAACTGATGCGTTCCTATGGAGTCTTCGATGTTGGGGAATTCCCGGGCGGGCAATGTAGCGAGGGTGAAACGACTGCGCCCACTGCGCAGGGTGGCTTTTCCATCGCTAACGCTTAGCTCAAGCTCAGAGCCATCGGGTAGGCTCTTGCAAATATCCGCGAGTTTGCGGGCCGGAACAGTGATTTCGCCAGCCTCGCCTTCCTCCTCAAGGGTGACACGGCCGACCAACTCGACTTCCAAATCTGTGCCGGTAATCGACAGCCGATTGCCATCAAGATTCAGCAGGACGTTCGATAGCACCGGTAACGTTTGCCGACGCTCAACAACACCCGCAACAAGATTCAGAGGTTTGAGGAGCGCATCTCTCGAAACTCGAAACTTCATCTAAGATCCTTAAACCGGTAGCGTACAGGCAAAAAAACTAGACAAGTTTAACGCGACCGCCGTCAGGTAGTCAGTAGTCGGAGGAGATTCTTGTAGTCCTCGTGTATGTCTGAGCTGGTTTCGCGAAGCTCTTTGATCTTTCGGCAGGCATGGAGCACGGTCGTGTGGTCGCGGCCGCCAAAACTGTCGCCGATTTCCGGCAGACTGTAATTGGTAAGCTCCTTCGCCAGAGCCATGGCGACCTGGCGAGGTCGCGCCACAGAACGGTTGCGACGTCGGGAGTTCAAATCCGCAACCTTTATCTTGTAGTACTCCGCAACGGTGCGCTGGATGTTATCCAAACTGACCTGCTTGTCCTGCAGGGCTAGCAGGTCCTTTAGGCTTTCCTTGACCAGATCCACATCGATTTCACGACGAGTGAAGTTAGCGCTCGCTATCACTCTCTTCAGGGCACCTTCCAGCTCTCTCACGTTGGAGCGAATGCGCTGGGCGATGAAAAACGCCGCATCGGGGGGAAGATTCAAACGCGCCTGGGTGGCTTTGTTCATGAGAATAGCAACCCGGGTCTCTAAATCTGGTGGCTCGACAGCTACCGTCAGTCCCCACCCGAAACGAGACTTTAGGCGCTCCTCGAGACCTTCTATTTCCTTGGGATAGCGATCGCAGGTAAGGATCATCTGTTGACCGCCTTCCAGCAGAGCATTAAAGGTATGGAAGAACTCCTCTTGAGATCGATCTTTCCTGGCAAAAAACTGGATGTCATCGATTAGCAGCGCATCCACTGAGCGGTAGTAGCGCTTGAAGTCCGTTATTGCATTCAGTTGTAGCGCTTTTACCATATCAGCAACGAAGCGCTCCGAATGCAGGTAAACAATTCTCGCGTCGGGTTTATTGGCTTTAAGGGCATTCCCCACCGCATGCATGAGGTGGGTTTTACCCAGGCCCACGCCGCCATAGAGAAACAGCGGGTTATAAGCTCCCCCCGGATTCTCGGCAACCTGGTTTGCCGCCGCCAAGGCCAGTTGATTCGATTTGCCTTCAACGAAGTTGCCAAAGGTATAACTGGTTACCAGGTTATGTTGATGCTGAAGAGCTTCATGGACCTCTGAATTGGTCGCCTGACCAAAATTCAGCGTGGTCTCTACCAGGCTCGGATTCGATGTGCCCGGGGACCGGGTTGATTGTTGCGGCTCGCTACCGACGAGCGCGGAGTCGGGTGTCTGAACCGGGCGGTTTACTGGCGAGGCGGGTACCGCCTGAGGAACCCCATGATGGAAACCATCGAAAGCTTGTTTCCCCGTGGGGGCATGCGCTGCAGCTAAACCGGAAGGGGCCGGGGTTGACGGAATACCCGCACTATCCGTAACCGTCGCACTGAGACCCGGTGCGATCCGAGGTTCGGAGGTAGTCTCTACCCCTGCGCCATGAGCCTCAGGCCCTGCAGCCTCAAACCCAGTAGCGTCTAGCCCTGGTCGCAGTTCCATCACCTGCGGTGACACCGGCGCCGCCGTTCCTCCCACCACAGCCAGGGCCGGCCCCTGAACAATGGGCGGCGCGACGGACACTTGGGTGGGGAAGAGCTCGGCAAACTGAGCTGTGGTCCCGATTCGAAGCGACACGCCCAGCTCACCACTTTCCTTAAGCAGTGCACCGATACGAACCGCATATTTATCCGAGACAAAATCGCAGATAAAGCGATTGGGAGCAGACAAATACAGCACCTGCTCGTGCAAGGCGGCCTGCAAAGGCTTAATCCAGGTATTAAATTGTTGGGTCGTCAGTTCATCCTGCAAACGAGCTTTGCAGTGGGTCCAGATGGCTTCAGTCAAGCTTCACTCACTTGATCATCGGTGCCTACGCCCTACACCCAACGAGAAAATGACTCCTGGGCGGGCGGTCTAACCGTGATCGTTTTTCATGGTTTTTCTGTTTTCGCCTTACCTGAGCAACGGCACAAGCACTGCAGCACCATGAATCCCCAGCTCGCCACTCTGCGGGGTGGCTATGCGATTCATTGAACTCAAAGCAAACTTGGTGCAACGGAGCGTCATAAGGTGCAAGACGTTTCCCTTCGACTTATTGAGGTGCCTATATATTGAAGTGCGTATAAAAGGCGTGGATGAGCTTGTTGATATCATCGCGCTCAACACCGTCGATAGGTTCATAGTAACGCGGGAGACAACGCTTATCCACATTTGGGGGAATATTTTTGAATATTATTTATCTATATATTTCAACAGGTTACGCAATATCAAGGCTTGCTGTGGATTTTTTATGGGAGGCTCAAGGCTCGTGTAGGTTTGTGGATAAAGTGTGTGTAAGTTTTGGGGAAATTGTTTGTCGTTTGCGTCATACGGCATAAACCCTGGGTTTACTGGTGTTGTGTAAAACCCCCTCGAACCCGGCCCTTTCTCTCTATCGATTGCGGTCTCTCAACACCATTTTTCCCGCGGCTGGACCCCGTAATAAGCCTCCAGCCAATCGTTGAATAGTCGCTGTCTATTCACTACAATGCGCGGCCCGATTTTGCCGGACGGGAGATTCTGTGTGTTTCTTTCGTCGGTTTAAAACCCCATAGACCAGACAAGGACCGGGACAGGCTGTTTGTTTGAGGATGTCCGATAGAGCATCCCCGAAGATAAAGCTTCATTTATATAGAAAGACATGCAGACCTCTATAAAGGGTCGCTAGGTATAAATAGGCACAGATAGGCGTGCGGCTAAACGCAGCGGATCACGACGTCAAGCAGCTAAACCTGGAGCAAGTAGAGATATGAAGAGAACATTTCAGCCCAGCGTACTCAAGCGCAAGCGCACCCACGGTTTTCGCTCACGCATGGCCACGAAAAGCGGCCGTGCTGTCATCGCTCGCCGTCGTGCGAAGGGACGCAAGCGTTTAGCCGCGTAATTTCTGTCCGCGTGACAGAATACCGAGGAAAGCGCTCCTTTGACCGCGCGCTTTCAGCGTTCCCGGCGTCTGCTCAACGCGGCTGATTATCGCCGGGTATTCTCTGCACCGGATTGGAAAACAGGACAAGCCGAAGTCCTGTTGTTGGCGCGCCGCAGCAGTTTAGAAACCCACCGCCTTGGCCTGGCCATCGCCAAGAAGCATGTTCCCACCGCGGTACGTCGTAATCTTCTCAAGCGGCTCGCGCGGGAGCGATTTCGAACCCTGCAGAGCAGCGATCCAAAGCTGGATATTGTAGTGTTAACACGACCGGCGGCCCGAACCGCGAGTCGTGAGAATCTGCGAAACGCAATCGACCGACAGTTCGACCGACTTAACCGAAAAGCGACAGACGAACACACAGCATGAAGCGGTTCCTTATCGGCCTCATCCGACTGTATCAACTGCTTCTCAGTCCATGGCTGGGACATCATTGTCGCTTTTACCCCAGCTGTTCTTCCTACGCCGCAGAAGCCATCGAAACCCACGGCGCATTGCGCGGCAGCTGGCTCACCCTGCAACGGCTCTCACGATGTCATCCCTGGCATGCCGGTGGTCCCGACCCTGTACCCGAACCTCTTTCCCAGGACTGAATTCCTATGGACTTCCAACGCGCCCTACTGATCGGTGCCATCATGCTGCTGTCATTCATGCTGCTGACGGAGTGGGTGAATTTTCGCGCTGAGAAAGAAGCACCCACGGAAGCGACACCGAGGCTGACCACTCTGAACCCCGAGCCTATGGCTACGGAATCCTTGAACCCCGATATCTTGGATTCAGTCCCGGCGGTAGCGCCCACAACACCGACTAACAATGCTTCGGAGGATGACCTACCCACCGTTGCAAGCACCGATACTAACTCCGCGGCAACCGCGCCCGTGGTCGCCGCCGATCGCCTCGTTCGGGTATATACCGATACCCTGCAATTGGCCATCGACCTCACCGGAGGTGACATTATCGAAGTGGCCCTACCGAAATTTCTTGCCGCCATCGACGATCCCGATACGCCCTTTGTCCTTCTCGAGAACAATGCCCAGCGAGTGTATGTGGCCCAAAGCGGTCTGATCGGTCGCAACGGCATTGATAACAACGGACGGGCGCAATACACCAGCGCTCAGAGTCGCTACGAACTTGGAGATGGGAACGAGCTGAGCTTCGATCTGCGCTGGGAAAACGACCAGGGCCTTAACATCATCAAACGCTTTCACTTTCAACGTGAGAGCTATGTGGTCGACGTAACATTCATCGTCGATAACCAAAGCACCGAGCGGTGGCAGGGCAATCTCTTCGGTCAAATCAAACGAGACAGCACGGAAGCACCCCAAGGCGAAAGCGGTGGCATGGGCATGCAGCCGTTTCTCGGCGCTGCGAC
The DNA here is from genome assembly GCA_002428935.1 of Halieaceae bacterium UBA6060. GTDB lineage: Bacteria > Pseudomonadota > Gammaproteobacteria > Pseudomonadales > Halieaceae > Congregibacter. The sequence goes on from DIYG01000117.1 coordinate 28,311, forward strand.
GACCACCGCCGATGATCGCTTCCGCAAGTTCTCCTTCGACAAAATGCGCAAAGAACCCTACCAGGAACAACAAGAGGGTGGTTGGATAGCCATGATCCAGCACTACTTCTTAAGCGCCTGGATACCGAATCCTCAACAAAGCCACAATTACAGTGCCCGGGTCAGTTCCAGCGGTTTCAACATCGCCGGATTCACCAGCCCCGCCTTGGTGGTAGATCCAAGTAGTACAGGTGAAGTAAGTGCTCGCTTTTATGCGGGACCAAAGGATCAGTACAGCCTTGAGAAGATATCTCCCTTCCTGGAACTCAGCGTGGATTACGGTTGGTTGTGGTGGGTCGCGCAACCGCTGTTCTGGCTGCTGAATAAAATCCATGCCCTGGTCGGCAATTGGGGTGGCGCCATCATCCTGCTCACGGTCCTCATCAAGGCCGTGTTTTTCAAGCTCTCGGCGACCAGCTATCGGTCCATGGCAAACATGCGCCGGGTACAACCTAAGCTGCAGGATATCCGTGAACAGTATGCCGAAGACAAGCAGAAACAGTCTCAGGCCATGATGGAGCTATATCGCAAAGAAAAGATCAATCCCATGGGCGGATGCTTACCCATACTGGTACAGATGCCGGTCTTTATCGCCTTGTATTGGGTACTCATGGAAAGCGTGGAGCTTCGCCACGCCCCCTTCATGTTGTGGATCGACGATCTGTCCGTTATGGATCCCTACTTTGTGCTGCCTCTGATGATGGGTGCCAGCATGTGGTTTATGCAGAAGCTCAACCCACCCCCACCGGACCCCATGCAAGCCAAAATCATGCAGTGGCTGCCCATCATCTTCACCTTCTTCTTCCTCTGGTTCCCGGCCGGTCTGGTGCTGTATTGGGTAGTGAACAATCTGCTCTCCATGGCCCAGCAATACGTGATCACCCGACAGATAGAGAAGTCGGCACAACCCGGCTGATGCCACGCCTATGGATCCCGGCGCTTACGAACCGGACACGATCGCGGCCATCGCTACTGCCGCCGGGATAGGCGGGGTAGGAATCATCCGCCTGTCGGGGCCGCAGGCTTTTTCCATCAGTGCCGCTCTATCGGGTCGAACGCCCCAACCGCGTCAGGCGACCTTTGCTGCCCTCGTAGACTCCAAGGGAGAGACCCTGGATCAGGGCCTGATACTCCACTTTCCAGGCCCGCACTCCTTCACCGGTGAAGATGTAGCGGAGCTTCATTGCCATGGGGGCCCAGTCCTGTTGCGATCTGTACTTCGCGAATGCCTGCTGGCCGGAGCCCGCCACGCCGAACCCGGAGAATTCAGTCAACGCGCGTTTCTCAACGACAAGATTGACCTTGTGCAGGCCGAGGCTATCGCCGATCTCATCTCCAGCAGCACCGACGCCGCGGTTCGCAGTGCTGCTCGCTCCTTAAGCGGCGCCTTTTCCAATGCGGTCTCGGAGCTGTTCGACAATCTCGTACGCTTGCGGGTGTTTGTCGAATCCGCCATTGATTTTCCCGAAGAGGAAATCGACTTTATTGCTGAAAGCGACGTGCTTGCGCAGCTCAAGGCCCTGTCATCGGAATTGGATTCTCTTCTGGAGAAGGCCCGCCGCGGCCGTCGGCTCCATGACGGCATCAAGTTGGTCATCATCGGTCCACCCAATGCCGGGAAATCCAGTCTCCTGAACCAACTTGCGGAACAAGACGCCGCTATTGTCACGGACATCCCGGGCACCACCCGCGACACCCTCCACGAACACATTCAGATTGATGGCCTACCTCTGCACATCGTCGACACCGCAGGTCTTCGCGAGACAACCGATGCAGTGGAACGCGAAGGAATCCGCCGGGCACAAAAAGAGGTACTCAGCGCCGATCATCTACTGCTATTGCTTGATGGCAGTGACGGCAATGCGCCCAAGCCCGCGCACTTCCTTGCCGACGTGGAAGTACCTCCCGGCGCGGCCATCACGGTGCTCTATAACAAATGTGATATCTCGGGCACGGAAGCTAACTTTCAGCCAGCCCACAATGGCACTCCCCCGAACATAACCATGAGTGCGCGCACCGGCGCCGGTCTTGATCTGCTCCGTGATCACCTTCGCGGCAGCGCGGGTCTAACAGCGACCCAGGATGGTTCAGATTTCAGCGCTCGCGAACGACACATAAGAGCATTGGAGGACTGTGCTCAGCACCTTTCCCAGGGAGCGCTTCAATTGCAGGACCACGGCGCGGCGGAACTAGTGGCCGAGGATCTTCGACTGGCCCAGGATGCCCTGGGGAGAGTCACCGGTCGACTTTCCAGTGATGACTTGCTCGGGGAGATTTTCAGCAGCTTTTGCATAGGTAAGTAAGGACTTGTCCCCAGACTTTTGCCGGAGGCCTAAGAAACTGGGGAAAAGACCCTCATAGCTTGCGCAGCAAAGCTGGATAAGCAATCGAACCCAGATAGCGATGGATTCCATCCTCAAATTCCCCAGGGCCTTTTCAGGCCAAAAGCAGGCTTTGTAAGCAGACTTGGCTGACGGATAAGCTCTTGTTTTATCGAGAATTAATCGACTTATACGCTAATCTAACGGCCCTAATAGTAACTATAACTATCTATTTTCTATCCAAAATACATTTAACTTACTTATCTAATAGAGAGACTCTCCAGAACAAAAACCACCTTCAGACTTGATCAAAAAACAAGCGACTCTATAATCGCGCGCCCAGCGGAAAAGAACGTTCCTGGATAAATCGGCTCGATGCAGACACTATCGACCCTTGCAAGAATTCAGCTCACGGTAAGCGAGCCAGAGAACTCGTCCTAACACCATGGATCCAAAGGTTATGGATTACCCCACGCAGTTTGATGTCATTGTCATCGGTGGCGGACATGCCGGCACGGAAGCCGCCCTGGCGGCAGCGCGCATGGGTTCTGCCACGCTGCTGCTAACCCATTCCCTGGATACGGTGGGGCAGATGTCCTGCAATCCCGCCATCGGCGGTATCGGTAAGAGTCATCTGGTCCGAGAGATCGATGCCCTCGGCGGTGCCATGGCCCGGGCCACAGATCAGGCGGGGATTCAATTTCGCGTACTGAATTCGCGTAAAGGACCAGCGGTTCGTGCGACGAGAGCTCAGGCCGATCGCGTGCTGTATCGCAATGCCGTGCGACGGATGGTGGAAAGTCAGGAAAATCTGAGCTTGTTCCAGCAAGCGGTGGACGATCTGCTGACCGAAGGAGACGAAGTTCGTGGCGTGGTTACCCAGACCGGACTGCGCTTCCACGCGCGACAGGTCGTTTTGACCACAGGCACCTTCCTCGGTGGTCAAATGCATATTGGTTTGACCCGCGCTGCCGGTGGCCGTGCCGGTGATCCACCGTCCAATGCCCTGGCCGCGCGGCTACGAGAGTTGCCGTTTCGCGTGGGGCGTCTCAAGACCGGAACGCCGCCGCGTATCGATGCGCGCTCCGTCGCGCTGGATCAGCTCGAGCAACAGTGGGGAGATGAACCTCGTCCCGTGATGTCGTTCCTGGGCGACCGTGAGGAACACCCGGAACAGCGCTGTTGTTGGATAGCCCACACCCATGAAGGGACCCACGACATTATTCGTGGTGCCCTGGATCGCTCGCCCATGTATACCGGGGTCATCGAAGGCGAGGGGCCACGCTATTGTCCAAGCGTTGAAGACAAGGTGCAGCGCTTCGCCGATAAAACCTCGCACCAGGTTTTTGTAGAGCCTGAAGGTTTATCCACCAACGAGTTGTACCCCAACGGTATTTCTACAAGCTTGCCGTTTGATGTGCAGGTCGCACTGGTACGCAGTATCCCGGGTTTTGAACAAGCCCATATCACCCGCCCGGGCTACGCCATCGAGTACGACTTCTTCGACCCCCGGGACCTACGACCGTCCTTGGAAACCCGTCACATCAACGGCCTGTACTTCGCCGGGCAAATCAATGGCACCACCGGCTATGAAGAGGCTGGGGCTCAGGGATTGCTCGCCGGCTTAAATGCAGCGCTGGCGGCCCAGGAACGAGAAGCCTGGTGTCCCCGACGAGACGAAGCTTATCTGGGAGTCCTGGTAGACGACCTCATCACTCTGGGCACCAAAGAGCCGTACCGCATGTTTACCTCTCGAGCGGAGCACCGTTTGCTACTCCGCGAGGACAATGCGGATCTGCGCCTCACGGAACAGGGGCGTCAGCTGGGACTGGTGGACGATCATCGCTGGCAGTCCTTTAGCGAGAAGCGAGAGCTTATTGCGCAGGAGCAACAGCGTCTTCAGAAAGCCTTTGTTCACCCCGGTAGCACCGCTGCGACGATGCTGGCGCCGAAGCTCGGCAAAGCCCTGAGCCGGGAATACAGCTACGCGGAGTTACTCAAGCGGCCAGAACTGTCCTATGACGATCTGGCTGCCCTGGATGATCAGGCATTGGCTGTGGAAACTTCGGCGATCGCTGCTCAGGCTGCGGAACAGGTGGCTATCCAGGCTCGCTATGCAGGCTATATCGATCGCCAGGCGGATGAAATTGCTCGCCTGCAACGCTTTGAAGGGCTCGCGCTGCCGGAAGACTTTGATTACGACGGCGTGTCGGGTCTGTCCCATGAAGTAAAAGACAAGTTGGTCGCCCAGCGGCCCGCTACCCTGGGTCGTGCTTCGCGTATCCCCGGCGTGACTCCGGCGGCGGTATCGCTACTGCTGGTGCATCTGAAACGCCGACAGGGATCTAAGAATACGGATTCGGCAGAAGCCACGGCGCAGCAGGCCGGTTGAATCATGATGGCATCGGCGCTGGAGTCTCTGCTCGAACAGGGACTGGAAGAGCTCGGCCTGGCCATCAGTGAGACCCAGCAAATACAGCTCCTGGCCTATCTTGATCTCCTGGCTCATTGGAACCGACGATTCAATCTGACCGCCGTGCGCGAGCGTCGGCAGATGGTCACTCGGCACCTTCTCGACAGCCTGGCCGTTGTACCGTTCTTGGGCGCTGCCCAGGTAATTGATGTGGGAACGGGAGCAGGTCTTCCGGGCATCCCTCTTGCCATCGCCGATCCGACGCGCCGCTACACGCTTCTTGATAGCAACGGCAAAAAGACTCGATTTCTAGTCCAGGCTAAAGCGGAATTACTGCTAGATCAGGTTTCCGTGGTCCACAGCCGGGTCGAAGACTACCGCCCCGAAAAACCCTATGGGCAGGTTCTGAGCCGGGCATTTACCTCCCTCGATGCTATGATCGCGAGCTGTCATCGACTGGTAGCTGCCGACGGTGAGTTCCTCGCCATGAAAGGCCAAAGGCCCACGGAAGAGTTGGCTGCGCTGCCTGAGGGCGTGGAGCTGCGGGCCGTAGAGGCCTTACAGATACCGGATCTCAACGAGGAGCGTTGTCTTGTGCGACTGTCCCTAAAGGGCGATCGTAAGTGAGAGCTTACTTCTCTTTCAGTCAAGGATTTAGGCGAGGATATTCGTAGTTGTGGCCAGGATCATAGCGATAGCCAACCAAAAGGGAGGCGTCGGCAAAACCACTACCTGTGTGAACCTCGCGGCATCTCTGGCGGCCATGGGCAAGCGAGTTCTGCTGGTGGATCTCGACCCTCAGGGTAATGCCACCATGGGTTCGGGAGTAAATAAATACGAACTCGAGCACAGCGTGTACGACGTGCTGGTGGAAGCGGCCACGATTTCCACGGTGGCCCAGGCTGCCGCGGAAGGTGGTTTTGATGTGTTGCCCGCGAATGGTGATGTGACAGCTGCCGAGGTCGAGCTCATCAACGAAGACGGTCGCGAGCGTCGCCTGCGCGCCGCCCTGGGTAAGGTCCAGGCCGATTACGATCTGGTACTTATCGATTGTCCGCCATCCTTAAACTTGTTGACCCTCAATGGTCTGGTTGCCGCCGATGGCGTGATCATAGCCATGCAGTGCGAGTACTTTGCTCTAGAAGGGCTTTCCGCCCTTCTCGATACCATTGAACAGGTTCGCTCCAGCGTAAACGTGGCCTTGGAGGTAGAGGGGATCTTGCGCACCATGTATGACCCTCGCAACAGTCTCACCAACGATGTGTCGGCCCAGCTCCACGAGCATTTTGGCGATAAAGTCTTTCGTACGGTGATTCCCCGCAATGTACGCCTGGCGGAAGCGCCCAGTCATGGAGTTCCGGCCATGCATTATGATCGTTACTCCCGCGGGTCTCGGGCCTACATGGCCCTGGCCGGCGAAATGATTCGCCGCGAGGAACGCGGTGATGGGGCCGGCCCCGCCGCTGGTATCGGAGGACAAGCGTAATGGCAGCGAAACGACGCGGCTTGGGTAAAGGCCTTGATGCTCTGCTGG
>DIYG01000191.1:0-5300 GCA_002428935.1 Halieaceae bacterium UBA6060
TTCGCTGGCATCGATGGCCGCCAGGTTGCAGGTGATACTGGTTTTACCGACGCCGCCTTTTTGATTGAACACCACACGCTTCATGGGCTTGCTGCCTCGATAGGGAACCGGGAAGGAGCGTGAGTGTAGCCAAGGGGTGTTGAACTGTCAGCCGCAGCCCCCGCGCACGGGACGCCCTGTGTTATTTTGCCCCGCCGTTGACGCCCAGGGAGGGCACCCATGACCAATCCAGCTCCGATGGTGCAACTCCTGCTCACCGGTGACGAACTGATGAGCGGGGACACGGTAGACTCCAACTCGGCCCTTATCGCAAGGGAGCTGGCGGTGCTGGGCCTGGTTCCAGCACGACGCATCACGCTGGGCGACGATCCCCAGGCGCTGCGGACCGAGATTCAAGATCTCTGCACTCGAGGCGATGTACTGCTCATCAATGGCGGCCTGGGCCCTACCATCGACGACCTGACGGCGGAGGTACTCGCCCAGGTCGCTGAGGTCCCGTTGGCGGAGCACCCGGAAGCCCTGGAACACCTTGACGCCTGGTGTGAGCGTCGGGGTCTGGCCCTAAATGACGCCAATCGCAAGCAGGCCTTATTGCCCGAGGGTTGCGAGATCCTGCCCAACCCCGTCGGTAGCGCCGTCGGCTTCTGCCTCACGGTCAGCGACTGCCTGGTTCTATGTACCCCCGGCGTGCCTGGAGAATTGCGGGCGATGCTCAACCCCATCAAAGAGCGTTTGCAGGAGCGCTTCGGAATTCGCGTCCAGCGCCACGTGTTGCGTTTGCAAACCTTTGGTGTGGGCGAATCCACGGCCCAACAGTTGGTACTGGACGATAAGTCCGACTGGCCCTCTGAGGTAGCCCTGAGTTTTCGGGCCGGAGCCCCGCAACTGGAAATAAAGCTCACCGTTGATGTTGAAGCGCACCTGCCTCTGCGCCATCAATGTCGGCAGCGCCTGGAAACGCTGTTTGGCGATCACATTGTTGGTGAGGGAGATCGAAAACTTGCCGCAGCAGTGATCGATCTGGCCCGGGATCAGGGCAAAACCATCACCACCGCGGAGTCTTGTACCGGCGGTCTCATCGCACAAATGCTCACCCAGATACCGGGCTCATCGGATGTGTTTCCCGGCGGCATCGTGTCTTACGCCAACGAGGTTAAGGCATCCCTCCTGAGCGTCTCGGATACCACGCTGACGGAGCACGGCGCCGTAAGTGAAGCCACGGTGCGGGAAATGGTCCAGGGAGCCCTCAAGGCGACTGGCGCGGATCTCGGCGTCGCGGTATCCGGTGTCGCCGGCCCCGGCGGTGGCAGCGCCGATAAACCCGTCGGCACCGTGTGGCTGGCCTGGGGGGATAGTGACACGGTGGAGACGGTCTGCCTTCACTGGCCCCTGGAACGGGTGCTCTTTCAAACCATGGTCGCCGCGGCGGGCCTGGATGTGTTGCGCCGGCGCCTTCTTGGGATTCCGGAGCAATCCTTTTACCTTCGTCAGCGGCGCATCAGTTGAGGCGATTGACCCGACCTTGCATTGGGGTCGAGAGGGCTATTGTTTGGAAAGCTTGAGTTTGGAAGGCTTAAGCTTGAACGGCTCGGGATTGCAGGGTTTGGGCATACGAGCTCCCGAGCTCGTGGGGTTATAGGATCAATACTTAAGGCTGAAGCTGTTCGATACGCCAGGCTTCTCCCTCACGATGGTAACGAAAACGATCGTGCAGCCGATTTTCGCCCCCTTGCCAAAACTCAATGCGCTCTGGCCGTACCCGATACCCGCCCCAAAAGTCCGGCATGGGTACCTCACCATCGGCAAACTTTTTCCGCAGCTTGCGTACCTCTTCTTCCAGCAGTGCTCGTTTGGCGATGGGACGACTCTGCTTTGATGCCCAGGCGGCGATTTGACTCTCTCGGGGTCGCGACAGAAAGTAGGTCGCAGACTCCGTGAGACTCATGCGCTGAGCCACCCCCCCAACAATGACCTGGCGATCCAACTCATTCCAGGGAAAGAGCAGTGAAACTCTGGGCTCCTGCGCCATGGCCTGAGCTTTATCGCTACCGAAGTTGGTGTAAAACACAAAGCCGGTGTCGGAAAGCCCCTTGAGCAACACCAGGCGCTGCCAGGGCCGACCCTGCTCATCGATGGTAGACAGGGCCATGGCCGTAGGGTCCGCGAGCCCGGCCCTTACCGCCTGGTCTAGCCAACGCTCAAACTGGCGGACCGGTGAAGTATCGAGATCCCCAAGACTCAACCCGCCCGCCGTGTACTCCCGACGATGGGTCTCATAGCTACCGGTCATCGTCAGTCCGTTCCTTTAGGCCTCAGGGGGGAAGGGTGCCAGGACCAATTTCGCTGCCTTAGCCCGGTTTTGCGCCGCCTGATCGGGGTCCGGTTGTGCTTTGAGACGCGACTGAATCGTCGAGCGCCATACGGAGCGATTTCGGTTGGGGTCGATGAGATCGACAATGAAGGTACCCTCGGTGTATGTGCGCACGCTTACATCGGACACCGGCGGACCGCAGCGCCAGCAGTTATAGGCGCTGGAGGCGTTGTAGGAACGAATATCGGTTTTCTCGCGAGTCACAAGATGCCAGGACAGATAAAGGTCGGCCTTCGACCGATCCTCCACCACTCCGTAGCCGCGATTCGCCAGCTCCGTAGCCAAAGCCTCGTTGATGCGATCCACCTGCAGGTCACTGATCAGGGTTTCGGCTTTCATGGTCCGATCCACCGGGAGAATGGCCAGAGTCTGCACATCGCCAAAGTCGTAGCTGTCGTCGAAATCGCTGAACGCTTCAATAGGTGTGCTACCGCAACCGGCGAGAAACATCATCAGACCCACACCCGCAATGAGTGATGTGAGGGAGCGCAAGGGCGAAGTCATAAGGGCTTTCCTAACTTGAAGCGACGAGAAACCAGATCGGCGAGTATAGTCAATCGCTGGTACTGGGAGATACCGGCGCGCGCCGCTGATACAGGGGCAATTCGGGGAAGGGATGGCTGTTACGCCAGGCGGACCCCAGTTCATCAACCAAACCATGGCCCCAGACGCTCGTTACGGTCGTCTCCAGGAGAGCATCGAGCTCCTCCTCCGTGGCAAGGCCCTCCAGAACAAGGGCCTCAAAGAGTCCTTCCAGACGGAGCCGGGCCCCGGGAGGCAGGTCGTCGCCCGCCTTGAGGCGATGCAAGTAGGCCTCCAGTCGCCGCTCGATCTCTGCCCGTACGCCGCTCATCTGTCCATCCACTATCTGCGACCGTGTCTTGGGCTGCATGCCCAGTCGCGGTAGAGTCTGCCATTCCTTTCCCAAGAGCTCCATTTCATGCTGCGCCAGTTTTTCCTTTACCTCCGCACCCTGATATCTGTTTGGCTGTCTATGACAGTCCTCTGCTCCTTCGCTGTGCCCGCCCTTGGACAAAGCAGCAGCGCGGAAAAGATGCCCATCATCGACTATCAGCATCGCTTTCTGCCGACCGTCGGTCAGACCGGCATGGTGGTGTCCCCCGAGCAGCTCGCGGCGGAAGTCGGCCTGGAGATTTTGCGAGAGGGCGGGAATGCGGTGGATGCCGCGGTGGCGACGGGATTTGCTCTGGCCGTGACCTACCCGCGCGCAGGCAATCTCGCTGGCGGTGGTTTCATGCTGATACACCTTGCCGAAAGCGATCAGCAAACCCTCATCGACTACCGTGAGACCGCGCCGAAAGCAGCGGACCGGGACCTGTTTCTCGGCGCCGACGGATCCGTTGATCGCATGCGCGAGTTTTTCAGTCACGCCTCCGCAGGGGTTCCCGGCACCGTTGATGGGCTTTTACTGGCGCTGGAACGCTACGGAACCCTGCCCCGAGAGAAGGTTCTCGCGCCGGCAATTCGCCTGGCAAAGAAGGGTTTTCCCGTTTCCTTTGCCATGCACTATGAATTCGATCGTCGAGCAGAACGCCTGGCCATGAACCCCGAGGCCAAGCGTTTGTTTCTAAACGCCGACGGCAGCGCGCCGGCCATCGGTGTGAGCTTTACCCAACCGGAGCTTGCCTGGACCCTGGAACAGATTTCCGCCGAGGGCCGGGACGGATTTTACGCAGGCCCCGTCGCTGACCGTATCGTTGCCGAGATGGAGCGGGGAAATGGCCTGATCAGCCTGGAAGATCTCAGCGCCTATCACGCTCTGGAGCGGGAGCCGGTGCGCGGTACGTTTCGGGACTTTGAAGTCGTCGCCACACCGCCCCCGTCCTCCGGCGGAATTCACATTATTCAGATTCTCAACATTCTCGAGGGCTATGACCTGCAGGCCCTGGGGCACAACAGTGCCGCCTATCTGCATCTACTCATCGAAAGCATGAAACTCGCCTACGCGGACCGCAGCCAGTACCTCGGCGATCCCGACTTTGCCCCGGTGCCCGTAGAACAGTTGCTCGATAAAGCCTATGCAAAACGCCTCCGCGCTAGCATCGACCCCGATCGCGCCCGCCCCTCCGAGGAGATCAAACCAGGTACGGTGCTCACGCCCGAGGGCAGCGATACCACCCACTACACCGTCGCCGATGCCGCAGGGAACGTGGTTTCAAATACCTACACCCTGAATTTCAGCTTTGGCTCCCACATTGCCGTACCCGGAACGGGCATGTTGCTCAACAATGAAATGGCCGACTTCGCGGCCCAGCCCGGTAAGGCCAATGCCTACGGGCTGGTACAGGGCGAGGCCAATGCCATCGAGCCGCGTAAACGCCCGCTGTCCTCCATGACCCCCACCATGGTGTTCCGCGACGGCAGGCCGTGGCTGGCAACGGGCTCTCCCGGCGGTAGCGTCATCATCACCACGGTACTCCAGACCCTTCTCAATGCAATGGCCTTTGATATGAACGTCGCCACCGCCGGTGCCGCCGCGCGGCTTCACCATCAATGGCTTCCGGACCGTGTGCGGGCGGAACAGGGTTTCAGCCCTGACACCTTGCGCCTCCTCGAGGCCCTCGGCCACGATATCGAGATTGGTAAGCGCACCCTGGGACGAACCCAATCGATTATGCTGGAGAACGGCTATCTGTATGGCGCTACGGATAATCGACGGCCGGGTGGTTGGGTCGCAACGTATTGACGGGAAATGAACCGCACGGCCCCTTATCTGTCTCATGAGCCACCAGCCGCTATAGTGCGTAGAGGACCTTGAGGTATTTTTGGAACGAGTCGTGCTTAACTCTTTGACGGTCAAGCCACCTGTCAGTTCATGGAGCTGGCCCTCCCTCGCTGCAAGGACGGCGGGGGCCTTGGCAGTCACCACCTGCCTGTTCTCGGTGGCCCTGGCGCAAGAACCACCCGC
>DIYG01000191.1:5353-7917 GCA_002428935.1 Halieaceae bacterium UBA6060
CCTGGCGCAAGAACCACCCGCCCAGGGCGGCGCGGACGAGAGCCTGGTTAGGGATGATCAGATTGCGGCTTCGCTGCTCACGGATGTACGGTCCTATCAGCGAGCCATAGAATTCCTGGAGACCAATAGCGGAGCTTTTGCGACGGGTCTATCGGAGGAACTCCTCGGTCTGGGCCTTGCGCTGCAGCGCTCTGGAAACCATGAAGCTGCCGTAGACACCTTCAAGCGTGGGGTGCACCTGGCACGTATCAACGAAGGACTCTATAGCCCCCGCCAGATCGCCCTCCTCCAAGGCGAAATTGCCAGTCACATCGCTATGGGCGCTTTTGAGACCGCCGATGAACGACAACGCTATCTCTACCGCGTGCAGGCACAAACCTTGTCCGACGCCACCCGGGGCGAGGCTTTGATGCAGCACGCCCTCTGGCAGCGGAAAGCCTACGAGGTCGGCGTGGGTGAAAACCCCTTCTCACGCTTGCACCGCATGTGGAGCCTCCATCGCATGGCCCTCACGGAACTGGTGGATGCCGAAGGAGAAAAGTCACCGGAGCTATTACCACCGCTCTACGGCATGCTGCGCTCCCAGTATCTTCTCAGCGGCTTCGTCGGCGAACTCTCCACGGGGCGCTATCGAACCCGTTCCCTCTACGCCGACGAGGAGTCACAGCAAATCGGTTATCGAGGGCAGAGCTATAAGCAAGGCAGCGCGGTTATCCGCGCCATCTACGACATTCGTGTAGTACAGCCCGAGGCGACGAGCACGGATGTGCTGGAACCGCTGATGCTCCTTGCCGATTGGCAGTTTTGGCATGGCAAACGCAACGACGCCATGAAAACCTACGCTGAACTCAGCGGGGAACTTGCCCAACTTGATGGTGCCGAAGAACTACAGGATGCCTATTTCGGCACTCCCCAACCTCTGCCGGCGGTACCGGGGGTACGGGCGTTGCCCGAGCCCCAGGCAGAGCAACCGGGGCGTTTACTGCTAGAATTCGGAGTAACTGATCGCGGCCGCGTGGTTGACGTGGTGCGCATTGACGAATATGCGCAAAACGACGCGAAAGCGGGCGATATCATTCGCCGCCTACGACAAACGCCGTTTAGGCCCCGCTTCAGCGACGGCATGCCAGTAGAAACAGAGGGACTGCGCTGGGCTTATGACACGACAGACTGGTAACAGGCCAAACCATAGATCGCTAAGCCATGGGCTGCGCGCCGGCGCCCTGGTGACCGCCTGTTGCTTCGTGCTCACCGGCTGCCCGAGCGCCAGCAATCCAACGACGCCGCAAACGCCGAGCGTACCCACGCCGCCGTCGCCATCTTCCCCGTCTTCGAGTTCTTCATCGAGCTCATCCTCAAGCAGCTCATCGCAATCCTCATCGAGCAGCTCGTCGAGTTCCAGCAGTAGCTCGTCCAGTTCATCCAGCAGCTCCTCGTCCAGTTCATCGGGAGGGAGTCAAAGCCAGAGCGGATCCACCGGTCAAACGGGGTCGTCTTCCCCCGGCAGCCCCGGATCCCAGGCCAGTACTTCCGGCAGTAATCAAAGCGGTTCGCAAACCGGCGGACAGCAGAGCGCTCAAAACGGTGACGGCCAGAGCGGCAGCGAAGGCCGAAGGGGCAGTACCGACGGCGACCTCCAGGGTGGCGGCGACGATGCTCGGGATATGGGTGAATTCCCCAGCGGCGAAGCTCCGGGTAATCCCGGCGGCGGGGACCAGGTTGCTGACGGCGGCGGCGCTAGCGAGGGCGGCGACGGTGCAAGTGGTGCCGGCGGCACGGAAGCCGGTGCGGGTGCTGAAGGAACCGAAGCAGGCGCTGACGGTAGCGGTGGAGAAGCCACCGCTCAGGCCGGTGGCGAGACCGGTAGCGGCGAAGGAGCTGGCGGCGAGCCCGGTTTTGAAGATAGTGCGGGTGGCGATGCACTGCCCACCATGGACGATACAGATACCGTCGCCTCCGGTGGAGGTGCAGGCAGCGGCGACCAGGGTACCTCGGGGGCTGACGGCAGCGCCGCTGGGCAGGCGGGCGGTGCCGGTGTTGTAGCCGGCCTACCGGGAATCCCAGGTATACCGGGCATACCCGGCGGTCTGCCCGGCACCGGAGCTCCTGGTACTCAGAGCGGCAACGACAACGGCTCCGGTGAAGCGGGAGCCAGTGGCAGCGGCGGCGGCTATGGAACGGAAGACGGTTTGGAAGGCTCCGGCGGCGGCTACGGCAGTTATCCGGGTCAATCGGGCACAGGCCAGGGCACCCTCACCCCCGGTGAGCAAGTCGCGATCCTCGATGCAGAACTAGAGCGCGGGATGGGCGAGTTCGACGCCATGATCCTTGAAGAGCAAGCCGCTCAGCGTCGCGCTTCTCGGGAGCAGAGCACCAACGAACCCATTCAAACCGCGTCCGCCGGCGGTGTTGTCGGCGGTGAAGGTGAAGAAGGCGGCTACGGTCGCGAAATTGGCGGCGGGGGTGGCTATAGCGTCGGCGGCGGTTTAGGTGGTGCGAGCGCCGGTGGCGGCAGCATTCCAGAAAACACGGCGAAGTATCCACCTCCATCTGACATTCCGAGT
>DIYG01000056.1 GCA_002428935.1 Halieaceae bacterium UBA6060
GACTATGCCGGGGGAGCCTACCCCGAGGCTGCGGGCGGGTTCGGCGGTGGCTCCCAGGCCTCAGCTCCCTCCGCACCACAGCCTCAGGCCCAGCCCGCTGCCATGGGAGATATCGACGACGATATCCCCTTCTAGCGCGAGACGCTGGCTCTTCTGGCTCGGTAACACGGTTTACCGCATTGGACGTATTACTTGTCGGTTCTGATAACCCTGTGGGCGTGGCGCTCCAAGGCGCGTTCGCCCAGTGGGGGCGCCACCAGGCCGAAAACCTCAGCACCTCTGCCAGTCGTTGGCGCAGCGAGCGACAGGCAAAAAAAGCCGCTCGTAAAGGCAAGCCTGATGCGGTGGTGGATTTGCGCCTGGCCTGGCAGGTAGCCGCTGGTGAGCACCCCGCAGCCAACGATATTGAGCGCAGTCACTGGTTGGCAAAGGCCTGCGAGCGCAGCGGCATGCGGTACTTGTTGTTGTCCTGTGATCAGGTTTTTTCTGGTCGTACGGGTCGCAGCCTGCGTGAGACCGATCCTATGGACGCCTATGGTGAGCCCGGTCTGCAGATGGTGGAGTTGGAGTCGCGGATAACTCAGGCCGCCCCATCGGCCATCGTGTTACGCACGGGTCCGCTGTTTGCCAGTTTTGAGCAAAATCTTCTGACTATGACCCTGGAGCAGATGGGGCCAGAACAAGCCGCAGAATTTGATGACAATGATGTGTTTTGTCCCGTGTCGAGTGTCGATGCCGCCCGGGTATTGGCGGCGATGCTGGATCAGCTCAGCGTAGGGGCCGCGGCGACAGGGGTCTATCACTACTGCTCTGGAGATCGAACCACGGAGTATGGCTTTGCCGAGGCAAGTCTGGCGGCGGCCAGTCAGTACGCAGACTGCGGTGACGTGGTGATCCGTGCGCGGGGGCGAGAGGATGACGATCGCGGAGTGACGCGAGTTTTGGATTGTTCCCGCTTGCGAGACACCTTTGCCGTGAAACAGGTGCCCTGGCGAGGTTTCGTCAATGGCGTGGTCAAGCAGTATTACAACAGCGCCAAGGTGTTTCCCGACGATTAACGGGTCAGGCTTTGATCCGCGAGTCTGAAAGACGAGAAGCTATGAGTATGGAAGAAACAGACGCTCCCGAGGCTGGGGTCGCACTCAACATAGCGGTCCTCACGGTGTCGGACACCCGGGGGCCGGAAAACGACACCTCCGGGGATTATTTGGCAACTGCCGCGCGAGAGGCGGGGCATGAGGTCCTCGAGCGAACGCTGATTCCCGACGACGTGTACCGCATCCGCGCGGTGCTTTCCCAGTGGATCGCCGATGATCGACTGCAGGTCGTATTGGTCACGGGTGGCACCGGCTTTGCCGGTCGTGACTCCACGCCCGAGGCAGTGCAGCCTTTGCTCGACAAGCACATCGACGGTTTCGGCGAAGTCTTCAGGTATTTGTCTTTGCAGGAGATCGGCTCTTCAACGGTTCAGTCCCGGGCCTTTGCTGGCCTCGCCAATCGCACCGCGGTGTTTTGCGTGCCCGGGTCTACGGGGGCTTGCCGCACCGCCTGGGAAGGCGTATTGCGCGAGCAGTTGGACTCGACTCATCGCCCCTGCAACTTCGTCGGGATACTCAAAGGCGCTCACACCCACCCGTGACGCGATCTGCTCTCACGCCGCTGGATGACGCCCTGGAGACTTTGCTCCGGGACGTGGCGGTCATCAAGGAGGTGGAGGATCTCCCTATCACCGCCGCCTTGGGCCGCGTGCTGGGTGCGGATCAGTTTGCCCGCATCGACGTACCCCCCTGGGACAACAGCGCCATGGATGGCTATGCCGTGCGCGCCTCGGACGCGGGGCATTCCCTACCACAGCGGGCGAGGGTCCTCGCCGGTGACCCTCCGTCGGAGTTACCCGAAAATGCGGTAGCGCGAATTTTCACCGGCGCACCGATTCCTCTGGGCGCTAACGCCGTGGTAATCCAGGAAGACATCCCAAAGCACAGCGCGGGCCGTGAGAACATCCAGTTGCCCACGGCGATCAGCATTGGGCAGCACATACGCCCCAAAGGGCAGGACTGCAGAGTCGGTGAGCTGTTGCTTGAGAAAGGGCGCCGCCTTCGGCCCCAGGATCTGGGGCTCATGGCCTCCCAGGGCATTGCCCAGTTGCCCGTTTATCGATCGCTGCGGGTGGCGCTGCTATCCACCGGTAACGAATTGGTGGAGGCGGGAGCGAGCTTACCCGCCGGCGCCATCTATAACAGTAATCGACCGATGCTCTCGGCTTTGTTGACCAGTCTTGGTTGTGACGTCCTTGATCTGGGCATTGTCGGCGATGATCGGGGTGAGACCCATGCCGTGCTGGAGCGAGCCGCTACTTCCGCAGACCTGATAATCAGTAGTGGCGGTGTATCCGTCGGTGAAGCTGACTTCGTCCGTTCGGCGGTCGAGAGCCTGGGCGCTTTGTCGCTTTGGCGCATAGCGATAAAACCGGGCAAACCATTTGCGTTTGGCCGCGTATCCGGGACCCGTTTCATAGGGCTTCCAGGGAATCCCGCTTCTGCCTTCGTGACGTTCCTATTGCTGGCCAGGCCCTATGTGATGGCGCTTCAGGGGCGTCGCAGCCGGGGTCGACGAACCTATCCGGCCCGGGCGGACTTTCAGGTGTCACGACCCGGAGGGCGAGAGGAATTTCTTCGAGTTCGTCTGCGCAGCGAGGGAAGTGCTCTGTGGGCCGTGCCTTATGAGAACCAGAGTTCCGGTATTCTGAGATCTGTATCAGCGAGCGATGCCCTGGCCTGTATTCCCCGGGGAGCGACCTTGGAGCATGGAGACTCTGTGGGGGTGTTGCCCCTGGATCTGATGTTGTTCTAGCGACGGTTCTTAAAACACCGCCTGGGAATCGTTTGCGGGAAAGGCTTCAGCTCTCGATTTTCTGAAACACCAGAGACGCATTGGTGCCGCCAAAGCCAAAGCTATTGGACATGACTCGCTGGAGATCCACGGAATCATGGCGTTCCGTGGCGATGGGCAAACCTTCCGCACCTGGATCCAGATTGTCGATGTTGGCCGAGGCCGCAATGAAACTCTCCTGCTGCATAAGCAGGGAGTAAATGGCTTCCTGGACACCGGCGGCGCCCAGGGAATGGCCGGTCAGAGATTTCGTGGATCCAATTACCGGCGTGTGATCCATCGATGCAAAGACTTCACGAACGGCATTGAGCTCCTGAATATCGCCCGCGGGCGTGCTCGTGCCATGGGCGTTGATGTAGTCGACGGCGCCGTCTACGGTCGCCAACGCTTGTCGCATGCAGCGCACCGCGCCTTCTCCGGATGGCGCAACCATGTCATACCCATCCGACGTCGCACCGTATCCCACCACCTCGGCGTAGATCTTGGCGCCCCGAGCCTGGGCCACGTCCAGGGCCTCGAGCACCAACATGCCACCTCCGCCGGCGATGACAAAGCCATCGCGATCCGCATCGTAGGCTCGTGAAGCTCGTTCCGGTGTGTCGTTGTACTTCGTCGACAGGGCGCCCATGGCGTCGAACAGACTGCTCATGGTCCAGTGCAGTTCCTCGCCGCCGCCGGCAAACACTCGGTCCTGTTTACCCAGTTGAATTTGCTCCATGGCATTGCCAATGCAATGGGCGCTGGTGGAGCAGGCGGAGGAAATGGAATAGTTGACGCCACGGATCTTGAAGGGGGTCGCCAGGCAGGCGGAAACGGTACTGCCCATGGTTTGCGTGACCCGGTAGGGGCCAACTCGGCGCAGGCCGCGCTCGCGAAGTATGTCGGCGGCTTCCGTTTGACTTGCCGAACTGGCGCCACCGGAGCCGGCAATGATCCCCGTGCGTTCGTTTGAGACTTCTTCATCGGTGAGTCTGGCGTCGTCAATACACTGCTGCATGGCAATGTAGGAAAAAGCCGCAGCGTCACCCATGAAACGCAATTGCTTGCGATCGATGTGTTCCTTGACGTCGATTTGGGGTGCTCCGGCAACGTGGGAGCGCATCCCCATATCGATCTGCTCCTGCGCCGTGGAGATGCCCGATCGCCCCGCACGCAGAGCTTCGGTCACAGCCGTTGCGTCATTCCCTAGGCAGGAAACGATTCCCAAGCCCGTGACTACAACCCGTCGCGTCATGCCCTAGAAACCCTCTGTTGACTGGAATAGCCCGACGCGAAGATCGTTCGCGTGGTAGATATCTTTACCATCGACGGTGACCTTACCGTCGGCGATGCCCATAACCAGCCTGCGTTCAATTACTCGCTTGACGTCAATGGTATAGCGCACGGTGCTCGCGCTGGGAAGGATTTGCCCGGTGAACTTAACTTCGCCGGAACCCAGCGCACGTCCGCGCCCCGGATTGCCTCGCCAGCCCAGGAAAAACCCCACAAGCTGCCACATGGCGTCCAGCCCTAAACAACCGGGCATCACCGGGTCGCCGGGGAAGTGGCATTGAAAGAACCAGAGCTGTGGATGGATATCCAGTTCTGCTTCGATCAGGCCTTTGCCATGGGCTCCACCCTCGGAGCTGATATGAGTAATGCGATCCAGCATCAGCATGTTGTCGACGGGAAGCTGTGCATTGCCGGGTCCGAAAAGCTCTCCCATACCGCAACGGACGAGTTCTTCTTTGCTGTAACTACTCTGGGGGGTCATGATCTGCGTACTTCTTTTAAGTGGGCTCCGGGGAGCCTCTTCCTTCTCTGCGTTTCTTGTCGCCTTTCCGCGACGTATTGTCTCAATGGAGAACCTCGACGAGGTCCGTCGTCATAGGTTTCTTCATCATGGATCACGTGCTTGCCCCGGGGACTGGGATCATCCCTTGATGGAGCGATCCGTATTGAGGGCCCTGGTTTGGGCGGTACGGAACGTCTGCAAAGTCTGCCACCGCCGCCGTAGGAGCGATCAGGCTGTGATGCAGTTGGCGTTTGCGTTCATCCACAGGGCTGTCGGTCCCCCGCCCCTTGCTAAGGGACATGCTCGGGGCTCTAATAACTTACCCTTGAATGAGCCCTTTTAATGTTGCTCTAGTTTTGTCGACCGTTGCCGGACGCGCCGCTAAGCAGCGGAGCATTTTAAAGCATGTATCGCACAAGTCTACCTTGGGCAGTTGGCGAGGACGGTCCTAGAGAATTGTGATGGCGATGGTTGATTGTCACCCTTGGTGCTTTACCATGGGCGCACCGTAGCTGCCGCCAAGAGCACAGATTGTGGACGCATCGACCGGCCGTCAGGCAATGCCCGGTGCCATTCAAGACTACGACCTTGCGCTGATTGGATAAACGCAAATGCTGATACCGGTTCTACTTTCTGGGGGCGTTGGAAGCCGCCTTTGGCCCGTTTCCCGCGAAACTCACCCAAAGCAGTTTCTACCCCTGGCCAGTGAGTTGTCGATGCTGCAGGACACCTTGTCCCGAACCCAGGGTCTGGAATGCGCAGCTCCGATTGTCATATGTAACGACGAACATCGTTTCATGGTTGCGGAGCAGCTTCGACAATTGGGTGTCTCGCCGGGAGCCATCATTTTGGAGCCCGAGGGGCGCAACACGGCACCGGCGGTAGCTTTGGCTGCGCTTCAGGCCTTGGCGACTACCCCCGAGGCGGTGCTTCTCGTGTTACCTGCAGACCATGTGATTCGTGACCCGGAGGTTTTCGTCCAGGCGGTAAAACGCGGTCAGCGGGCCGCCGAAGAGGGCACCCTGATGACCTTCGGTGTGGTGCCCGATGGGCCAGAAACTGGCTACGGCTATCTTCGCCTTGGAGAGGCCCGGGGCGACGACCTGTTTGCTCTCGACAGCTTTGTCGAGAAACCTGACGCAGCAACGGCTCAGTCCTATGTAGACAGCGGCAAGTATCACTGGAATAGCGGGATGTTCCTCCTTTCCGCCGCCACTTATCTGGACGAGCTCACAAACCACGCTCCGGCCATGGCCGAGGCCTGCCGTCTGGCCATGACGGGATCCAAGGAAGACCTCGACTTTCTCCGTCCAGACCGGGAGGCCTTTCTCGCCTGTCCCTCGGACAGCATTGACTACGCGGTAATGGAGAAAACCCAGCGGGGTGGCGTGATCCCTCTCGACTGCGGATGGAGCGATGTGGGCGCGTGGTCAACGTTGTGGCAGGTGTCCGATCAAGACGCCCAGGGGAATGTGGCCATCGGTGATGTGGTGACCGAAGAATGCACCAATAGCTATCTGCGCAGCGAATCCCGCCTCCTTGCCGCGACCGGTGTGGATAACCTCATCGTGGTGGAAACGCCCGATGCGGTGTTGGTTGCCGACCGCGATCGGGTTCAAAACGTCAAGGCCATTGTCAATCGCCTCAAAGAAGAGGGGCGTAGCGAGGCCTCTCTCCATCAGCGGGTTTACCGACCCTGGGGCAGTTATGAGTCGCTGATTGTAGGCGATCGTTTCCAGGTGAAACGGATCGTTGTCGACCCCGGTCACAAGCTGTCATTGCAAATGCACCATCATCGCGCGGAGCATTGGATCGTTGTGCAAGGCACGGCAGAGGTGACCTGTGAAGACAAGGTGTTCATCCTCCGCGAGGATCAGTCCACCTATATACCTCTGGGTCATAAGCATCGCCTCGCTAACCCCGGCAAGATTCCCCTGGAGCTTATCGAGGTTCAGTCCGGTGGCTATCTCGGCGAAGACGACATTGTCCGCTTTGAAGACGTTTACGGGCGCAGCAAGTAGCCCTTAAACGCACCCTTAACCACGCTT
The DNA here is from genome assembly GCA_002428935.1 of Halieaceae bacterium UBA6060. Lineage (GTDB taxonomy): Bacteria > Pseudomonadota > Gammaproteobacteria > Pseudomonadales > Halieaceae > Congregibacter. Next base: position 6,715 of record DIYG01000056.1, read on the forward strand.
TCACAAACCCACTGGAGGTCACAGTGATCAGCAAATGCATGTTTCCCGTCGCCGGCTACGGTACCCGATTCCTGCCCGCTACCAAGAGTATGCCCAAGGAGATGTTGCCCGTTGTTAATAAGCCCCTGGTGCAGTACGGGGTTGAGGAGGCCATTGAGGCGGGTATGACCACTTGTGCAATGGTCACAGGGCGGGGTAAGCGCGCCATCGCCGATCACTTCGATATCAGCTATGAGCTTGAGCACCAGATTTCCGGAACCTCCAAGGAAGGATACCTCGACAGTATTCGCGACGTTTTGAATCAGGGTATTTTCACCATGGTCCGTCAGCGGGAGATGAAAGGTCTGGGACACGCGATCCTCACGGGGGGGCACTTGGTTGGGAATGAGCCTTTCGGCGTGGTGCTCTCCGACGACCTGTGTCTCAACGACGGTCCCGGTGTCCTGGCGCAAATGGCGGAGCTCTACAATCAGTTTCGCTGCTCCATTGTTGCGATCATGGAAGTGCCCATGGATGAGGTGCACAAATATGGGGTGATTGCCGGTGAATCACTCAAAGACGGCATCTACCGGGTCGAGAAGATGGTAGAGAAACCCTCTGCTGATGAGGCTCCATCTAATCTGGCGATCATCGGTCGTTATATTCTCACCCCAGATATTTTCGACATCATCCGTGAAACGCCCCCCGGTGCGAACGGCGAAGTGCAGCTCACCGATGCGCTCCAGACCCAGGCCGAGCGCGGTTGCGTCATGGCCTACAAGTTCAAAGGGAAGCGTTTTGACTGCGGTAGCGTACCGGGCTTTGTCGAAGCAACGGACTACGTCTACCACAACGTATACACGAAGGAGCAGTAGAGCCAGCATGGAGTCCCTGACCTGTTTCAAGGCCTATGACGTTCGTGGGCGTGTCCCGGATCAACTCAACGAGGATATCGCCCGACGCATCGGCTGTGCCTACGCCGCCATCGTCAAACCCGAGAAGGTGGTGGTTGGTCACGACATTCGTCTCAGCAGTCCGGCGATCAAGGCCGCCCTCAGTGAGGGGCTGACGTCCCAGGGCGTCGATGTCTACGACATCGGCTTGTGCGGCACGGAGGAGATTTATTTCGCCACCAGCCATGCGGGCATGGACGGTGGGATAGCGGTTACGGCGAGTCACAACCCGAAAGACTATAACGGTATGAAGTTCGTCCGGGAGGGCTCGCGCCCCATCTCCGGTGACACGGGCTTATTTGATATCAAGGCTCTGGCGGAGGCGAACGACTTTGGCGAGGCCCCACGGCCAGGTTCCATTCATCCTCTGGATGTTGCCGACGCTTACGTGGAACATCTATTGAGCTATGTCGATGTGTCTACCCTTGAGCCCTTGAAGATTGTTGTCGACGCGGGGAATGGTGGTGCAGGCCGGGTGATAGACCTTCTGGAGCCCCATCTACCATTTACGTTTATCAAGCTCCATCACGAGCCCGATGGTAACTTCCCCAATGGGGTTCCCAACCCTTTGCTTGAGGAAAATCGCGGTCCGTGTATCGAGGCGGTGCGGGAGCACGGCGCTGATCTGGCAGTGGCCTGGGACGGTGATTTCGACCGCTGTTTCTTTTTCGACGCGACGGGTCGATTTGTGGAAGGTTACTACGTCGTCGGCCTGCTGGCAGAGGCGTTCCTCAAGGGGCGTCCCGGTGAAAGCGTGGTGCATGATCCGCGGCTAACCTGGAATACACAGGCGATCGTGGAAGAGATGGGTGGCAGGGCGATCCAGAGTAAGACCGGTCATGCCTTTATCAAAGAGCGGATGCGGGTTGAAAATGCCATCTACGGCGGGGAAATGAGTGCTCACCACTATTTTCGTGACTTTTCTTACTGCGACAGTGGGATGATTCCCTGGCTGTTGGTTACGGGACTTATCAGCACCCGTGGTCGCAGTCTTGCGGATTTGGTCGAGGCCCGTATGGCCGCATATCCCTGCAGCGGTGAAATCAATCGCTCCATTGATGATCCGGAGAGCGTGTTGGCGCGGGTCCAGTCGACCTATGGTGCGGATGCTCTCAGCGTGGAAGAGGTTGATGGCCTGTCTATGGCCTTCGAGAGCTGGCGTTTCAGTCTGCGCCGTTCCAACACGGAGCCGGTGGTGCGTCTGAACGTGGAGTCCCGGGGTGATCAGGCCCTTATGGAGGAAAAAACCGCCGAATTGCTCGACCTTATCGACGCGTAGGGAGGTATCGACCCATAGCCTGCCCTCAGGCGCTGCGCCGAACCGCCAGGTCCGCGAGGCTGGCCAGGGCGTCCCGGGCGGGATTGGAGTCCAGTCCATCGAGGGCGTCCAGGGCCTGTTGGCGACAGCGCTCGGCGGCCGCTCGTGTGTAGTCCAGACTTCCGCAAGTCCGCACTGCAGCGACAACCTCGTCGAGTCGCGACCGATCCCGGGCGTGAATTGCATCTCGAACGAGTTGCGATTGGACTGGGTCTCCTTCCCGCATGACGTGAATCAACGGTAACGTCGGCTTACCCTCAGCGAGGTCATCACCCACGTTCTTGCCCGTGACCTGGGGATCACCCTCGTAATCCAGAAGATCGTCGACCAATTGAAAGGCGATGCCGACATTCTGGCCATAGCGATACAGCTTTTGGTGCAGGGTCTCATCGGCCTTGGCCAGTAAACCTGCGCCCTGGCAAGCCGCAGCAAATAGTACGGCGGTTTTGCGATCGATAACCTCGTAATACTGCGCTTCGGTGGTTTTTGGGTCTCCGGCGCGGATGAGCTGCAAGACCTCGCCGGCCGCGATGGTGTTAGTGGTGTCCGCCATCATCTTCAGGAGCTGGTGGTTGTTCAGGGCCACCATCAATTGAAAGGCGCGGGTGTAGAGAAAGTCGCCCACCAGGACGCTGGGAGCGTTGCCAAACTGGCTATTGGCCGTGGGCCGCCCCCGACGAAGCTCCGACACGTCGACCACATCGTCGTGGAGCAAGGTAGCGGTGTGGATGAACTCCACTACCGCGGCGAAGTGGATTTGTGCCTCGTTGGTTTGATCTATGGCCGCTGCGCACAGGAGAACCAGCGTCGGTCGCAAGCGTTTGCCGCCGCCGTCGACGATGTACTGGCCAACGTTTTCCACCATCTCGACGTCGGACTTGAGTTGCTCGACGATCACGGTGTTAACCGCTTCGAGCTCGGCGCTGACAACGCCGCGTACCTCGTGCATGGGTCTGGAAATCCGGGGCCTGAGACGGGGGCGCATGCTAGGACTCCGTCCCCAGAAGTGTCAAGCCGGGGCCCTTTGCGCGGCTTGAGCACGGGGGCGCTTTTCAGTACAATCGCGCGCCGCTCACCAAGCGGTGGTTTGACAAGCAAATTGTGCCCATCCCTGCCCCCTGTCCCGTCGACAGCGGATCAACTCCTGCGGGAGGGCTAACAATGGAGAATATCGATGTACGCAGTAATCGAAAGCGGTGGCAAGCAGCACCGCGTGAAAGAGGGTGAATCCCTCAAGCTGGAGAAAATTGAAGCGGCAACGGGCGCAACGATCGAGTTTGATCGCGTGTTGATGGTCGGTGGCGACGCTCCGCAGATCGGTACACCCCTGGTGGACGGCGCAAAAGTCACCGCTGAAGTGGTCGATCACGGTCGCCACGCCAAGGTGAAGATCGTTAAGTTCAACCGGCGTAAGCATCATCGTAAGGAAACCGGGCACCGCCAGTGGTACACGGAAGTCCGTATTACCGGCATCAGCGCCTGAGGAGAGCAGCATGGCACACAAGAAAGCAGGCGGCAGTACTCGTAACGGTCGCGATTCCGAGAGTAAACGCCTTGGCGTCAAGCGCTTTGGCGGCCAGGCGGTAAAAGCTGGCAACATCCTGGTGCGTCAACGAGGCACGCGTATCCACGCTGGCGAGAATGTTCGCGTCGGCAAGGACCACACGCTCTTTGCTACCACCGATGGCAAGGTAGAGTTCATCACTCGCGGCGATAAGAATCGCAAGTTTGTGCGCGTGGTTGGCGCCTAAACTCGGCTTTTGAGCTGCGGCGAGAGGGCATTCGATCGCTCACGTATCGCCTGGCTCCGTAAAGAAAGCCTCGTCACCTGACGGGGCTTTTTTGTGTCCGCGCTCAGGTTTTTGTCCACCTTCTGGTGGACGCAGAGGTAGGTGTGGAAAGCTTTGCCGGGCCCCGTCATCTCCAAGCCCGTTGTTACTATCTTGGCGTCGCTGTTTGCCTCTTGCCTATAGAATTAGCCCATGAAATTTGTAGACGAAGCCAGCATCCGTGTTTTCGCAGGTAAGGGCGGTAATGGCTGCCTAAGCTTTCGGCGCGAGAAGTACGTTGCCCGGGGTGGCCCCGACGGTGGCGATGGTGGTGATGGCGGCAGTGTATTCCTGTGCGCGGATCCGGCCCTGAATACCATGGTGGACTATCGCTTTCAGCGTGTTTACCGGGCGCAGAATGGTGAGGGGGGCCGAGGTCGTAACTGCACGGGCGCCGGTGGCGAGGATCTGGAGTTGCCGGTACCCGTAGGCACCACGGTTCTCGATGAGGACACGGGCGAACAGCTCGGAGATCTCGTTGCACCAGGGCAACGTTTGTTGGTTGCCCAGGGCGGTTTCCATGGCCTTGGAAACACCCGGTTCAAATCATCTACCAATCGAGCCCCCCGGCAAACCACGGCGGGGACCGAGGGGGAACAGCGGGCACTGAAGCTCGAACTCAATGTGTTGGCGGATGTGGGTCTCCTGGGGCTTCCCAACGCCGGGAAATCAACCTTGAT
>DIYG01000015.1 GCA_002428935.1 Halieaceae bacterium UBA6060
TTGAGTATTTCCCGCCGAAGACCGACGGGGGCCGCGACAAGCTTCTCGGCGAAACCACCGACGCATTGGAGACCGCCAAGCCGGGCTACTACTCGGTCACCTACGGCGCCGGTGGTTCGACCCGGGACAACACCCGGGGCACGGTGCTTGCGCTCAAGGAGCGGGGCGTTGATGTCGCCCCCCACCTAAGTTTTGGGCAGGATGGCGAGGACACCATCCTCGAACTGCTCAAAACCTACCGCGAGGCGGGAATCAACCGCCTCGTGGCCCTTCGCGGAGATCTGCCATCGGGTACCGGTGGCGGCGCTCGTCTGGTCTACGCCAACGAACTGGTCGCCTTCATCCGCGAACACACCGGTGATCACTTTCACATCGAGGTCGCGGCCTACCCGGAGATACACCCCCAGGCCGAGAGCTACGAAAGGGATATTCACTTTCTCAAGGGGAAGTTTGACGCCGGTGCCAACAGCGCGATCACCCAGTATTTCTACAACGTAGAAGCCTACTTCTACTTCCTGGACCGCTGTGCCGCCGTGGGCATCGACAAACCCATCTACGCCGGCATCATGCCCATCACCAACTACGCCAACCTGGCTCGATTCTCTCGCAACTGCGGCGCGGAAATTCCCCGCTGGATCTGCAAGCGCCTAGAAGGCTATGCCGATGACAGCGAGAGTATTCGCGCCTTTGGTATTGAAGTGGTGACGCAGCTCTGCCAGACCCTTGTGGACAGCGGCGCGCCGGGCATTCACTTCTATACCATGAACCAGGCGCAGCCGACCCTGCAGATCTGCAAAAACCTCGGAATCTAGCGAGCGCGATTCGTGTTGCGCCCGCGTTTCTACACCTCCGCGTCGCTGCAAACGGAGACGGCCATTCGCCTGGAGAAGGAACCCTCCCGACATATAGCGAAAGCCCTACGCATGCGCCCGGGAGACGCCCTCTGCCTCTTTGACGGCGAGGGTCGAGAAGGCCACGGTGCGGTCGAAGAGATCGAACGGAATACCGTTAGCATCAAGCTCCATTCGGTCGCGGACAAAGATCGTGAGTCTCCTCTGAGGATTTCGCTAGCCATCGCCCTATCCCGCGGTGATCGCATGGACACGGTAATCCAGAAGGCAACAGAGCTGGGAGTAGGGCGTATCCAGCCCCTCATCAGCGAACGCACCGGCGTGCGACTGGACGAAGAACGTCTGGCCAAGAAGCATCGGCACTGGGAAAAAATTGCCATCAGCGCCTGCGAACAGTGTGGACGGAATCGGCTCCCGCAAATCGAAGCGCCCACATCATTTACCGATGTCTTGGCCCACGCCGGTACAGAAAACACCTTACGTTTGGTCCTCGATCCGCAGATCGGCGAGCACTCCTTACCCGCGGGCTGTGAATCCGTAGTGCTGCTCGTAGGCCCCGAGGGCGGTTTCAGCGATACGGAGATTCAGGCGGCGAAAACGGCGGGCTTTCAAGGCCTGCAGCTGGGGCCACGGGTCCTGCGCACGGAAACCGCGCCCCTGGCGGCTATCGCCGTGGCCCAGGCCCGCTGGGGGGACTTCACCTAAAGCGGCCTCTATTTCCCCGGGGATGCGACCGAAGACCGCACAAGCTCAGGGCAAAGAAACGGCAATCTCCCTTGCCTGGATCTGAGGCTTCTCGTACCGTGCGGTTTTATCTGTACGGATCAGCCCATGAGCGTAAACATCGGCGTGGTGATGGACCCCATCGCCGCCATCGCATACAAGAAAGACAGCACCATGGCCATGCTCTGGGCCGCCGCCGAGCGAGGCTGGTCGCTGTTCTATCTGGAACCGAAAGACTTATCCCTGGAGCAGGGTGCTCCCGTGGGTCGCATGGCCGCCTTGAAGGTGTTTCGCGATCCGGAACGCTGGTTCGAACTTGGCGAGGCCCAGCACAAACCCCTGACGGATCTCGACGTGATCCTCATGCGCAAAGATCCACCGTTCGACAACGAGTATGTCTACGCAACCTATATCCTCGAGGCTGCGGAACGCGAAGGCACGCTCATCGTTAACAAATGCCAGTCCCTGCGCGACTGCAATGAAAAGGTCTTCGCTACCCAATTCCCCCAGTGCTGCCCGCCGGTGCTCGTGAGCGGTGACGGGGAACAGCTCAAGGCCTTCCACGGGGAACACGGCGACGTTATCTTCAAACCCCTGGATGGCATGGGCGGGACCTCGATTTTCCGCGTCCGCGCCGACGACCCCAATCTGAACGTTATTCTGGAAACCCTGACCGCCTACGGCACCCAAACGATCATGGCCCAGCGCTACCTTCCGGAGATCCGCGACGGCGACAAGCGCATCCTCATGATCGAGGGCGAACCCGTACCCTACTGCCTGGCCCGATTACCCTCCCAGGGCGAGACCCGCGGCAATCTTGCAGCTGGCGGCACCGGGCGTGCACAGCCCCTATCCGATCGGGATCGCTGGATCGCCGAGCAGGTAGGACCGACTCTTAGGGAGAAGAACCTGATCTTTGTCGGTCTGGACGTCATCGGCGACTATCTAACGGAAATCAATGTCACCAGTCCTACCTGCATTCGGGAAATCGATGCCGCCTACGACACCCACATTGGCGAGCGCTTGATGGACGCCATCGCCACGCGTCTGGATAACTCCACCGCCCCATGAGCGTCGCCGTGGTCGGTGCTAACGACCGGCTCATGCTCGCCGGACTCATCGCGGGCACCCTCCACGTGCTGGTCATTTTCGGCATCACCTTCGACGCCTGGCGGTCGCCCCAGGTAAAGCATCAGGTTGAAGTGACGCTGGTTCAAAACCCCGGTAAACGCCCGCAGCGGGCAGATCACATCGCCCAGGCGAATCAACAGGGCAGCGGCTCGGAAGCGCAGAGAGATTTGTCATCAGGAGACCTAAGCGCGCTACCGCAGCAAACCACCAATACCATGCCCATCCCCTCGCCGGCCGATAAGGGTCGCCAACGGCTGGCCGCACCGGCCATCACCACTGTGGAGTCATCGCAGCGGGTAGTGGATCGCCGTGGGGAGCAACAAAGCCGTGAAGATGTCTCCGAGGCCGAGCAGGAGCTGGCTCGCCTGAATCAGGAACTCGCTCGACTGCAGGCCAATCTCGACGCCCAGCGACGTAAATATGCCCGCAACCCCCGGGTGCGGCGCCTGGATGCGGTGTCGGCAAAAGCGGCCGTGGATGCGGCTTATCTGGCGGACTGGCGTCGTCGCGTAGAAACCGTGGGCAACCAGTATTACCCAGAAGCCTCTTTGCGCTATGGCATCTATGGCAGCCTGCAAATGCTGGTCACCGTGCGCAGCGACGGAGAACTCGAAGACATTCGCGTGTTACAACCATCGGGGTACGCCGTGCTCGATGAAGCGGCGGTGCGTATCGTGCAGATGGCTGCACCCTTCGCGCCTTTTCCCGAAGAGCTTCGCGAAAGCACCGACAAGCTGGAGATTCTGCGCACGTGGCAATTCGAACAAAACGCGCTAAGCTCGAATCAGACCCGCGCAGAAGGGTCCTAAGAAGAGTGGGGCCTGGTCGAAAGGTCGAACCTTTGGGGGGTGCGAGGTGAAGGCGTCAAGCAGCGACAGCTTGCGAGATCATTTTTTGCTGGCCATGCCGGGCCTGGATTCCGGGCTCTTCAGCGGCAGCATCACTTACATCTGCGAGCATGGTGAAGCCGGAGCCATGGGCATCGTGATCAACCAACCTCTGGATTTGACCCTTACGGAGATCTTCGAGCACCTGGATATCGACACAGATAAAGGATTCATGGATCAAGCCGTGCTGGCGGGGGGCCCCGTGCAGATCGACCACGGTTTTGTCCTCCACCCTCCCGGCGTGAAACGCTGGGACTCCTCCCTGCGGGTCACAGAAGCCATCCATCTCACCACCTCCCAGGACATCCTAAAAGCAATCGCAGCGGGGGAGGGACCCGACGCCTATGCGGTTGCCCTGGGCTACGCGGGCTGGTCGGCGGGGCAGTTGGAGGAGGAGATTGCCAACAATAGTTGGCTCACGCTGCCTGCAGACAAACACATCATCTTCGCCACGCCTATCGAGCAACGCGTCGCCGCAGCCGCGGCGGTCCTCGGCGTAGATATGAACCTGATGTCTACCCAGGTGGGCCACGCCTGAGTTCACCGCCCCTTGTCTCGTTCTGAAACGCCCCAGCGCGTGCTCGCCTTCGACTTCGGTCTGCGGCAGATTGGTGTCGCCGTGGGCAATGCACTCCTCGGTACCAGTCAGCCCCTGACGGTGCTGCGAGCCCGAGATGGCCAACCCCAATGGGCGCAGCTTGAAGCCCTGCTGAAGGAGTGGCAGCCCGATCTTCTGCTGGTGGGTGATCCTCTGAACATGGATGGCAGCGTCAGCGAATTGGCGGAACGCAGTCGCAAGTTTGGCCGTCGTCTTCGGGGCCGCTACCAACTCCCCGTGACACTGGTCGACGAACGACTTACAAGCTTTGAGGTCAAGCGAGAACAGCGCGAAGCGGGGCACCGCGGAGACTACCGCGAAAACCCCATCGACAGCCTGGCGGCGGAACTCATCCTCAACGATTGGTTGCGTGATCCGGCGGCGCACCAACAACTTCCTTAACCAGCACTTTGCATAAGGCTATGAACCGATGGCAGCACACCCTTCTCCCGAGATCCTAGCGTCAGGGCTCGAGCATTTACGTCAGGCACCGCGCGGGAGGGGCGAGGTAGTTCTTATGGCTCGCCGGCCTGAGACGGGGCTTAGGGAACTTATCGAGGAGGCCACGCTGGATGAGATCGAAGGTCTGGTCGGCGACAACTGGCGCCGTCGCGGCAGTCGACGCACGGAAGATGGAAGCGCTCACCCGGAAATGCAGCTCACCATAATGAACGCGCGGGTTATCGATTTAATCACCGAAGACAAAAGCCAGTGGCCCCTGGCGGGAGATCAGTTCTACGTCGATTTCGATCTGAGCGATGAGCACCTGCCGCCGGGAACACTCCTGGCCCTGGGCACTGCAGTGGTTGAGGTGACCGCCGTGCCTCATCTGGGCTGTGCGAAGTTCACCCAGCGATTCGGTCGCCCCGCCATGGAGTTCGTCAACTCAGACCTGGGGAAGGCGCTCAATCTTCGCGGCGTCAATGCCCGGGTTCGACGGCCCGGAACCGTTCGGTGCGGCGATGCTATAGAGAAACTCGACCCGGCGACCGCCTAGCGAGAGTCCACCTCCAGATTTACCGTGGAGGTATAGCTACTCTGGCGCTTATCAAACATCTTGATGCCCAGGCGCACCTCGTTCGCCGAGTCCGCGCAGCGGATCGCTTCCGCGGAACTGATCGCTCCATCGCGATAGGCGGCGAGGAGGGACTGATCCAGGGTTTGCATGCCCTGTTCCGTCGATTTGGACATCACCTCTTTGATGAGGTGCACGTTCCCCGAGCGAATGTGGTCGGCGATGAGTGGTGAATTCAACAGCACCTCCATCACCGGTACTCGACCCTCGCCGTTTGCCCGAGGTAGCAATTGCTGCGCAATCATCGCCTTCATATTCAGAGACACGTCCATGAGCACCTGATCATGACGCTCTGAAGGAAAGAAACTGAGGATGCGATCGATGGCCTGGTTGGCGTTGTTAGCATGGAGGGTGCAAAGACACAGGTGCCCCGTTTCCGCGAAGGTCAGGGCATGGGCCATGGTCTCGGCGGAGCGAACCTCGCCGATAAGAATCACATCCGGTGCCTGGCGGAGAGCGTTCTGTAGACCCACCTCGAAGGATTCCGTGTCCAGGCCCACTTCTCGCTGGGTAACCAGGCAGCCGGCGTGATCGTGGACAAACTCAATGGGGTCTTCAATGGACAGGATATGGCCCCGACTGTTGCGGTTTCGGTGACCGACCATGGCCGCCAGGGAAGTGGATTTACCTGTGCCCGTACCACCCACAAACATCACCAATCCCCGTTTCATCATCGCCAGGTCGGCGACGATGGACGGTAATCCCAATTCCTGAAAGCGGGGAATCTCCGACTTGATTCGGCGCAGCACGAGACCAAACTGACCGCGCTGAATAAAGGCGCTGGCGCGAAATCGGCCGTGCTCCTCGGAAAAAATGGCGTAGTTGCATTCCTGATCCCGAAGGAACTCCGCCTGTTGGGTGGGCGTCATGGTTTCGAGAACCAGAGATCGCGCCTGTTCTTCGCTCAGGCTTCCTTTGCCCATGGCGTGGATTTCTCCATCGATCTTGATGGAGGGTGCGGCTCGCGCGGTAATAAAACCGTCGGACGCCTCGGCCTCGACAATCTTACCCAGCAGGTCATCGATCTTCATGGTTGACTCCCTGGTGCATTCGTCGTGGCAAGGCTGGGGAAAGGGTTAGAAGTTTTCGGGCATGCGCGCTTTCTCTCGCGCGACATCCCGGGTAATGATTCGTTTGTCGAGAAGTTCCTTCAGACACTGATCCATGGTCTGCATGCCCACGGCCTGCCCGGTTTGAATCGCCGAGTACATCTGCGCGACCTTGTCTTCGCGAATAAGGTTTCGAATCGCCGAGGTGGCGCGCATGATTTCATGGGCGGCGACCCGGCCGCCCGCGGTGCGCTTGAGGAGGGTCTGGGAGACCACGGCCTGCAGGGACTCCGACAGCATGGAGCGCACCATGGACTTCTCGTTCGCGGGGAAGACATCGATCACCCGGTCGATGGTCTTGGCCGCCGAGGTGGTGTGCAGGGTGCCAAACACCAGGTGACCGGTTTCCGCCGCGGTGAGGGCCAGACGAATGGTCTCCAGGTCTCGCATCTCACCAACCAGGATAATGTCCGGGTCTTCCCGCAGAGCGCTGCGCAGCGCCTCCGCGAAGCCCAGGGTGTCCCGGTGCACTTCCCGTTGGTTGACCAGACACTTGCGGCTCTCGTGAACAAATTCGATAGGGTCTTCGATGGTGAGGATGTGCTCGTATTTGTGATCGTTGATGAAATCGATCATCGCCGCCAGGGTCGTGGACTTACCGGAGCCCGTTGGCCCCGTAACGAGGACCAGACCCCTGGGCATCATGCTGATATCGCGAAAGACCTGGCCCATGCCCAGGTCTTCCATACTCAGCACCTTCGAAGGAATGGTACGGAAGACACCGCCGGCACCACGGTTCTGATTGAAAGCGTTGACCCGGAAGCGGGCCACACCGGGCACTTCAAAGGAAAAGTCCGTTTCGAGGAATTCTTCAAAGTCTTTGCGCTGCTTATCGTTCATGATGTCGTACATCAGATCATGAACTTGCTTGTGCTCCAGCGGAGGCAGATTGATACGCCGTACATCGCCGTCTACGCGAATCATCGGCGGTAGGCCTGCCGAGAGGTGCAGATCCGAAGCGCCCTGTTTGGCGCTGAAGGCCAGCAGTTCCGTAATATCCATGCTAACCGCGTTCCCCTTTTACCCGTATGTCTGATACCCGTGTATCTGAATCCGTATCCATGCGGTGTCAACGGCGAAGCATCTGGTCGACATCCCCAGGCCGTCCCCAACCGGCAATTGTCGGCAACCCATGGGCTACCATAGCAACATGAACAAAGATCTTATTCAGAGCAATATAACAAAGGTGTTGGAGCAGGTAAGCACCAGCGCCGAAAAATACGGTCGCTCCAAGGAAGAGATTCTGCTCCTCGCCGTGAGCAAAACCCAGCCCCTGGAGGCCGTCAAAGCAGCCTACGCCTGCGGCCTGCGGGACTTCGGCGAGAACTATTTGCAGGAGGCTTTGGAGAAGATTGAGGGGAGTGAGGGCCTGGACATACGCTGGCACTTCATCGGCCCTCTTCAAGCCAACAAGACCCGCCAGGTTGCCAGGCATTTTGACTGGGTCCACAGCATTGACCGCAGCAAGCTCCTGCTTCGCCTTAATGAGCAACGCCCCCTGGACCGAGGACCGCTGCAGGTCTGTATCCAGGTCAACATCTCTGGTGAAGAGAGCAAAGCCGGTATCGACCCGGCGGAGCTACCCGAGCTTCTGGCGGAAGCGGCGGCGCTGCCAAATCTTCGTTTGCGTGGCCTGATGGCGATCCCCGCCCCGGCGACGGACTTCGGCGCTCAAAAAAACGCCTGTGACGCCCTGGCCCGGCTGTTTCATAGCCACCGTGAGAGCTACCCAGCTATGGATACCCTATCCATCGGTATGTCCGCGGATATGCAGGCCGCTATCGCCGCGGGCAGCAATCTCCTGCGCATCGGCACGGCGATTTTTGGTCCCCGGACTCAGCTCCGCCGAGGATGAAGGCATCCCCGCGGCGCATGTATACTGCCGCACCCATTTTTAGCTCGATTCAGGCATCTCCGTGAGGGAATTCAGCACGGCCTTTATTGGCGCCGGCAATATGGCCGGAAGCATCATCGGTGGACTTGTAGCCGCAGGCTTTCCGGCGCAGCAGATTCGTGCCTCGGACCCCTCCGTGGAGAACCTGGAAAGACTGCGCGGCCAGGGCGTGGCGCAGATCGGCAGCGACAACGCAGCCTGCGCTATCGGAGCCGACGTGATCATCCTGGCGGTGAAACCCCAGGTCTTGCAGGGCGTTTGCGAATCCATCGCAGCGGTGCTCAACAGTGACCAGGTGGTGGTCTCCATTGCCGCCGGTGTCGGGGCGGATAGCCTCCGCGGCTGGCTTGGAGCCGGACCCGCCATCGTGCGCTGCATGCCCAATACACCGGCCCTTCTGGGTGCCGGTGCCAGCGCCCTGTACGCTCACGGCGCGGTGACAGAAACCCAGAAAGAACGCGCGCAAAACGTATTGGAAGCGGTAGGGCTGGTACGCTGGGTTAATGAGGAAGATCTGATCCACGCCGTTACCGCTGTATCCGGATCAGGGCCTGCGTATTTCTTTCAGTTTATGGAGGCCATGATCGATGAAGCCGAGCGCATGGGTCTGAATGAGGAAACCGCGCGTACCTTGTGCGCACAGACCTGCATCGGTGCCGGGCGTATGCTTCTGGAAGGCGAGCACAGTGCAAAGACCCTACGCGAGAATGTCTGCAGCCCCGGCGGCACCACGGAACGCGCCGTGGCCTCGTTCCGGGCAGCGGACCTTGAAACAATGGTGGCAAAGGCCATGCGCGCTTGCCAAGAACGTTCGGTGGAACTGGCGGCGGAGCTGGCCTGATACGCACCTCGGTGCGAAACGGCGTACCCTCGGCGATGCGACCTAAACATTTATTGAACCCTGATTTTTTACAACGGAATTGACGGCAAGCCGCATGAACGCGATCAACGAAATCTCTTTGTACCTGGTCCAAACGGTGATCGGTATCTACCTGATCATCATGCTTCTGCGCTTTGTACTGCAGCTCTCCCTGGCCGACTTCTACAACCCCATCTCGCAGTTTCTGGTCCGCGCTACGAATCCCGTGGTACTCCCTCTGCGTCGAGTGCTCCCAGCCCGAGGCCGCTTTGATCCCGCATCCCTACTGGTGGCCATCGTCATTCAACTACTGGCCATCGTCGCCATGCTCGCAATGAACGGCTTTTCCCTGCCGGCGGTGGGGCTGCTTGTAGCCTGGTCCGTGGTGGGCGTGATTGCCCTGCTCCTGCGAATCTATTTCTTTGCCCTGCTGGGCATGATCATTCTGAGTTGGATCGCGCCGGGCACCGCAAACCCGGCGGCCTATCTGATGTTTCAGATCACCGAACCGGTAATGGCACCGTTTCGACGCATGTTACCGGCCATGGGCGGCATGGATTTCTCGCCGATTCTGGTGTTTATCCTCATCAACATCATCCAGATTGCGCTGCGCAATTTCGCCGCTGGCCTGGGCTTACACCCGGCTCTGGTAATGGGCCTGTAAGCTTCGGATCCAGAAGATGGACGAACACTCCGTCGGTATCGTCGCACCCCAGGTCGCGCGCTTTGACAAGGCGCTGTCCTTCAGCGATGGCCCCACGCTGCCCAATTACGAACTGGTCTACGAGACCTACGGGGAGTTAAACGCCAGCGCCAGCAATGGAGTGCTCATTTGCCACGCCTTATCGGGACATCACCACGCCGCGGGCCGACACAGCGCCGAAGATCGTAAGCCAGGGTGGTGGGATGCGTGTATTGGTCCCGGCAAACCCATTGATACACGGCGCTTCTTCGTCGTCTCCCTGAACAATCTCGGCGGCTGCCACGGCTCAACAGGCCCCACTAGTATCAATCCCGCCACCGGGGAGGCCTGGGGGCCCGAGTTTCCCCAGCCCCGGGTGGAGGACTGGGTCGATGCCCAGGCGCAGCTTGCAGACCATCTCGGCATCGACTGCTGGGCGGCGGTCATTGGCGGCAGTCTCGGAGGTATGCAGGCCATGAGCTGGTCCCTCCGCTATCCAGAGCGCATTCGCCACTGCATCGTCATCGCCGCGGCAACGAAACTCAGCGCCCAGAACATCGCTTTCAACGAAATTGCCCGACGGGCCATTCTCTCGGACCCGAACTACGCCGAAGGGTATTACCTGCGCGGTAGTCAGCGTCCCACTCAGGGCCTGGCCCTGGCGCGGATGGTAGGTCACGTGACCTACCTTTCCGACGACGCCATGGCCAGTCGGTTTGGCCGGGAGTTGCAAGAGCAAGGCGAGACCGAGGCGGCAAACAGCGCGCCGGAGTTTCAGGTGGAGAGTTATCTTCGCTACCAGGGGAGCCAGTTCTCCACAGCATTTGATGCCAACACTTACCTGCTGATGACCCGGGCGCTGGATCGCTTTGATCTGGCGCAGCCCTATGGCGACGATGTAGTGGAAGCCTTTCGACAGGCCCAGTGTGAGTTTCTGGTCCTGTCTTTTTCCACGGACTGGCGCTTCTCTCCCGCCCGCTCCCGGGAAATTGTCGACGCTCTGGTGGCTGCGGAGCGACCGGTGAGCTACGCGGAAATCGCCGCCGATGAAGGACACGACGCCTTCCTCCTTCCCATTGCGCGGTACCTGGCCGTGTTCGATGCCTACCTGCAGCGAGTCACCATCTGATGCGCCAGGATCTGACACATATCCTGCGCTGGATTCAGCCTCGCGCCCGGGTCCTCGACCTGGGCTGTGGGAATGGTGAATTCCTGGCTCTGCTGCGCAAAGAACGGCATGTGCAGGGAACAGGAATCGAAATCGACGAGGCCTCCATCACGGAAGCCATCGGCCGGGGCTTGAATATCATCGAACAGGATCTGGACGCTGGCCTGTCCAATTTCCCTGATCAAAGCTTTGATGTCGTGGTCATGGCCCACGCGTTACAGGCCGTGCACTTCCCGGACCAGGTGTTGGAAGAAATGCTGCGCATCGGTCGCGAGTGTGTGGTCACCTTCCCCAACTTCGGCCACTGGCGCTGCCGTTTGCATCTATCGACCCGCGGTCGTATGCCCGTGTCGCGCTTTATGCCTTACAACTGGTACGACACACCAAATATCCATTTCTGTACCGTGCGAGACTTCGAGACCCTGTGTCGCCACCGGGGAATCCGTATTCTCGGTCGAGACATGATCGGTGGGGAGCAGGGTGCCTCGCGCTTCGCTCGCTCCTGGCCGAATCTTTTCGCCACCACGGCGATCTACCACATCAGTCGCTGAGCAAAGCACCGTGTCGAGACTATCCCAATTGATCACCCCGGCGGCCTTAGGCTTCTTGGCCTGCCTTCTGACCGCAAACGCAGCCCATGCCCAGTTGTCGCAGCGCTACGGCCCCTACGAACTGCATTACAGCGTGGTCAACACGACCTTTCTTGATCCCGCGGTGGCATCACAGTACGACATTACCCGAGGTAAACGACGAGCAATCCTCAACCTATCTCTGCGGAAGCATCTCGACGACGGGTCCACAGAAGCCAGGGCCATAACCCTCAGCGGTCGAAGCTGGGACCTCACCCAGCAAAACCAGGAGTTCGATTTCCTCGAGGTCCGGGAAGGACCCGCCATCTACTACATTGGTGACTTCAAGTTCATCAACCGCGAGTGGCGCTTTTTTGAGGTCGATTTTAAACCCGAGGATAGCGACGAAAGCTTCACCTGGGAGTACAAGCATCAGATGTACACCAATGATTAACTCCCCCAGCCTTCGTGGCGAGGTGGTGGTCGCCAGCGGTAACGCGGGTAAGCTCGCCGAGCTTCGTCGCCTCCTCGCAGATCTACCTATCACCCTGCGGCTCCAATCGGAGTTTGCGGTGGTTCAGCCCGAGGAGACCGGGCTGACGTTTGTGGAGAACGCACTCATTAAAGCTCGCGCCGCCTGTGAGCAAACTGGGCTGCCAGCCATCGCCGACGATTCGGGTTTGGAGGTCGACAGCCTTCACGGTGCTCCGGGTGTGCGCTCGGCGCGCTTCGCGGAAGACAAAGGTCAGGCATTCCCAGGACAAGGCCCTGACAGCGCCAACCGCAGCTGCCTCCGCGAGGCCATGGCTGGTGTGGACGACCATGAGCGCCGTGCTCGTTTTCATTGTGTCCTGGCGTTCCTGCGCCATGCCCAGGACCCGGTTCCGATCATCGCCCAGGGGTCCTGGGAAGGCACAATTCTGCGCCAAGAGCAGGGCGACGGTGGCTTTGGGTACGACCCTCTCTTCTGGGTGCCCAGCCATGGCATGAGCGCGGCGGAGCTCGAGCCGGAGGTAAAGAACGCCATCAGCCATCGTGCAATGGCGGTGCAACAATTCCAGCGGCTGCTCGCCGACCGCTAAGCGAACCACTGTGGGCCTAATCCCTCTGGCTCTTTATGTGCATCTCCCCTGGTGCGAAAAGAAATGCCCCTATTGCGATTTCAATTCCCATGAGTCGCAGCAGATTCCCGAGACAGCGTACGTCGATGCTTTGCTCCGCGACCTCGATGGCGAGATTGAAGCCAGTGGCTTCGTCGCGTCTCGAAAGATTGTTTCCGTGTTCATCGGCGGCGGTACCCCAAGCTTGTTTAGCGTGGGGGCCATAGAGCGACTCCTAAAAGGAATCTCGACGCGCCTGCCGCTCCTTCCCGATGCAGAAATCACCCTGGAGGCTAACCCTGGAAGCGTCGAACAAGCGCGGCTCGCAGGTTACGTCCAGGCCGGGGTAACACGTTTCTCTTTGGGCATTCAGAGCTTTGACAGCCAGAGCCTGCAACACCTTGGTCGCGTTCACGATGCCGGGGAAGCCCGATCAGCAGTGGACGCCGCAGCCACTAGCGGGGCCGCCACCTTCAATCTGGACCTCATGCACGGTCTCCCGGAGCAGACCGCCGCCCAGGGGCTGACGGACATCGAAACCGCCATAGCCACCGGCGCGCCCCACGTGTCCTGGTACCAACTAACCATCGAGCCCAATACTCGCTTCTACAGCCACACTCCTGCTCTGCCGCTTGAATCCGAACTCGGACGCCTCGAAGACGAAGGCTGTTCACGCCTTCTCGCCGCCGGCTACGAGCGCTACGAGATTTCCGCCTGGGCCAAGGCCGGTGAACGCTGTCAGCACAACCTGAATTACTGGCAGTTTGGTGACTACCTCGCCATTGGCGCCGGTGCTCACGGCAAACTGAGCGGTGCAGACGGCGAAATCCTCCGCTACGCCAAAACCCGTCGACCGGAAGACTACCTCGCCAACCAGGGCACCGGGCGCCGCAACATTCGCCGCCTGAGCAGGGACGAACGTATAGGCGAGTTCATGATGAATACCCTGCGTCTCGCAGACGGCTTCAGCGAGGCGCTTTTTGAATCGCGCACGGGAAGGGCCTTTTGTGAGCTTGAAGAACCCCTGGGGGAGATGGTGGACAAGGGTTTGTTAACCCATGGGAATTGCGGGGTTCGAGCTACCGATCTTGGTTGGCGTTATCTGGATGATGTGGTGGGGCGTTTCTTTACGGATCCCCAGGCCTGAAAGCGCAGCGATTACGCGGACCGGCGATAGAGCAGATCCCAGACGCCATGGCCTAGACGCTGGCCCCGGGCTTCGAATTTGGTCAGGGGCCGCTCTGCGGGTTTCTCCACATAGCCGTTGTCATCGGCACAGTTTTCCAGGGCTGCGCAGTTATTTAACACTTCCAGCATATGCTCGGCGTAGGGCTGCCAATCCGTAGCGAGATGCAGGACGCCGCCCCGGTGAAGGCGAGAAGCGACCAGGTCGGCAAAAGGAGGCTGAATGAGTCGCCGCTTATGATGGCGTTTTTTGTGCCAGGGATCGGGAAAATAGATGTTCACCCGGTGCAAGCTGGCCGGTGCCAGACCTCGCTCCAACACCTCCACGGCGTCATGACACAGCACCCGAATATTGCTCAAGGCTCGCTCTTCGATGCCATGGAGAAGTTTCCCCACACCCGGGCGATGGACCTCCACGCCAAGAAAGTTCATTTCCGGTTGCGCCTCGGCCATGGCCAGAAGGGACTGACCCATGCCAAAACCGATTTCCAGCACGAACTCGCCGGAGCGGGAAAAGATGCTCTTAAGATCTAGAGGTTCACCGTGGAACGGCAGCCCCCAGCGCGACCAACCCTCATCGAAGCCCCGCTGCTGAGCCGCTGTCATGCGCCCGGCGCGCAGGACAAAACTTCGAATGCGACGGCTGTGATCCGCGTCGGGAAGGGGCTCACTCATGGGGTAAAGAGCTTCCAGGCCGCCGCCATCAGACACGCCCAACCAGCGATAAACGCCAAACCGCCCAGGGGAGTAATCGCGCCCAGCCAGCGGACACCGCTAAGACTCAACAGGTACAGACTGCCCGAGAACACCAAGATACCCAGCATGAACAGCACGGCAGAGGATTTCAGCAACGTAGAACTGGGGTATTGAGCGAGCATCAGACCCACCGCGAGGAGAGCGAGGCTGTGATAGAACTGGTATTGCACGGCGGTTTCGTAGATCCCCTGGGCGTATTCGTCCAGGCGTCCGCGAAGGGCATGAGCACCAAAGGCGCCAAAGGCAACACTCAGTAAGCCACCCAGGGCACCGAGCACCGTCGTAAGCTGGGCCATCGAAGTAAACATGAAGCTAAATCCCGGTAACAGTCTGGTGGGCAGGGCAGCGTACTGCAGAAACAACACCCCCGGAATTTTACCATTGCCAGATAAGATCCAAGACCTGGAATGCTGACATCAGCAAAACCCAGGACAGGAGGAAGGGAAAGGCTTGCGCAGGGCTTAGGCCACTAGCGTTCGCGGGGCGTCGTTAACAAGGTTGAGAAGGGCCCGGCGCGGTTCTTCCGTCGGACCCCTACCGGACCACGAGCTGGGGTTTAAGCGGCCAGCTGTCCGCGTATCTTTTTCATCGCCGCCTGCTCAAGCTGACGAATGCGCTCGGCGGAAACGCCGTACTCGTCGGCCAGTTCGTGCAGGGTGGCCTTGTCATCGGTCAACCAGCGCCGGGCGAGGATATCGCGACTGCGCTCATCAAGATCGGCAATGGCGCTATGCAAACGCTGCTGGTTGTCCGTCTGGGACTGCTTGTCCGCCACGGCGACCGCCGGGTCAACGCTGTGGTCTTCGAGATAGTGCTGGGGGGCCTGCCAACCGTCTTCGTCGTCGGCATCCACCGGGGCGTCAAAGGCCACATCACGGCTGGAGAGACGACCCTCCATGCGCTGCACTTCCTTTACATCAACACCGAGGTCGTCAGCCACGGCCTGAGCCTCGTCCGCCGTGAGCCAGGCCAGAGATTTCTTGGCTCCGCGCAGATTGAAGAACAGCTTCCGTTGCGCCTTGGTAGTAGCGACCTTAACAATCCGCCAGTTACGGAGAATAAATTCGTGGATTTCGGCCTTGATCCAGTGCACGGCGAAGGACACGAGACGCACACCCTTGGTGGGGTCAAAGCGCTTCACCGCCTTCATCAGGCCGACATTGCCTTCCTGGATCAGATCACCTTCGGCCAGGCCATATCCGCTGTAGCTGCGCGCAATGTGCACCACAAACCGCAGGTGGGACATGACCAACTCCCGAGCGGCCTGAACATCTTCGTGATAGAACAGTCGATCGGCCAAATCCTGCTCGCGCTCGATGGACAACACGGGAATCGCGCTCACGGCCTGCACGTAGGCAGCGAGATTCGCGCCGGGTACCATCTGATCGACCGGCGACAGCTGACGATTGGCCGCCACAGACTCGGCGTGATCGCTGCCAAATACCTGGCTGGCTGTACTGGTAGTCGTCATTTTTCCGTTCAAGGCTCTTTTCCTCGGGCGGCGAAGTTTAGCACTCTGAAACTTAGAGTGCTAAAAGTGCAAAAGATTCCTTTTTTCTTGTTTTTATAACCAAACGTTATATTAGCGAGGCTCAATAGCGCGCAGATGCCGCGCCACCGCTAGCCACGCTCCGGTCAGTCCCAGCAGCGCGCCGATCAAGATCAGCTGCAAACTATCGACCAGACCCAATCCGCGAAGTTCAAAGCTGCTTTGGTACTCCCGGGCCAGACTTTCTACGGTACCGGCCAGGAGTGCGATGCCCAGGGCCACCAGAAGGGCCGCGAAAACTCCACCACCGAGGCCATACCAAAGACCGGTGTACAAAAGAGGGCGACGGACAAAGGCATCGGAGCCACCCACAAGCTTGACGATGACGATCTCATCGCGGCGGCTTTCGATGGACAGCCGGATCGTATTGCCCAAAACCAGTACCACGGCAACCAACAGCAAAGCCGCCAACAACAGCACTGATCGTCGGCCAAGCTCCATGATGGCCGCAAGGCGCTGCAACCACCGGGTGTCCAATATCACCTCATCAACCTCGGCCAGGGCCAACAGTTCGGATCGCAGGATGTCATTGGCACTGGCGCCTTCCCGCGCCGGGTCCACGAGAAA
>DIYG01000068.1 GCA_002428935.1 Halieaceae bacterium UBA6060
AATTTTCCCCGCCATAGGCTCGGCGACACCACCGACGGTCTATGAGGCTGGCGGCGGTTATTACGGCTACGACGCCATGGACAGCTTCCTCCGTCAGGATCTGCGCGTGGTCGGTCTTGGCGAGGTGATGGACTGGACCTCCGTTAACCGACTGGACTCACCGGGACATGAACGCATCTGGGGCATGATCCAGGCCACCCGAGAACACCGCGGTGTTATCGAGGGCCATGGAGCGGGTCTCGTTGAGTCCGCGGAAATCAACGCCTTTGCCGCTGCGGGTCTCTCTTCAGATCACGAAGTTCGCCTTCCCGAGGAAGGATTAGAGAAACTTCGCCGAGGGGTGTTCCTGGAGATTCGCGTCGATACCGCTCGTGATTTATTCCCCTACTTCATCAAAGAAGGGGTTCGCGATTGGAGCAACATCTCCGTGACCACCGATGACCGGGATGTTCACACCACCCAGCAACTGGGCTCCATGGACTACAACATACGTACCGCCATCAAAGCCGGCGTGGAACCGCGCATCGCCTACCAGATGGGCAGCTATAACACGGCCCGGCATTTTCATCTCGATCACCTGGTGGGATCCATTGCCCCGGGACGCTACGCGGATGTTGTTTTGCTCACGGACCCAAACACCGTTGCAGTGGAGTCGGTGTACGCCAGCGGTCTACTGGCCGCCAGCAACGGAAAGTATCTCTTGAAGGTTCCCGACATCGATTACCCAGCCTGGGCCACCAATACCATCAACATCGGCCGCGAGATCACCGCTGAGGATTTCCGCATCAGCGCTCCCGCCGGGCGCGGAGAGATGAACATCGCTGTATTGGAGCCCTTTTACTTCGCGCCCGAGCTACCCACCTCCACGCTGACCGTGACCGATGGGGAACTGCGAGCAGATCCCTCCGAGGGAATCATCAAGGTTGCCATGGTAGATCGCTACCACGGCGACGGCGCCGTATCCAAGATGTTCTGGCGCAACGTTGGCCCGATAACTGCAGGAGCCGCCCTGGCCAGCTCCCAGTCCCACGACCTGCACAATATCTGGGTTATGGGTAACGATGATGCCGCCATGGCTCTGGCGGTAAATGAAATCGCCAAGATGCAGGGCGGATGGGCCCTAGTGAGCGGCGGTGAAATCGTCGCCCGGGTGCGCCTGGAAGTCGCCGGCTTGGTCTCCCAGCGATCCGTGAAGGAAGTCGGCGCAGAAGTCGAAGCACTCTTTAACGCCGCCGACGCCATGGAATGGATCGGAGATCCTGGCCTACCGGATCGCATGCGTTTCGCCTTTCTCACGGCCTCGCCCTGGAAATGGCAACTGGTTGCCCCCTACAAAGACAACCCTGGCGGGCTCGTCGACGTGACCACGGGAGAAACGCACCCCGTCGCCTGGTAGCCGCTACCGAGATGCCATGCCGTCACCACGGTATCCCTGTGGCGTTGCTAGGGCTTGTGCTGCTCTTCAGCCAGGCGGCGAGTGCCCATCTGCTGAACATGTCCAAGGCTCGTATCAGCCTGCTGCCTGAGGGCCAGCTAGAAGTCAGGCTAGCCTTAGACCTACTAGTCACGGCGGGCAGTCGCGAGGAGTACTACGCCCTCAGTCAACTGGATGCTCCCCTCAATGAACCCCAGGTCATTGCCATGGCCGAGCGCCTCGCTCATGCGGTGGAACTCGAACTGGGCGGGACCCGGATTCCGCTGAAGGTGATCGACCTGCAGTTTCCTAAAGCTCCACGGGAGCAGTTCCTCGACCCCCTGGCCTGGCCCAGAACCAACGTTACCCTTCGCGGGACACTGGACGGAGAGGCGGATCTTCCCAGCGACAGTGGGCTCAGGGTTCGCTATGCACCGGGCTTTCGTTTTGAAGAACCCATCGCCAATACCATTGAAGATACGGTAACCGGTCGATCGCAAACCCGTTGGCTAGTGACTGAGCAACAGTCACCGCTTTGTGATGCGAGCTTCTGGGTCGGACCCACGGCGGAAGCACCCCCGGACCCGGTACCGGACTGGGGCGGGATCGTCGATTTCCTTCGGGCGGGATTCACCCACATTATTCCTTCGGGTCTAGATCACCTGCTGTTCGTTGCCGGCCTGTGTTTGGGCGCCGCCCATCTGCGGGAATTGATTGGCATCGTGACCTTATTCACGGTCGCCCATTCCATCACCCTCGCGGCCATGGCCCTGGGGTTTTTCTCCCTGCCGAGCAGCATTATCGAGCCCATCATTCTCCTGAGCATCCTTTGGGTCGCCATGGCTAATTTGCGCAGCCATCAGCGACATCGAGCCCGCATTCCCATTGTTTTACTCTTTGGTCTGACCCATGGCCTGGGTTTCGCTGGAGCCTTGCGGGATATCGGTTTACCGGAGGAACAAGAGTTGTGGTCCCTCCTGGCCTTCAACGCCGGTGTCGAAGTGGGTCAACTGAGCTTCGTATGTGCGCTGCTGTTGGCCATAGCCCTGCTGCGCCTTTGCCGAAGCACCTCGCCCAGACAACCTCTGCTCCCGTTTACGCTCGGCGAGCGCCGCTGGGGCTCCGGGCTCATCGCCCTGATCACCCTGGGACTATTGCTGGAGCAGCAACAGGAGCTCATTCGTAGTACCGTAACGCGTCTTTTTTTCTGACGGAGCACGCAACGATGTACAGCCACATCATGGTCGGCGCCAACGACATGGACGCCTCCAGAGCCTTTTACGACGCGACCCTTGGCGCCCTGGGTTACAAACCGGGAGTGATGGACGACAAAGGACGGTGTTTTTACTACACCGACAAAGGGGTATTTGCCATCAGCGTTCCCATCGATGGGGAGCCCGCCTGCGCCGGAAACGGCAGCACCATTGGCTTTTTGGCGAAAACCCCAGCCCTGGCCGATGCCTGGCATGCGGCGGGACTCGCTCACGGCGGCAGCTCCTGCGAAGACCCACCAGGAGTTCGCCGCAGCGCGGGTGGCGATATGTACCTGGCGTATCTCCGCGATCCCGCGGGCAACAAGCTCTGCGCTCTGCATAGCATCCGCCCATGAGCAAGGGATTCCCCGGACCAAAAACCCTGGCGGCCCTGCGCCGGGGAATCCCTTTATTCAAGAATGGCCAACGCTTCGACCGAGAAACCGAACACGCCCGCCGTCGAGGTCTTCGCCCCGTAAGACAGATCGTTGTCGATCGAGCCGCAGGTGACTTCGTCTGGGATCTCGATGGCCGACGATACATCGACTTCCAGAATGGTTGGGCAACCAATCCCCTGGGCAACTGTCATCCGGAAATTCTCGAAGCCGTTGAAGGGGCCAACCGTCGCTACGGATTTCACTACGATCACCCGTTGCGCTACGACCTTGCGGAGCGACTCGCCGACATCATGCCCGGGCAAGCCCTACCGCGAACCAACTTCGAAGTATCGGGCACGGAAGCGGCGGAGGCCGCCGTCCAACTTGCCCTGACTCATGCTCAACGGCGATACATCATTACCTTCGCCTCGTCCTATCACGGCAATAGCCTGGCAACGAAAGTACTAAGCGGTATGGTCGACGACACCTCGCCGTGTCTGGAAGCCTGGGGCGGTGGTGTCATAAAAGCGCCCTACCCTTACAGTGAGCAGCTCCCTGCGGGTATGAGTGAGGAGCAGTACACGGAGTACTGCCTCTGGTATCTGGATAATCACATACCCTCGGCCATAGCTCATCGGGACCATATCGCGGGCATACTTGTGGAGCCGGGGTTGGCGGAAGGGGGTAACTGGATTCCCTCCACGCGCTTTATCCAGGGTATCCGTGCTCTGTGCGACAAAAACAATTGGCTGATGATTGCCGACGAAGTGCTCACGGGGGTCGGTCGCACGGGGCGCATGTGGGCCATCGAGCACTACGTTGTGGAACCAGACATTCTTGTCTACGGCAAGAATCTATCCGGCGGTATCGCTCCGCTGGCGGGAGTTTCCGCTCGCGATGACATCCTCGGCGACAATCCTCACTTCGATTCCGGCTCTACCTTTGCGGGCACGCCCGCAGGCTGCGCCGCCGCGTTGAAAACCCTGGAGATCTTCTCTCGCGACAACGTGGTTGAACACGCCCAACATCTGGGACAAATCGCGGCGAGTATCACCCAGGGCTGGGAACGCTTCGGGATTGTTCGCCAGGCCCGGGGCAATGGTCTGCTCTTGGGTGTGAGCTTCCAGGCTCCCGCGGACAGGGACGACAACGTCGAAAACTGGTGGGTCGCCCGCGCCGTTCGCGGTTATATGCTGGAACGAGGGGTGTGGGCTATCTCCGCCAGGGAAGACACGATTCGCATGTATCCGGCGCTGACCATGGACGAGGCGGTACTCCGCGAAGGTCTGGAGATCATGGAAGAGGCAATCGCCCACGTGGAGGAAACAGGTCTCTCCGCCACAGAGGGCGACAGCGCGGCTTATCCCAGCGGTGTCGCTGGCTTCTAGGGGGGCTTGCCCCGTACCTTCGGAACGGAATTTGGCGGTGTTAAACTCCGCCCATGAGCGATAACAGCGCACTGCAAACAAAGCTCCCCAGGTCATGGAGCGCACGCATTCTCCTTCCGTTCCTGGCTAGCATTTGGTGTCTCATCACACAGACAGTCTGGTCCCAGGGCGATATCTCACTCCCGGCCCTCAACGATCCCCCGACGGGTTTATCCCTACCAGGAAAATTCATCTGGTTTGACCTGGCGGCGCCAGATCCCGAGGCTCTGAAGGATTTCTATACGGACTTGTTCGGCTGGACCTGGACCTCTGTGGGCGAAGCTGGCGATGCCTATCAGTTGATCATCAACGATGGTTTACCCATTGGTGGGATGTTTCGCTTCACACCGCCAGACGGCGAAGGAGACGGCGCCGTCTGGGCGTCTCTCATGTCCGTAGAGAATGTCGATACGGCCGTGCAAACGGCGGAGCAAGCCGGCGCCACCGTGGAAGTCGCTCCCGCAACTCTGGCCGGTCGCGGACGCCACGCGCTACTGCGAGACCCGGCGGGCGCACTATTTGGGGTCCTCAATTCCATCAGCGGTGACCCGGTGGACTACCAGGCGGACCTCGGAGACTTTATCTGGGTGGACTTGTTTGCTCGGGACGTGAGCGCCATGACAAGCTTTTACAAGCATCTAGCCCCCTATGACACGCGCACCCAAACGGTCATCGATGACGTTAATAGAACGATTCTCAGCTCCCAACATATGCCCCGAGCGAGCATCGTACCGGTCGATGAAGAAGCCAATCGCTCCGCCTGGGTCCCTTACGTTCGGGTCGCCGATGTGGAAACCACGCTGGAGAGAGTCGTTCAAGGCGGTGGCTTCGCCATTGTTCCGCCAGATCCAGAGTTACTCGACGGCAGGCTCGCGATTTTCGTCGATCCCCAGGGTGGGGTCACCGGTGTAATCGCCTGGGATTACTCGGAGGCGCCGACACCGTGACGCGATCTTTCCGACTCCCAGACTTCCTATCCGTATCGGGTGGAATCGCCCGGTTCAAAACACCAGTGCTCCTGCTTTCGCTCTTGATGCTTGGCAGCTGCACCAATTCCGGGGGCGGCGGTGATACGGCCGTAAGCTTCCACGTGTACTCGGGCTTCGGCTATTACCAGCCCTGGTACTGGCGCCACTATTGGTATCGACCCCCGTACTGGCGACCACCGGGTTACGTGCCTCCGGCCTACCGACCACCGCGGCCTCATCGTCCTATCGCAACCCCCTATGCCGGAGCCGGTGCTGCTGCGGCGCGCCCGGCCACAGCACAAACCGCGCAGCGATCAATCAGTGGGGCAACTCCATCCATAGCCGTTCAACCGGCGCAAACCACTCAACCCAGGACTCAATATCGTCGCCCTGCACCGGCGGCGGGACCGCCCAGCTACCTTCATCAACCCAGGGTAAGACCCCGGGGCCGACGACGGTAACAGCGGGCGGAAATCACATCTCTACACGCAGATACCAGGTGCCGTATAGCACCCCGAAACTCAAGGCTCGGCACTAAACTCAGCGAAGGCTTGCGCGAGTTCTTCCGCACCATTCTCCATCGCTGGCGCCGCAATGTGCGGGCATTCCCCTAGGCGGGCGACAGGCAGGTCGCTAGCAGCAAGCACCGTGGCCTCGGCCAGGGCCGATCCCGTGGCAATGCATAGACAGGAATGTCGGCACTGGGCGAACTTGTTCTGCACATCGTAATCCATGGCCGCCTGAAAGCCAGCAACGGCCGTCGCGTCGTAATCCGGATTGGCGGCGATCTTCACCATCATGGCTTCACGCTTCTCGGCCGCGAAGTAGGGAATATCCACCAGGTGCAGCCGACGTAAACGATTGGGCATCTGCAGAGCCATTTCCACGGCGACAAGACAACCGGTGTGAAACCCTACGACATCGACGGGCCCATCGATGCCCAGCGTATCCAGGAGCGCCGTGAGGATTTCTCCGTAGGCTTCGATGGTGGGTTGCTGTGGCAACGGCGGAGAATCGCCAAAGCCCGGATAGTCTGGTCTCAGCACCCGACGATTCGGCGCAATAAGCGCCGTTATGTGATCAAAAAAGGCCCCCGAATGCGGTAGGGGATGAAGCATTAGGAGCGGGGGCTGGGACGACGCCGACGGCCCGTCCAATCGCGCGTGGAGCTCGCCTCGGGTAGTGATGTAGATCCCCGCCGCCTGGCTCATAGAGCGCCCTCAGTCTCAAAAGCCGTCACCGCGTCACGATAGCGGCGCAGGATGTAGCCACTACCAAGAAGAATCGGCAGACCGTAAACGAGGGGTAACAGGGCCATGGAATAGCGTATGCCTTCTGCGCCGAACACGTTGTCATTGAGCAAGGCGATAGAGGTCGGCCCAAGCATAAGCCCGGCGAGACTGATACACATGTAATAAAACGCCACAATCTGCGCGCGCATGGCCGCTGGGGAAATGTTCAGGAGCGCTGTAACCCCCACCGCTGAAATGAAGGCGATGCCAATGGTGTTTAGACCGTAGATGCCAATCGCGATATAGGGGCCGGGCATAAGGGGGGCAGCCACACCGGTAGCGAGCACCACGGCCACACCAATGATTGCAATGCGCAACGGTGCGTCCAGCATTCCCTGGGCCGTCCAGCGATCGGACCACCAACCGGCAAAGTTCACCGCCAGAGGTCCCGTGGCTAGGAGCACGATGGCATTGACCGTGGCGTACTGGGTTGGCTCCCAACCCCAGGTGCGTTGAAACATCGGGGCGCCCCAACCCTGGGAGTAAGCCACCACGGTCATATAGCCGAACACGGCGACAAACGGCAGATACAACGACCATTCCCGCCCCACGTGGCGGAGCATATCCGGCAGGTTGTTACCGCTTCCCGCTTCTTCCGGGGTGACCTCTCGCTTGGGCTCGCGAAGGGTGAATACCAGCAGAGCTAGAACCAGCCCCGGCAAGCCGACAACGAAAAAGGTAAATTGCCAGGGCGCCACCGCACCGACGAGAGGCAGGGCAATGTGATCTACGGTTTTCGCCCATTGAAGTACTCCCGCACTGATGAGCGATGCGATACCCGCGCCCAGGGACAGGGCCATGGTATAGAAGGCGATAGGTTTGGCCCGCTTCTCTTTGGGGAAGCTGTCGGAAATCATCGACATGGTGCAGGGGCTCAGGGTCGCCTCACCAACCCCGATGCTCATCCGCGCCAGAAACAACTGAGGAAAGTTCTTGGCCAATCCCGAGGCCGCGGTAGCCGCCGACCACAGGGCCACCCCGGCCGCCACGATCCAGGTGCGTCGCTTTTTGTCTGCCAGCCAACCCAGGGGGAGACCCATGGTGGCGTAGAAAATGGCAAAGGCCGGCCCCAGCAATAGACCTATCTGTGTGTCCGTCAGTTCAAGGTCCGCCTTTATGGGCTCTATGAGTAGCCCCAGGACATATCGATCCACAAAGGAGAAGATGTAGGCCACGGTGAGCAGCGCGACCATATACCAGGCATAACGGCTGCTGGGATAGTCATGGGCCGGACGGCTCACGAGGTCGCCTCTTTGGTGATGTGATAAATCACTACCAGGTTGCCATCGGGATCTTCGATACCCACTTCACGGCCCTCTCGCCCATCCTGGGTTATGAGGTGATCCTCGGGGTAAACGGTAAGCCCCGCCGCCCTGGAAGCGCTCACCACGCCGTCGATATCAGGGATATCAATCACAATGGCACTCCGCCGAGGGCGTTGGGTTGGCTCCAGTTCTCCCGCCACTTCCGTCAATGCCATGACCCGGGGCTGCTCCTGAGTGCTGAGAACGGCGAAGCGCATGGCCCTATCCCGAGGTATTTCAAACACCTCGTAGCTATAGGAGTCAGCCTCTGAATCTTTGCTGAAGGCGACCTCGAAACCGAGGATGCCTTCGTAGAAACTCAGGGCACGTTCGAGATTTGACACCACGTAATTTGCTCGTTGAAAGCGGGGGCCACTCATGGCTGTCCTCCGATGTCTGTTGTTAATGCTTCCCCTTGGGGCTCGCCTCGGACCCGGCAACATTGCACTCCTACATTGCTGCCGTCATAGAGCCGCGCCAGGGCTTCGGGCATATTTTCAAAACCGTCGACCATATCCTGCACCGGTCGCAGGCCCTGGTCGTGAATCATGGTGGCGATCTCGGTCATGGCCTCATCCCACTGATGAAGATGGTTGTAGACAAAAAAGCCCTGCATGCTGCCATTGACTCGCCGCAGACGGGTGTAATTGGTCAAACCAAAAGGCTCTGCTCGCGTGTATTCAGAGATAGAGCCACAGAGCACAACTCGACCGTACATCGCCAACTGCTCAAGACAAGTAGATAGAATCTCGCCACCGACGTTATCGAAGTACAGATCTATGCCCTGGGGACACAGCTCCGCCAACTTTTGGGCGACGTTATCGGCCTTGTAGTCGATGCTAGCTTCACAGCCCAGGTCGCGAATAAAGGCGCACTTCTCGTCGCCCCCGGCGATACCAATCACCCGACAACCGCGAATCTTCGCCATCTGCACCACCAGGGATCCGACACCGCCGGCGGCGCCAGAGATCACCACCGTTTCCCCAGAGCGCGGCTTCCCGCAATCGATGAATCCCGCCCAGGCACTGAGGCCGGTCATACCCAACACGCCGGCGCACAAGGCGTAAGGCAGAGAAAAGCCCGGACATTTAAAGAATTTTTCCTGCTCGGTCATGGCGCTGACTTTGTAGGTTTGCCAACCCATCTGCCCCTGCACCATGTCGCCCACCTGGTAATCGGGGTGGCGCGACTCCATAACCCGGGCCGTGCCTCGACCGTGGATCACATCGCCAATCTCAAGGGGTTTCTCTCCTGCGGTGCCCGTGCCCAACATGTACATACGCATCACCGGGGCGAGGCCGAGATAAAGGGTTTGCAGAAGGACCTCACCATCACGGGGCCGAGGGATAGGCTCCTCCACCCAGGCGAAGTCTTCGAGGACGACGTTTCCCTTCGGCCGCGCGGCCACGCGCCACTGACAATTTCGGTCCTCGGGAATCACCGCCGCGTCACACCCATTGGTTGAGTTCGATGAAATAGCCATTGGGATCGAAGAAGCTAATTCCCTTGACCCGGAATACTCCACCATCATCCTTGGGGTATTCCGTTACATGGGGTTCGGCGTACATCTCGATGCCGTCGATTTCTTTGAGGGCCGCGTAAGCGCCGTCCACGTCATCGTGGTGGATAACAAAAACAATCTCCCCAGCACGAACTCGGTTGGGCTCAGGACGAGGCAGCGGTGCTGGCAGCGGAGGATCCAGATACTGAAGAATACCCAGCATGCCGATGTAGGGGTCATTGCAGCGGAGAATCACCAGACGGGTCTTGGAGTCAGGCTCCCCGGCGGGTAGCCCTTTACCGGAGACCACCAATTCCTGGTCGTAGTAAACCTCCATCCCGAGAATGTCCCGGTAGATCTTTAGGGGAGTATCGATTTCGTTGACCATCATGGTCACGCGGCGAAAATCCGTTGGCACTTTGCGATCGTTCTGGGCGTCAGTCACAGCTACTCCTGGGGTAGTGAGGTGGCAAGGGCCATAAAAGGCATATTGATATGGCAATAGACCATTATTGTCGGCGATTGGGGGCGAGCGCAAGCCGAGGCAGAACCAAGGGATCTGCTGTGATGACTTGCGCTGCGCACTGTGCTGTTATTCAGCTCATCTTGTTTATCAGAGCACACACCATGACCTTAGGCGCCAACGCTCGAGCCTGGCTTCTCCGAAGCTCCCTTATCTTCAGTTTGTTTGTGGGTGTCACACACACGACTAACGCCCTCGCCGATCGCAACCTGGAACACGCCAAGGCCTTGTATGAAACCGAGTACGAAATGCTCGGTCTGGCGCCCATAACCCTGAGGTTTCAGGACAACCTCAACAACTTCTCCGCCACCGAAACCCTGGAGCTCCAGCAGCAGTTTTACCGAAAGCTCGGGGCATTCCTGGCAGCGGCACAACCTACAACGCCGCTGCAGCAGCTCGAACATGCCCTCCTGGGCTTCGAAGTCGATCTCAACCAGCAGCGTCTGAGCCATATGGAGAAGACGGGGAGCGTTACGATCCCGGAGAACACCAGCCGTTTGAGCAGCGTCGACGGTCAGGGCTTTTGGTACGAATGGCTAGTACAGAAGTGGACCGGCACCGCCCTATCGCCGGAGGAAGTCCAGGCCATGGGCGAAAGCCACCTTGCATCCCTTCAGAAACAGATCGTGATAACCCAGGAGGAGCTCGCGCGCCGCCCGGTGTTGGTCACCCTCATTGATGATCCCGAAGAGCTACAACAAGTATTTGAATCCCGCGCCCACACCATCAGCCAAAACCTCAACCGATTGTTTCCCGCCTCCTATGCAAAGCCGTTCAATATTCAGCCGGGAGACAACGAAGCTCTGGCGCAGACACCTGGCTACTACAATCGGGCCACGCAGACCTTTCACTACAATCTCTTTGATACTCCTTACCGGGTTCAGGATATCGATTGGCTGCTGCTCCACGAGGCCGACCCGGGGCATCACTTTCAGTTTTCCGTGCTGGAGGATCTGCCAACGGCCAGCTTCCTGGACTTCATAGACTTCCCGGGCTACGCGGAAGGCTGGGCCGCCTATATCGAGAACTTCGGTGAGCCCCTTGGCGTCTATCAAACACCCCTGGATCGACTGGGAATGCTTGAATGGAACCGTATCCGGGCGCTACGCGTGGTGCTTGATGTAGGACTGAATTACCAGGGTTGGAGCAAAGGGAAAGCCATGGAGTACTGGCGTCGGGAAATACCCGATGCGGACGACATCGGGAACCGAGAGATTGCGCGTATGCTGCGCTGGCCGGGACAGGTACACACCTATGTTATCGGCGCCCTGCTTATCGAAGCGCGGTGGGAGCAGTATCGCTCCGAGCTTGGTGACGAGGCGACAAGGCGCGGCTTCCATCAGGCCCTCCTCGAACTAGGGCCCATACCTCCTGGAAAGCTGGCCGAGATACCTTTGGCCTAGGGTTTAGGTTTAGTGCGTAGGATTTGCGTGCAGCAGCGAGCGGTTCCGCCAGAACCCCGCCTGGAGTTCGCTGGAAACGCACTAAAACCTCACGGAAATTGACGAGGGGCGAAACCGTTAACGGGCGGTCCATCCCCCGTCGATCGCCAACTCAGCGCCAGTGACAAAACGCGCTTCATCGGAGGCCAAATACAGCACCCCCGAAGCGATGTCGTCGGGATGGGCAAGCTTATTCAACGGGTGCAGTGCTGCCACCTGCTTACGCACCTCGGCGAGATCGCGAGTGCCAAACGCTTCGGTCTCCGCCCAGGCTTCCATCGCCTCCTGCAACATCGGCGTATCCACGCAACCGGGGTGCACAGAATTAACCCGGATATTCATTTCATGGGCGGCAAACTCGATGGCCAGAGACTTCGACAAATGCCGAACCGCAGCCTTACTGGTGTTGTACGCCGACTGGTCGGGGTAGCCCACCATACCCGCGATGGAAGATATGTTGACCACAGAGGCACCCGCTTCATGCCGTGCGCCGCTGCGCTTCAACGCTGGCAAAAGCTTGCGACACCCCAGATAGACGCTCTCCACGTTTACGCTCATGACGCGACGCCAATCGCTTAGTTCAATATCGGCAAGGGGCACCACCCATTCCATACCCGCGTTATGGACCAGGACATCTAAACTCAGGGAACCGCTCTCGAAGGTTTCCGCAAGGGCATTCCAGGCGCTTTCATCGGTGACGTCCAGGGCAAAGGTCCGCGCTTCTCCTCCCGCGTTGGCGATCCCCGCGACCGTTGCCTCGGCGGCCTGTTCGTCGATATCGGTACACCAGACCAACGCGCCCTCACGGCCCAGGGTTTTGGCGATAGCCTCGCCGATGCCCTGCCCCGCCCCCGTGACCAGGGCTACTTTTCCATCTAGTCGATTCATCGATTCCTTCCCCTTTAACGGATGCGTCGGTGCCAAGCGCTATCGCCAAGTTACACTCCTGCCGTGGTTATGAAGCCGGGTTTAATCGTCCTTCCCGGTTCGACGACGAATGAGCCTAGGCCGCCGCCGCGTGCTCTTCGGCGAGTTGGCGAACCACAACATGGTCCAAAACCGAGGTCACCTGATCTTTTTCATCAAGGTAAACAACCGGGCCGTGATTGGTAAACAAGAGCTCCGTGTACTCTTCGAAAACCGTACAGTCGTGAATAGAATCCAGGGGTTCGTATCCGTAATCACCCGTGACGGCCACACCAGCGCGGTAACTCATACGCCCCTTGATCACGTAGTACTCCCCCGCGGCCAGGTGTCGATGACGATCAAAGGTCGCTCCTGCCTGGCAGCGAAAAATCACGGTCCAGGTGCCCGTTTCAGGACTGGTCCGCAAGAGACGGTAGTCGATGCCGTCGGCGATGGGCACCCAGGGCAGTTCTTCGGGACGCAGCAAAATATCTTCGGTTGTCATTCTCGACGTTCTCCTACTGACCAATGCTAAATCGGAATTCAACGCCCACGGTCCGTGGTGGCGCCATGTTGCCGGTCACCGTGGAGTCGATAATGTCACCATTAAAAGTGGCGTTGGAAATAATTTCTTCGTCGCTGATGTTGTCGACAAATGCAGCCACGGACCAGCCCCCATCGCTGGGTTCATAGGTTGCCCGCGCCCGTCCCCAGCCATAGCTGTCTTGGTATAGCTGCGCGACATTGAAGGCGGAGAAGAACACTTCGTCTTGCCAGGTGTAGTCGACGCGCAATGAAAGATCACCGGCGGCAACCGGTGCCGTGTAGGTCAGACCGACGCTGTACTTAAATTCTGGCGCCCGAGGTAGGCGGCGACCATCAAGGACCTGCAGACCAAGTTCCGGAGCCTTGGGGTCGATGGCCTCAAAGTTCGCGAACTCCGCATCCAGGTAGGTCGCACCGAAATCCAGGACCCAGCGCTGACCAAGAAGGGCCGTACCCTCGATCTCCAGACCGAGAATTTCTGCTTCCGCGGCGTTGCGAATCACCGTGTTGTTGTTCTCCACGTCTTGGAACTGGTAGTCCTCGTAGTCGTAATAGAACAGCGCAGAATTCAGGCGTAGACGATTATCCATGAGGTCCGTTTTCAGACCTACCTCGTAAGCGGTGATCTCCTCGGGATCAAATGGCGTGTTCTGATAGCTTCCAACATTAAAACCGCCACTCTTGAACCCCTGGCTGACGGAACCGTAGAGAAAGGTCTGATCGCTGACGGAGTAGTTCAGGCCAAGCTTTGGCGTGAAGTCGTCAAAGCTGGCTTCTTCGAATTCTGCGACGTTGTCCAACACATCGGTAGGAAAGTTCACCAACTGCACATTGTTGTTCCCGTCACGGGTCTCATCGCTATAGCGCATTCCAATCACCGCATCGAGGCGGTCGGTCAAGCGATAGGTTCCCTCACCAAACACGGCATAGGCCTCCGTTTCCGACCGGCCATTAAGCAGCAGCAGACAGCATTCATCGTCGGAGGGAAGACCGAACTGTTCATCGACGAAAGGCAGG
Organism: Halieaceae bacterium UBA6060; assembly: GCA_002428935.1. GTDB lineage: Bacteria > Pseudomonadota > Gammaproteobacteria > Pseudomonadales > Halieaceae > Congregibacter. Next base: position 13,971 of record DIYG01000068.1, read on the forward strand.
AAGTACTCGTTGCGAATATCGTTTTCTTCCGTGAAGTAATAAAAGCCCAGAATCCAGTTAAAGCGCGCCTCCTGAGGTGACGCAATCTGAAATTCCTGGCTGAACTGGTCGTGGTCCTCCTCCCGGGTTTGATCCACACCGAAGGCACCCGTTGCGTCGAGATCGTTCCGGTTCAGAGGATTCGTATGCTTGAAGGCCGTGATGGACGTCACCGAGTAGTCACCGATATCCCAATCCACCCGGGCCAGGGCCCCATAGATCTTCGGTGTGTTGAAGTGTGGCAAGTCCGAGTCCTGACGCCGGGACAGGGGATTGGCGGGCAATTCGCCGCCGCGCTCCTGAACGTAGTTTCTGAAGAAGGGGTTGGTTCCCGTCCCCTCGTTGAAATAGAGCCAAACGGAGTTCTGATCATCCGCCTCGTAGTAATCACCTTTGAGAGTGATCGACAGGGTATCTGTGGGTTGATAGTCGAGGGTCGCCCGGATCATGTACTCATCCGTGTTCTCCACATCGCTGGTTACCCCAACACCGCTCAGCGGATCTGATACGGGCCGCTGCAACGTGGTGTATCCGTCCTGGCGTTCCGTTTGGGCAGCGATGCGAAACTGGGTCTTATCGTTGATGGGCCCACTCACCGCACCAAACACTCGATAGCGACTGTAGTCACCCACCAGCACCGAGGCGTCAGCGGACCACTCTTCCGTACCGCCACGGGTAATAACATTTACAGATCCCCCGGTCGCGTTTCGTCCGTAAAGCGTGCCCTGGGGACCGCGCACCACTTCGATACGATCCACATCGAAGAATGCGGGCACGGCAGCCGAGGAGCGCGATAGATAGACGCCATCTTGATGAAGCGCGGTGGAGCTGTCGGAGCCACCGACAATTCCAGAGTAGCCGATGCCACGAATGTAGATCTGCGCCTCGCCCTGGTAAAGGGCCACATTCATACTGGGCGATGTGATACCGAGATCTTCGATGTCATCAATGGAACGCTTTACCAAATCGTCACCAGAGAGGGCGCTGATCGCGGCGGCGGTCGTTTGGAGATCCGTAACCCGGCGTTGTGCCGTGACCAACACCTCCTCCATACCTTCATCTTGCGCTACCGCGGCCATTCCCTCGCTAATGAGCAATCCAGCAACGAGCGTGACTTTGTACTTATTCATAGAGGTCACTACCTATTTCAGCAAAGCTTGCGTGGCACAGCCTAGACTGCCAAGGAGGGCGTGGCTTGGCCAGTAAAGCAACCTCACTTGCCTGGGGAGGAAAGATTTCTCAGGACTGGTTCCACCGCGCACCCTAACTTGGTGGCGGGGGAAACCGCGTTGCAGAGCTGCTAAGCTAAGGTACATAAACCAGCACTTTGCCGGTGCAAACTGCGGAGACAATAAAATCAACGCGCAGAATAAGCTAATAGGTCCGTTCCAGGCAGTGGATGCGGACCTCTCCAGAGTACACTGGGACTCAGGCGAAGAACCCCCGGCCGCGAGGGCTGACGCCTGGGAGTCAGTGTTACGAGAATCACACCTACCTTGGCGCCTGTCGAGCCGTCCTCGCGACGACTTTTCCGCTTCCCTGTCGATGCGCCAGTTTGATGGCTATCGTCTTATCCGCTGCGCCTGTGATGCCACCCGCGGCAGCCGTTCGGTAAACGAGATAGCTCGCACCAGCGGTCGGGCCCTGAGCCTCTTGCATCTGCGTCAAGGCAAGGAAGCCATCACCATTGCCGACAGCGAGATCATTCTTCACGCCGGCGACCTGGTGCTCTGGGATAGCGAGCGCCCCATGACCTTTGACGTACCCGAGCGCCTGGAAAAGCTCACCCTCATGTTCCCCCACACGGCGCTTACGAGCATCTTTCCCAACGCGGAAGACTACGTAGGCAGAGTGATAACGCGCCGACCGGGCCTCTCAACCTTGCTCACGGATTATCTGGAGACCATCGGTAAAGAGATGTGGACCATGAGTAGCGAAGATCTCACCGCCGCCATGAAACCAACAATGGATCTTCTCGCCACCGTGTTGACCATGGAGTCGCGGCTGCCCAAGCAGTCCCTGCGGGCCTTATCCCTGACCCGGGTACAGAACTACATCATCAGTAATCTCACGGACCCGGGCCTAACGCCGGGTACCATTGCCAGCAGCAACGGCATTACCCCTCGGTATCTCCACCACCTGTTTGAAGATGTAGGTGCAAGCGTGTCCGCGTGGATCAAAGAGCGTCGCCTGGAGCGCTGTCGCGACGACATCCACTGCTCCGTGGCGACCGGTCGCAGCATCACGGACATTGCTCTCAGTTGGGGATTTAACGATCTGAGTCACTTCAGCAAAGCCTTCAAAGCGCAGTTTGAGTTATCACCGCGTGACTATCGTCGCCAGGTATCGCTGGAGCAAAACGCCGAGCGTCAAGTCGCCACGGATTCAAAACCCTGGCAGTAGTCACTCAAGAATTGGTTCGCTGGAGCGCCGTCAATCCAGCGGTGATCCACCGTTAGGGATAAGCCCATTACCGGGCGGATCAGAATCTGATCATCGACCACCCTGGGCTGTTTTAGTACGGCCGAGACACCCAGCAGGGCCACCTGCGGCGGATTGAGGATTGGCGTGAAGGACTCCGTGCGTCCCTTGCCCAGATTACTAACCGTGACGGTACCGTCGCGCATCTGCTCCGCCGCCAGCGTGCCCGCCCTGGCTTGCTCAATCAGCTCGCGACGAGCCTCTCCCAGGGTTTCCAAAGTCATGGCCTGGGCATCGCGCACCACCGCCACGGTCAGGTGTTCTGTAACGCCGATAGCCATCCCCAGATGAATCGCCGCTGCGGGCTGAAAGCTCTTATCGATCAACAGGCCATTAAAGCTGGGATACTGTTTCAAACACTTCACAAATACCCAGGCCGCCACGTCTTCCAGGGACAGAGGAACGCCTCGCTCACGGTGCGATGCCACCAATGCGAGCGCCTGGCTTGCATCGGCGCTGGCGTGAAAGCTCAGCTGTGCGGACTCCTTGAGACTGTCGGTCATCCGCCGGGCGATAAGCCCGCGCACACCGCTCAGCCTTACGGGCGAGGCTGCCGCAAGATCCGTCATAGGATGCGGGCGATGGGAGCTCCGATGACCACGACCCCCTCCTCTGGCACCAGAATCTCAAGGGTCCCTGAGGCGGGCGCCTCAATGTCGTGAGACACCTTCTCGGTAAGTAGTTCCGCCAAGACCTGACCGGCCTCCACCTGCTCACCGGACTGGTAGTACCAGGTGCCCACGACACCTTCCTGCTCGCTGTCCCACAAACCCTCGGGCACCTGTACATCCACCGACATTAGCGCGTCTCCATCTGCTGTCGCGCTGCGGCTACGACCTGCTCTACATTGGGTAAAAGGGGCCGTTCCAGGGACGGCGAGAAGGGAATGGGCACGTCGGGATGGGCAATTCGCGCCGGCGCCGCTCGCAGAGATGAAAACGCACCGTCGCAAACCGTTGCGATAAGCTCGCCAGAAACCCCGAAGCTCAGGTAATCGTCATCGATCACCACCATGCGTCCGGTTTTTTGTACGGAGCCTAGTAAGGTCTCTTTGTCTAAGGGCACAAGACTGCGTAGATCGATCACCTCTGCGCTCACACCCTCCATCGCCAGGGCATCGGCGGCCGCCAGAGCCACGTGCAAGGTACGACCAAACCCAACCAGACTGACGTCGCTTCCCGGTCGTTTGATGGCCGCCTTTCCCAGGTCCACGGTATAGGAATCATCGGGCACATCCACCACGGTACCTTTTTCCGTGCCCAACCAGCCCATACCCTGGAGGGCCTTGTGATACATAAAGACCACGGGGTTGGGATCGCGTATCGCCGCCACGAGTAGGCCCTTGGCATCGTAGGCGTCAGAGGGCACCACGACTTTCATGCCCGGCAGATGAGCAAAAGTGCCGTAAAGGCACTGCGAGTGCTGCCCCGCGTCTCCATAGCCCCCACCTACAGAGGTCATCAGCACCATCGGGATCGGGGTTTGCCCACCGGAGAAATAGCAGTTCTTTGCGGCAAGGTTATAAATTGCGTCCATACACACGCCGAAGAAATCGACAAACATCAGTTCGACGATGGGGCGCAAACCCACGCTCGCCATACCGACGGCCGCGCCGATGAACGCTGTCTCGGAAATGGGCGTGTCGCGAACACGCTCTGCGCCAAACTCATCCAGCAGTCCCTGACAGTTGCCAAAAACACCACCGAGAGCGGCGATATCCTCCCCCATCACCACCACCCGTTCGTCGGCGCGCATCTCTCCGGCAATCGCCGTGGCCATGGACCGCGCTATCGTTAGGCGTTGACTGGCGGTTCCCTGGGTTGCTTGTGCAGTCATGGTTCCGTCCTCAGGCAAATACGCATTGGTAGGCTTCGTGAACTTCCGGCAGGGCCGACTCGCGGGCGTAGGCCATCGCCTCATCGACCGCGTCCTGGGCTTCCCGCTCCATGTTTTCTTGATCTTCGGCGGACAGCAGGCCCCGTTCCGCGAGGGATTCGCTATAGCGAGGAATGGGATCGTTTTGACTCAGGCCATCCATCTCTTCCCGGGGGCGATACTGCTCCGCATCACCCATGAAGTGTCCCTCGAGGCGGACCGTACTCAATTCGAGAAGGCTGGGGCCACCGCCGGATCGCGCTCGCTCGACGGCTTCCCCGGCGGCGCTGTAGATCGCCTCGGGATCATTCCCCTCAACGCGCACCCCTGGCATGCCATAAGCCACGGCGCGCTCGGCGTTGCTGGCAACAGCGGTAGAGGATCGTTTGCTTACGGAAATACCCCAGGCGTTGTCTTCAATGACAAACACCACCCCAACGTTCCAGACCGCCGCCAGGTTCAGGCTTTCGTGGAAAGCCCCCTGGTTCGCAGCGCCCTCGCCGATAAAACTCACGGCGATGCCTTCATCGCCGGCCAGGCGACGACCCAGCGCCGCGCCCACGGCAGGTCCCATCCCCTCGCCGATAATGCCGCTACAAGAAAAATTTACCGCCTGGTCGAACAGGTGCATGTGACCACCCCGTCCGCCGGAAAGACCCGTTGTTTTACCGAAGATTTCCGCAGCCATGCCCTTGAGATCGACGCCCTTGGCGATGGCGATGTGGTGAGGTCGATGGGTCGCGGTTACCACATCGTGATCCGTCAGATGAGCACAAACGCCGACGGCACAGGGCTCCTGACCGTTCGATAAATGCATCTCACCGGGGATGGGCCCATCGGCCATATTGAAGCGTGGGCTTTTGCCCTCCATGTACGCTGCTTTTATGGCCTCTTCAAAGCGACGACTGAGCAGCATTTTGCGCAGCATCCAGTGATGGACGTCTTTCTCGATAGCCATAGCTACGGTCTCCCTGTTGTCTACCGACGGTGCATGGCCACGGCAAAGACCAGGACACCGCAGGACCCGCTGTTTAGGTCCATGAGATACGGGACTACGGTAGCTCCTTGCCGGTGCAGGAACATGGGCGACAGCGCACTCAGGCTTGCCCGCGAGGGAATTTAGCGTTGTACGGGGCGCATATATCCTGACGCGGTGCTACGTCAGCGCTGAACGCTTGATGGATAGGGGCCCGAAGACCACAAGCTCTAGGAGCCGGTAAACTTCGGCGGTCGCTTCTCGCCGAACGCGCGGATCGCCTCCTTGGCATCCTCGCTTAGGGCCAGAAGGCTCTGATGGCGGTTTTCCAGCGCCATGGCGGCCTCAAGCCCCGGGGTGTCCAGAGCGTGATTCAGCGCTTCCTTGGTCAGTCGCAGCCCCATGGGAGCTGCCTGCAACATGCGCTGCCCATAGTGTTCGGCGGCTTCGTCCAACTGCTCTGCACCCACAAGAGCGGCGAGGAGCCCCAGATCATGGGCCCGCTGCGCATCGATAAATTCACCGGTGAGCAGCAACTGGGAGGCGATGGAGCCATTGACCAGGCGCGGAAGAAAATAGCTGCTACCCATATCGCAACCGGTTAGGCCGATATTCAGATAAGCGGCATTCATTCGCAGATCTTTCGCTCCGACGCGAAGATCCGAGGCCAAAGCCAGGCTAAAGCCACCACCACAGGCGGCACCATGCAACGCAGCAATGATGGGCTGCGGGCATCGTCGCATCGCCAGATAAATGCGCGCGATACGGGTTTGGATGGCCCACACGGCAGCGGGTGTGCGCTCCGCTGGAGACAACTCTGGATCTTTGAGATCCAGGCCACTGCAAAAGTGCTTGCCCTCCGCCCGCAGGATGACGACCCGTATCTGCGGATTCTCCGCCAGACCCTCAAAGCAACGCACCAGCGCATCGACCATCGCCACGCTCAAGGCATTGCCGTTGTCGGGGCGGTTGAGGCTTACCCGCAACAGACCCTGATCTTCCACCAGTTCTAACGGTTCGCTCATGGAGCGCTCTCCTGAGTTTTGCTGATAGCTGGGCCGGGGAGCGCCTGGGCGAGAACAAGCTGCGCCGCCGCTTCGACGGTAACAGCACCGTCTTCCAACTGCTGTAGCTGCTGATGAAACTGTTCCGTGGACCGCGCACCGGCTAAGGCTCGGGCAAACTCTCGCTCGAGTTGCTGATCAAATTCTTTATGGAGTTGCAGTCGACGACGTGTAGCCATCTGTCCGGAGGCAAGGAGTTCGCGACGGACCCGCTGTATGGCGGCGGCAAGTTCAACGATGCCCTCGCCTTCCACAGCGATGGTCTCGATGATGGGTGGGCGTCGCTCTGCAGGTCGATTGATCAACACGGCTTCGAGGTCGCGACGGGTGTTTTCCAGACCCGGGCGATCCGCCTTGTTGATCACAAAGACATCGGCGATTTCCATCAGCCCAGCTTTGTTAGCCTGGATCTCATCCCCCCAACCGGGATTCAACACCACCACGATGAGATCGGCGGTATTCACCACTTCAAGCTCAACCTGACCCACACCTACGGTTTCAAGAATAACCAGGGGCCAACCGCAATCCTGCAACAACCGACGGGCGGCCTGCGTGGCCCGCGCCAGACCACCGTGATGGCTGCGTGTGGCCATGGAACGAATAAATACATTGGGGGCAGTGGCATGCTGATGCATACGCACCCGGTCTCCCAGAAGGGCACCTCTGGAGAGGGGCGATGAGGGGTCTACGGCCAACACCGCCGCCGAGGCCTCATCTTCAAGCAAGGCTTTCGTCAGCGCGCTAACCAGCGTGGATTTCCCAGCCCCCGGTGCACCGGTGATCCCAACGCAAAGGGCCTGTTCACGATCAGTTGATATCAGGGGTAAGGGCGGTAGAGACTCGCCTCGTTCCGCCGCCGAGATGAGGCGGGCCAGCGCCCGGCGATCACCCTGACGCGCCG
>DIYG01000002.1 GCA_002428935.1 Halieaceae bacterium UBA6060
GCGGCCCAGGGGCCCTACGGCGACGCGATCAACCACGAATTGATCCCCCACATTGAAGAGCTGTTTCAGGGTTTGGGTGAAGGCTGGGCACGTTTCACCTACGGCGGGTCTACCGGCGGTTGGGAAGCCATGGCCACGCAGATGTTCTATCCAGATATGTTCAACGGCGCTTTCGTCGCCTGTCCGGATCCCATCGACTTCCGCGCGTACCTGAGCATGAACATCTATGAAGATGACAATGCCTACTATTACCCCAGTGAGTTTCAAGAGGTTTTGCGGCCTGGGCATCGAGACTACCTGGGCCACGTGGATGTCAGTATCAAAGCTTACAACGATCTCGAGCGGGTTCTCGGTGATCGCAATCGCTCGGGGCAGCAATTCGATATCTGGGAAGCGACCTTTTCACCGGCAGATGAGGACGGCTATCCCAAGGACCTCTGGGACCCGGAAACCGGTGCCATCGATCCGGAAGTGGCGGCCTATTGGCAAGAGAACTTTGATCTGGGCTACATCCTCCGCCGGGACTGGGCCACCCTTGGACCAAAGCTGGCGGGCAAGCTGCATATCTACACGGGGGACATGGACAACTACTATCTCAACAACGCCGTCTATCTCGTCGAGGAGTTCCTTGAAGGTACAACCAACCCCTATTACGACGGCGAAGTGGATTATGGCGATCGAGCGGAGCACTGCTGGAACGGCGATCACGAAAACGGTAATCATCTGACCCGGCTGCGCTACAACACCATGTATCTACCCCGAATCATGGAGCGGATCGCCGAGTCTGCACCGGAGGGAGCTGATCTTCAGAGTTGGCGCTATTAACGCAAACTGAGAGTTGGCTAACGCCACGGAGGAACTTATCGAGGGTAGAACGCGTTACGCGAGCGGCGTCACTCTGACTGTGGCATTATCGCTGCCGCGCGTTGTTGGGTGATCCTCGACACGGGCAGAAAGAACCGCCGGGAGTGAACCCCGGCGTAGAATAATGGAAGTAAATTTGTTCTTGCCTCGAAAACCATCGCCCCTGCCAGCGCTCCCGTTGCTGATCGTTTTAGCGGGCTTTGGGCCTGATGCTCTGTCCCAGGGCCAGGCTGCAGCCCATGCCCCCGTTCTGACCCAGACCCAGGATTCAGATACAGCCTCGGCCCCCCTGGACGCGCTCCAAAGCGAGGAACTCCCACCCCCTGTCACGGAGCCAACGCAGGTATGCGCCGAGGGCGCCTGCACGCTGACGTATCAAGCGGGGTTTTTCCGCCGCTACGCTCCCGTGACGGCTCTGGACATGGTCAACAATCTGCCGGGCTTTGTCTTGGACGACGGAGACACGGAAAGTCGAGGCTTCGGCGGTGCCGCCGGGAACGTGATCGTCAATGGCGCTCGAATCTCTGCGAAGAGTGAAGCCCCGTCCGATATTCTCGGTCGCATCCCCGCCGCGGATGTGGAGCGTATCGAAGTGATTCGCGGTCAGGTCGGTGGCCTCGATCTACGCGGACAAAATGTGGTGGCCAACATTATTCGTCGCGGTGGCGCGTCTTCCGGGGCCTGGACCGCCGGTGCCGCCACCTACGATCCCGGTGGGGGTTTCTTCCCCTTCGGGGAATTGAGTTACAGCGCTAACCCACGGCAAAGCCAGGTCACTGCTGCGTTGTCTGCCCGTGAGTTCAAGAGCATCCTCGCTCGCCGGGAACGACTCCTAAACGGGGATGGGGAGCTACGCGAGGGTCGCTTCGAGCTGTCCGACGAAGACGGTGAAGAGTACAGCGCAACGGTAAACGCCAGTTCGCAGTTTGGCGAAACGCGGGTAGCGGCGAACCTAGCCAAGAGCTACTTCATCTCCGTAGGTGGTGAAACCTCCCGGCGCTATCCGACACCTCGCAGACAAGAGCCGTTTATCTTGTTTCAAGGCGATAGTGATCGCTTTATTAATAGCGAGTTGGGTTTTGATATCGAGCGTCCTATGGGCCGCGATTGGCGAGCCAAGCTGATTGGGCTGTATCGCGATGAAGACTACACGGAGCTGGGTTCCCTGGTCCGTGGCCCCTTGGGTATACCCGGTGTAACGGAAGCCTCGACGCGACGGAAGAGCCTGACGGAAGAGCTCATCGGGCGTCTCGAACTGGACTATGCGGGATTCGCCGGGCACACGGTGGAGATCAATTTCGAAGCTACCAACAACACGCTGGAATCGCAGTTTTCCCTCAGTCAGTTAGAGGGTAATGCTCTGGTGGAACAGCCAGTGCCCGGTGCGGAGTCAGAGGTTGAAGAAGAGCGTATCGATCTGCTTATCGCAGATTCCTTTCGCATCGGCGCCGTCTCAATAGACGCCGCTCTTGGTGCCGAAGATTCGACGGTGACGCAGATCGGTGGTTTCAGCGAAGATCGATCGTTCTTCTTCTGGAAACCCAGCTTGGCCATGAGCTGGTCGCCTACGGATTTGTCCCAATGGCGGTTGCGAGCTTTGCGCAATGTAGGCCAACTCGATCTTCAGGATTTCGTTAGCGGCGCGGATCTCGGTGACGTGGAGCTGGCGTTGGGCAATCCCCAGCTCTCTCCCGAGACTACGGTTACCGTAGACCTCAGCTACGAGAAGCGCGGTTCCGGTTTTGGCATCGGTTCCGTGACCCTGTTTCATGACTGGATCGACGATGTGAATGATGTCTTGCCACTGTCCGGTCAGCTCGAAGTCCC
>DIYG01000047.1 GCA_002428935.1 Halieaceae bacterium UBA6060
AGGAGTAAGGCTCGCCGCTTTCCCTCCGCGAATGCGACGCGGGCAAGCTGCCTCGCCTCGTCTTCCGGGGCCAGGGAAAGCTGCAGTAGCGCTGCACTGCCGTGGGCCTGCTCGGGCCGATTAAGGGCCAGTACTGGCACCGTCGCTTCGGCGCTGCTTAACATCGCGTCCACCTGCCGTTTACCCAGGGGGCCTACGACAACGGAGGCACCACGCTCGCGGGCGGCGAGATAAGCCTCTTCAGGTGTGGCGAAGCGTCGACTGTCCAGCACCTCAACGGCGACGTTCGATGTCGGGTCTGCGTACCAGCCTGCCAGAAAGCCACGTGCCACGGCGTCGCCGGCTTCCGTTAGCGGGCCCGACAAGGGCAGCAGCAGCGTTAGCTGCTGGGCGCCCGCATCGCGCAGAGCTGCCTGTAGGAGGGCTGTTGCTCGCGGCGCGGCATCGTGATTCGGGTGTAGGTCCAGCCAGGTGCCAAGGCTGTCTGCGGCTTCCGTGGCCGGTGAAACGCTGTGGATTGTCGCCAGATCGAGCCAGGCCGACAGCTCGCCGGGATAGGCATTACGCAACTGCGCTCGCTCCCCATCCGTTAGATCCTGGGCCGCAGTCCAGAGGGAATCCTGGCAGGCGTGAACGGCGCGACGGGGGTGCCCACCGGCTTTGGCTAGCTTGAAGGCCAGCACGGTCTGATCGGCCTTCTTGCCTCTGAGTTCGGCTACGCCGAGTTGATGCTCCAGGATTTCCAATTCCAGGGTAGCAGGTAGCGGTTCCTGTACGAGTTCCGTAAGGACTCCCTCGTAGTAGCCAAGGTCGCCACGGAGAAGGGCGATTCGCGCATCGTAATAACGGATCCACAGTGCCGTTGCCGACGGGGTTGGTGTAGGTGCCTCGGCCACGGCTTCCGCTTCCTCCGAGGGGAATGGCGGCTGGGAAGGGCTCGGAGCTGACACGGCCAGCTCCGGTAGCGCCAGGCTAGCGGCGATCCAGTCGCCTCGGCTTAGGGCTTCGCGGGTCGCCGAAAAGAGAGCGTCATCAAAGCCTTCAAAGAACGGGTTCTCGGCGAGTTCTGTGGTACCGGGGTTTGCTGAAGACTCTGTCCCAAGCGTTGATCCGTCTGGTGCTGCGCCGGGGAAGGCCGTGCGCCGTGGGGGTGTATCGGGGGTGCCGGCGCAACCCATCAGGAGCACGATGGCCATGGCCACAGCGGTGTTTCTTTGGCGGCTTGATTGTTTGCCCATGCTATCCTCGCTTGCCCCTGGCACCTCAACGCCGGGCACCGACCGCGCATTATAAGGAAGCGCCTGTACCTTGGAACCCGCGCTCTACGTAGTAGCTACCCCTATCGGAAATCTTGCGGACCTGTCTCAGCGAGCTCGAGAAACGCTGGCCGGGGTCGCGGTCATTGCCGCTGAAGACACCCGGCATTCGGGACAGCTGTTAAAACACGAGGGAATCTCAACCCCTTTAATGGCTTACCACGAGCACAGTTCAGCGGTGGCGGCGGATAAGCTCGCCGGTCGCATAAGGGCTGGGGAAGCCGTGGCCTTGATTTGTGACGCCGGTACGCCATCCATATCAGACCCCGGCTATCGACTTGTGCGCGCCGTGCAGGGGTTGGGCTGCGCAGTGGTACCGGTGCCCGGTGCCTGTGCGGCGATTGCCGCGCTCAGTGCAGCGGGCTTACCCACGGACCGCTTCAGCTTCGAAGGCTTCTTGCCCCAGCGCCGGGAAGCCCGGCGCAAACGCATCGAGGAGCTTGCGACGGCGACCGCCACCCTGGTGTTCTACGAAGCTCCCCACCGCATAGCGGCGACGCTTGAAGATTTTGTGGACCTTCTCGGCCCAGACCGCGAAGCGGCCTTCGCGAGAGAACTCACCAAGCGTTTCGAAACCATTCGTCGCGCGACCTTGGGTGAGCTCCTGGCCGAGGTGCTGGAGGACGAGAATCAGGCTCGCGGCGAGATTGTGCTGCTCCTTGGGCCTACGCCCAAGGAGTCGCAGCAGCTGGAGCCAAAGCTCCGAGTCTTGCTTCAGGGTATGGCGGAGCACATGCCTGCCCGTTCCGCGGCGAAGCTGCTCTCCAGCTATTCGGGCTTGCCCAGCCGGCAGCTCTATGAATCGCTTCACAGCACCCGAGGCTCGGAGTGAGCCCGCGGTTTGACAGTCTTGCGTTGCTCACGGGCCGTCGCTACCCTGCGCGCGGAGTTGGCCAGGCGATCGCTGTGCACCTAGTGCGGCAGAGGAAAGTCCGGGCTCCGCAGGGCAGGGTGCCAGGTAACGCCTGGGGGGCGTGAGCCCACGGAAAGTGCAGCAGAAAGGAAACCGCCGTCGATGCCGGTAAGGGTTGGCGGTAAGGGTGAAAAGGTGCGGTAAGAGCGCACCGCGCCGCTGGCAACAGCGGTGGCGATGGTAAACCCCACTCGGAGCAAGACCAAATAGGAATCCAAGCGCTGTGGCCCGCAGTGGATTCGGGTAGGTCGCTAGAGGCCGGTGGCGACACCGGTCCCAGATGAATGATCGTCCTCGACAGAACCCGGCTTACCGGCCAACTCCTTTTCTTTATATCTATTTCGGCACTCCTCTTACCCTTAGGCCTCTCTTGGCCAGCTCATCGGGGCTGCCATCACCGGTATCAAGTGGCATCCAAGGGCTGGTTTGGCCTGTCGTCTGGATCTGACGGAGGTTCGTCGAGGGTTTTTATACGGATTTCGCCTAAAACCACCCAAATGCATAATCAAATGCACTTTTACTTAAAGTAAAAGCTTAGCTTGGGGTCATAGTGCCCTGTTTTTGTGATTTTTTACCGTCCTTTGGAATCCTTCCTATGGGCGCCTTCGACCTCCGATTTAGCGTCCAAACCCCTGAATTCACTGAATTTTTTCGCCCCGTTAGCCTTGACGTTGGGTTTTGCGGAAGCCTATAGTGTCGCTAAGTGGTGATTTGTGGGGATTTCTGGCTTTTTGTGGTTCAAGCCGGAGTAAAGGGGTAGGAAAGCCGTGTTTCGTGGCGTGCAGCACATCAATATGGATGCCAAGGGTCGCCTTGCGATTCCTGCGCGCCAGCGTGAGCCGCTTCTGGAGCTTTGCGGTGGCGAAATCGTCGTCACCATCGATACCCAGTCACCCTGTTTGAGCATCTACCCCATGCCCTCCTGGGTTCGCATCGAGCAGGATCTGCAAAATCTCCCTTCTCTGAATCCGGGCGTGAAGCGCTTCCAGCGTTTAATGCTGGGGTATGCCACGGATGTTCAGCTCGACAGCAACGGACGGATGTTGCTGCCGCCTTCCTTGCGCGATTACGCGAAACTTGAAAAGAAGCTTGTGCTGGTGGGGCAGGGCAACAAGCTTGAGATCTGGTGTGAGAATCTCTGGGTAGAAGAGCGTGACAAGGCCCTCGCTGATGTGGGTGCCGACACGCCGCTTCCCGACGAGTTGATGAATCTGCCGCTCTAGATGACTGCGGCCCATGACACGGTTCTGTTGCACGAGGCGGTCCAAGCGCTGGTAGGCAACCCCGCCGGCTTTTACGTCGACGGTACTTTCGGTCGCGGTGGCCACGCCCGGGAGATCCTCCGAAGGCTCAACGAAGGCGGTCAGCTTCTGGGTGTAGACAAGGATCATGAGGCCGAGGACGTCGCTCGCCCCCTGGCGGCCGAAGACGGTCGTTTTACCTTCTATCGGGGGTCTTTCGCCGATTTACCTCGGGAGCTGGCGGCGCGAGGGGCATCCAGCGTTGATGGTGTGTTACTGGATCTCGGGGTTTCCAGTCCTCAACTCGATCAGGCAGAGCGCGGTTTCAGCTTTCAGCATGACGGCCCTCTGGATATGCGTATGGACCGGAGTCGGGGTTCCTCGGCCGCTGAGTGGCTGGCGGTAGCAAGTGAGGAAGAGATTGCCGACGTGCTCCGAGAATACGGTGAGGAGCGATACGCTCGCCGGATTGCCGAGGCGCTGGTTCGTGAGCGAGCGATCCAGCCGCTAACGGGTACCGCGCAACTTGCGGCTGTTGTCAGTGCCGCTCATCCTCGTTGGGAGAAGCACAAGCATCCAGCGACCCGGGCCTTTCAGGCTATTCGCATTCGCGTGAATCGCGAGTTGGAGGATCTTCGGGATTTTCTCGCCGATGCCCTGGCGCTCCTCGCGGTGGGCGGCCGTCTCGTTGTGATCAGCTTTCATTCGCTGGAAGACCGGATGGTCAAGCGTTATCTCCGGGACATGGTGCGGGGTCCGCAGTTGCCGCGAGATCTTCCCGTGACCGCTGCAGAATCCGGTGGACGCATGCGCTTGCTGGGCAAAGCGGTGCGCGCCAGTGACGCCGAGGTGGCAGCTAATCCCCGGGCGCGGAGCGCGATCATGCGTTGCGCCGAGCGGGTGCTTTGAGATGAGTGTTTCTCTGCAACCTTTGCTCCTGCTTCTGGCGGCTCTGCTTTTTGTGCTGGCCAGCGCCTTCGCAATCATCAGTAGTACGCACCAGAGCCGAAGTCTCTACGCCGACCTGCAGGACATCGAGGCGGAGCGCTGGTATCTCGAAGAGGAATACAGTCGCCTGCTGTTGGAGCAGGGTACCTGGGCCTCGCACCATCGCATCGCTCAGGAAGCCGGTGCATCGCTTGGCCTGGAAGCTCCTCCCCACGATCGCACCCGGTTGGTGAGCCCATGAGCGCCGGTCGTAGCGCACAGTCTTATCGCTGGCGGGCCTGGGTCGTCCTGGGTCTAGTGGTGCTCATGTTCCTGCTCCTGATTGGTCGGGTGCTTTCCTTGCAGGTTCTGGATATGGGTCGCGGTGCGCAGTTTTTGCAACACCAGGGCGACTTGCGCACCGTGCGGACCGCTGAGTTGCCGGCCTACCGAGGGCTGATTACCGATCGGCGAGGTGAGCCCCTAGCCATTTCTACGCCAGTTATATCCCTGTGGGCAGATCCCAAAGAACTGGAGATAGGGGCTTATCTCAACGAACTGGCGGGGCTGCTGGAGCTGACCCCAGGCGAGCTTGAGCAGCGAGTCGAGCGGTACGCGGGTCGACGGTTTATGTACCTCCGTCGTCATCTTGTGCCGGCGCAGGCGCGAGAGGTTCTGGCGTTGGGGGTTCCCGGGGTTCGATCTCAGCGAGAGTATCGCCGCTTCTACCCGGCGGGAGAGGTCGCGGCACAGTTGGTAGGGATGACCAATGTCGATGGTCGCGGTGTTGCGGGTCTGGAGTTGGCCTACGATGAATGGCTCAGCGGTCGCCCCGGGCAGAAACGCTATCTCAAGGATCTACGCGGCGATGCGGTGCGTGACATCGGCATCGTCGAAGAAGTTCAGCCCGGTCGGAATCTACAGCTGGCGATTGATTTGCGTCTCCAGTACCTACTTCACGATGAGCTCAGTCGTGCGGTAACGGTCACGGGTGCGGAAGCCGGGGTGATCGTCACCCTCGACAGCCAAACGGGAGAAATCCTCGCCTGCGTCAGCCATCCCGACTTTAACCCCAATAACCGCAGCGCCGTGACCATGAGCCAGACTCGTAATCGTGCGCTCACAGATGTTTTTGAGCCCGGCTCGACCATGAAGCCCCTGACCATGGTCGCGGCGCTGGAAAGCGGCCGCTACTCGCCAGACACGATCATCGATACGAGTCCCGGACGGATTCGTGTGGGCCGTAAAGTGCTGCCGGACCCACGGGACTACGGCGAGATCAGTCTCGCTCGCGTGGTGCAAAAATCCAGTCAGGTGGGAATCACCAAAGTATCTCTGGATATCGGCCAGGAGCCCGTCTGGGACGTTTTTCAACGCTTTGGTTTGGGGGAGCCCACGGCTACGGGTTTCCCTGGGGAAAGCTCGGGCCTTCTGCCCCAGCGTCCTCGCTGGCGCCCTATCGAACAGGTGACCCTGGCCTTTGGCTATGGGCTCACGGCAACGCCGTTGCAAATAGCCCGGGCCTATGCGGTGTTCGCCAATGGTGGGGTGTTGCCGGATGTGACTCTTCTTCATCGCGATGCGGTTGCGGCTACCGGCAAACGGATTATTGATACCCGTACGGCGCGGCAGCTTCGCGAGGTGCTGCACGGCGTTACGGGCGAGGAAGGCACCGCTAGACGGGCGCGAATTGCTGGCTATGAGGTGGGTGGAAAGACCGGCACGGTGCACAAGGTTGGCGCCGGTGGATATCTGGACGATCAGTATGTCGCTCTTTTTGCGGGCATTGCGCCCATCGACAATCCCAGGGTCGTGACCGTGGTCGTGTTGGATCGCCCCAAAGGCGATAACTATGGCGGAGGCGCTGCGGCAGCTCCGGTGTTTGCCCGGGTGGCCGGAGAAACCCTGCGCTTGTTGGGTGTGGCACCGCAGTTGGATGAGCAGGAAGACATGCTCGCCGCCTCAACATCGGAAGAGCCGGTCCTGTGATGGCGCCCCGATCATTTTCCCTCTCTGAGCTGCTCCAGGGGCTGGCCGAGCCGGTTCCTGAGCTACGGGTGACCGGACGTCTGTGCCTGGATAGTCGTGCCCTGGCGGCGGGAGATCTGTTTGTCGCTCTGCGCGGTGAGCATCACGATGGTCGGCGGTATCTTACCGATGCCGCAGCTGCGGGGGCTATTGCCGCGCTGGTGGAGGATGCGCTTCCAGAGTC
>DIYG01000004.1 GCA_002428935.1 Halieaceae bacterium UBA6060
GTACCCGCAGGCGGCGAGGGGGTAGGCGGGCGATGCGAAGGGTATCCGTTGAGGTATCCCACCACGGCACTTCTACGGCGGGTAATTCGTAGTCTCCATCACCGACGGCGACCAGAGCCAGGGAGTCGGTGCGTACGCCCGTAATGCCATTGTCTCCGTTGACGTTGTTGATCACCGGCTGGTCTGGGTAGGCTCGCAAGCCGTCGATGCCATTACCTTCGATGGGAGGGAGTTGAGCGCCTTGCAGACCATCGGCGGTGACGGAAATGATGCGGGTGACCGAGTCCCCGATCCGCAGTTCATCCAGGGGAGCGGACCAGCGCTCTTCGATAGTTAGCTCTGCTGCGGGCAGCCAGGTGCTGTCGGGGAACTCTGCGGGCCGCGGTGCTACTGTTACGGCTATGGCCTCCGTGCGGCGGCGAATCAATCGCCCCGCCGGTCGCGTGTCAAACAAGGTGCGCCGCCCGGCGCCCATTCTGCCGGAGAAGGTCTGCGCGGGGATAACCAGTTTTCCACTGGCCTCGGGGAAGATCGCATAGCGAATCTCGTGAACCAGCCAGGGGCGCCCATCGATCATGCGTTGAAAGGAGTTTTGTCCCAGGGTCTCGACGAAAGCGCCGGCGATGTCCAGCTCCGTGATGCTCCGCGATTCGAGGTTTACCGCTTGCTGTACCCGCAGCGTAAGCAGGAGCTGGCCCTGAACATAGAGCGTGTCGCGATCGATTTCTGCCTCGAAGGTGACGATTTCATCGGCGGCTTTAGCCTGAGGCTCGGGCCCCACTTCTACGGCCAGGGCTTCGCTGCGCTTGCCGTCTACGGTGAACGGTGGAATGACGATGGAGCCCTGGCGTTGCGGTGTGATTTCCAGAATTAGCTCTCGACTCTGGCTGCGCTGACCGTTGATCATCCGAGTGCTGACA
Source organism: Halieaceae bacterium UBA6060 (assembly GCA_002428935.1). GTDB lineage: Bacteria > Pseudomonadota > Gammaproteobacteria > Pseudomonadales > Halieaceae > Congregibacter. The sequence goes on from DIYG01000004.1 coordinate 921, forward strand.
CTGGAGGAGCGCTCAAGTACATCAAAGTGCTCTCGTAGTCCGCTGAGGTCCGCGTCACCGGGATCACTGTCATCGTCGGACCGCAGCGTCAGGCGTACCGTATCGCCCATGGCGATGCGGTAGCGATCCAGAGACGCGAACAACGCGGCCTCGGCGCTCAGGCTCGGGAGTCCCAAACAGAGCGTCAATAGAATGATCTGGACGCTACCAAATTTGTTTGCTGGCACGACTTTCTCCCTGTTGTTGCCGGAGACGGCTTTCGTAGCGGAATTTCTCTCGCAAGAGGCCCGAGGGGTCATCGGGTACTCGCCGTAACCATTGCTGCATGGCCTGATCCCGCTCTAGATCCTCCTGCATGGCGCTGGTATCGATGTCCGGCTGGGGCATGGGCTGTCCACCGGCCTGCTGCTCGGACTGCTCTTCTTCGCCCTGGCTTCCCGAGTCTTCCTGCGGCTCCTGCCCCTCGCTGGAGGATTGTTGATCCTGCTCCTGGGATCCGTCTTGGCCCTGTTGATTGCTCTGATCCTGGGATTGCTGTTCCTGGTTTTGATCCTGGGACTGTTGCTCGGAGTTGCCCGACGGCTGTTCTTGTTGGCCGGAATCTCCCTGCTGCTGATCTTGAGATTGATCATCGTTTTGCGGCTGTTGGTTGGGATCCCCTTGCTGGCTCTGCTGTTGCTGCTGCTGTTCTTGCACACGCTTGAGAGTTTCGATGTTCTTCTGGGCGTCTTCCTGATCGGGTTGTAACTCCAGGGACTTCTCGTAGGCGGAGATCGCGTCGTCGTAATTGCCCGCAGCGGCGAGCGCGCTGCCGCGGTTGTACCAGCCGTCGGCGGACTCATCGACGGCGAAGGCTTCTTCGGCCGTCTCGTAGTCTTCGGCGGTGTAGGCCGCCGTGCCTTTCCACCGGGAGTCTTCGAACAAGCCAGCGGCGCGCTCTGGATCGCCGGCTTGGAGCGCCTGTTGTCCCTGCTGGTCTTTTCGCAGCCACAGGTCTTGCCATTCCAAGGCCTGGGCGCTGTCCGGTGGTAGCAACAGAGCCAGGGGCAGCGAGTAAATAAGACCGCGGCGGAAGCTGCCCAGGGTCAGCACCAGGAGAGGTAACACCAGCCAATAACCCATGTCCTGCCAGCGGTCCGCGCGCCGGTCGAGGCTGATGGTATCGTCCTCATCAACGACAAAGTTCTCAGCCAGAAGCGCCTTTAGATCGCTGTCATCGACGCTCATGCTGCGATAGCGACCGCCGCTGCTCGCGGCCAGCCGGGATAAAGGGGCTTCATCAAGCTTGGGAACGATTAGCTCGCCCTCTTCGCTGCGTAAGAATCCTCCTCCGGGTAGCGCGATGGGGGCGCCCACGTCGGTGCCAACGCCGAGGAGGGCGAGCTGTCGCGGTTGGTCGGCCATAAGCTTTATCAGCGCTTCGCTGTCTCGATCCGTGATCCCATCGGTCACGACAAGGATCCGACCCTGACGCACGCCTGCGGAATCCAGAAGGGCAAGGGCACGCTCCACGGCCTCCACGGGATTGGAGCCGGGCAGGGGCATCATGCCGGGATTGAGAGCGGGTAGCAGGTTGGCAATGGTGGGGTTGTCGTCCGTCAGGGGAGCAACAATATGGGCATCACCGGCGTAGGCGATGAGCGCCGTTAGTCCCTCCCGGCGATCCCGCAGCAGATCCAGGAGTTTCCGTCTCACGCGATCCTGGCGTGACGGCTGAAGATCCGTGGCCAACATGGAATAGCTGAGATCCATCACCAAAACCAGCGCATCCTGTTTTTGCAGCACCGGTTGTGGCAGTTGCTGCCAACTGGGCCCTGCCGCCGCAAGAGAGGCCAGGCACCAGGCCAGAAGGAGTGCCGGTATGCCTGCGCGGCTGCGACGGACGGAGTGACTGCTGATCAGGTGCGGCAGTAGCTCGGGGGAAACGACCCTAGACCAGCTCGCTTCACGGCCTCGCTGGCGCCAGAGCATGACTCCCAGAACAACACCGGGCAGAAGCATCAACAGATAGGCCGGCCGCAGAAAATGAAAGTTATCGAAAAACTCCATCAACTCGCCTCCGTCGCCAGAGACGATGGCTTTTGTGGCCGCTGGGACCAGAGCTGATGCAAGACCAGCCCAAAGCTAAGGGCGATAGCGGCCACAAGGGGTAGGGCGATGAGGGATTGCTGAGGACGATAGAGCGCGACATCGACCTCAAGGGGTTCGAGTTCTTCCAGGAGACTGTAGATGGTCGCCAGCTCTGCCGGGTCCCGGGCGCGGAAGTACCGCCCACCGGTAACGTCGGCGATGGACTGGAGACTGCGCTCATCGAGATCCGCCGACGGGTTAACTGTTCGCGAGCCCAGGGGAGAGCCCAGAAGACCGGGAAGGGTCAGGGATTCGGCACCGATGCCAATGGTGTAGATGCGAACTTCGAGGGTTGCGGCGAGGCGCGCTGCTTCCAGGGGATCTACGGTGCTCGCCGTATCCTGACCATCGGTAAGGAGAATCAAAACCCGGTTGCTCGCGGGGCGTTCTCGCAGGCGCTTCACCGCCAGACCGATGGCGTCACCGATGGCGGTCTCTTGTCCCGCAAAACCGATCTGCGCCTCGCGGAGGAAACGCTGTACTGTTTGTACGTCGAAGCTCAACGGCGATTGCAGGTAGGCACGGCTGCCAAAGAGGATCAGGCCGAGGCGGTCGCCGGAGCGCCGTGACATAAAATCGCTGCCCAGTTCTTTCACCGCATCAATACGCCGGGCCATGCCGTTGCCGAGCTGCATGTCTTCCACGCGCATACTCCCGGAGATATCCACCGCCAGCATCAGGTCGCGCCCGCTGTTGGGTAGCTCCACCGCCTCGCCGATCCACAGGGGACGGGCGGCGGCGAGACACAGGCAACACCAGAGGAGCCAGAGCATCAGGGCGGGTAAGCGTCGTGATAGGGCTCGAACCTTACCGCCTCGGTCTTCGGCCAAGCCCTGCCACCGGGAAAAGAACGGTGCCCACAAGGCCGGTCGTTCGGTTTTTTTTGCCGGCGCAAGGCGTCTAACCAGCCAGGGCAGCGGGAGCAGAAGCAGGGCGGCGGGCCAGAGCAAGGTGATCACGCGGGACGCTCCAGCACCGCAAGCCAGTTGCGGGTAGCTTCCAAAGCATCGTTGCCGTCAGCTTCCCGAACCTCCTTTTGGTAGGGCAACTCGGCGAGGGTGGCGTCAAAAAAGGGACCCTGGTCTTTACCAAGCTCATTGAGGAAGTCGGCCCAGGGCTGGCCTGTGAGTCCGGCGCAGCGGCTGCGGCCCGCCAGGCTTATGGCGACCCGGCGC